>NZ_JAWPOP010000133.1:784-1133 GCF_033344345.1 Vibrio sp. 1978
TGAGTTATACATAAACACTCTAGAGAAAAAGGATCTTAAAGACCCAGATATTATTTATATCTTAGCTAAGCTTGAATATTTAAAATCCAATTACGATGCGAGTGAACGTTACTTAGAAGAGTATTTAGATAATGGCGGTCCAGAGGGTGATTACTACCTTCTAAAAGGCAAAATACTTGCGCGTAAAAAAGACTATGATGGTGCAATTTCTCACTTTAATGACAGTAAGAAGAATGGCGCATCAGACCGTGAGGCAAACAACAATATTGCAGTAGTGATGATGTTGCAAGGCAGACCAGAGCCCGCGATGGAGCTGCTCTATGGCTTGTTTGCTGCCAATCCAAATGAT
>NZ_JAWPOP010000134.1:0-1133 GCF_033344345.1 Vibrio sp. 1978
CTCGGCAGTCTTCCAAGCCGCGATTTGCACGTTTGAGAGCGGCTTGAGCAGACTTCACTTGCGCTTGCGCGCTAAGCACCTGAGGTTTACGCAAGTACAGATCGGTTACTTGCTTGTCGCTAAGTTTCTTCGCTTGGCGTTTCGCCACTTCCGCTTTTGCTTGTTCTTCAATTAACGATGCTCGAGCACTAGCCAGACCCGCTTCAGCTTGAAGTACGGCCGCTTCATAATTATCGCTTTCTATCGTAAATAGCACTTCCCCACGCTTCACGATGCCACCGGTTACAAAATTAGGGTGCCAACTGATCACTTCACCGCTGACTTGAGCAGAAAGGTGTGTTTTTTCGAATGGAACCAATTCGCCATGGCTGGTAATCACGACTTTATGGTCAGTAGGAAAAAGAGAAGAGGCTCGAACTGTGGGTTCGGTTATGGTTTCTTTTGTTGACTCTTTCTCCGGTGCTGTCGCTGCAATCGCGGCATATCCAGCGTAAGATCCGCCGACGACAACGAAGGGTAAAAGCCAACGTACTATGGGTTTTGCTAACATCAAAAATCCTTTTTTATTGTTGTATTCAGCCGAATGCTCTTGTTGGTTTTTCAACCTAAATGCGACATCAAAAAGCATAATGCTCAATGAGTTAGCAAGTACTCCCTGTGAGCAATCGGTGAGTTCATTGCATCTGAAATAGACGAAGATATTTGTACTTCTGTAGCGACTAACAACATGGTGTGTGGCCGTTACATCATTCAACTAACTTGAAACGAAATCATGCAGTTCAAGGCTAGGAACCCGTGTTCGTTGCCTGCTTGCTGAGGCCAATTTCAAGTAAAGTAAGAGAGCTGCGTTTTTCTGTGGTGACTAGCCACAAATAACCGTCTATTCAAAGCCAATAAAATTAACAAAAAATTAACCAGTTCCGCAAGTTGTGCTGACTTACTTCTTTTGTCTCTAGGCAAACGCTGTGCCAAACATTTACCTCAATAAATTCATATGGTTATATATTTCAATTGATTTATTACAGAGCGCTATTGGTTATTATCGCCAAATATTAGTGATAATGACCAATACAACAAGAAACATAAGTAAAATAAATGATTTTGTGCGCCATAAAAATAAACTGAAATTAGGA
>NZ_JAWPOP010000135.1:0-1130 GCF_033344345.1 Vibrio sp. 1978
GTGTACTTACCATGCCCAAAGCCCGTTGGGTTGGGTTTACGGCTGTAGTCTCCACGCATAACATTCTCGATCATGCCGTCGAAATCTGTCGCGTAAGTAATCCCTTTGCGAATGTTTAAGTCATCAAGTAGAGGCATGGCCGTGTTTATCCAAACGCCACCAGCACCAACTGGATATTGGTTGTAACCCCAGAACTTCTCAATATAACCCTTTTGATAAGGGGCAGTATTGGATTTGTCATGCCATAGACTTGGCAAAACCAATCCAAATGCGTCCAACTTACCTTTTTCGAAGTGCTTCATCGCAATATCACTATCGCGGATAACCGTGATACGAATTTTGTCGACGTTATAGCGATTCTCGTAGTACTTATTGGTATAACCCCACCAGTCCTCACCTACGTGCTTAAAGGTAACGCTTTTACCTTTTTTGACGTCGGCTAAGTAATAAGCGCTGGTGGTTGGTTCACTTTTAAAGTTGTAGTAGCGCACAAAATCATCATGAATGCCGTCACCGTTCTCGTCTTTCTTCGGATTCGCATAGAAATGAGCAGGACGAGGACGTAGCGCCCCCATTCTCAACAACAACTCTTCTGGATTGAGCTCTTTCGCGGCCTTCACGGCGAAGGTGTGATCGTCAAATTTGATAACATCAGCAACCGTTTTGTTGTAATAGTCGTTGTACCAAGGCTCTAAAATGTCTTTCGAGCGGTAAAACTTAAGCATAAAAACAAAATCGTCTGCCGTGACTGGCTTGCCATCCGACCATTTAGCTTGTGGGTTTAGTTTGAAATAAACCGTTTTATTGTCACCCGCTAATGCCCACTCATTGGCTAGCTCAGGGATGAATTCAAGCGTATCTGGGTGGCGAACCACCAACCCTGGCGTTTCATCCAAGATGAAAGAACGTAAACCAGAGTTTGCATCAGGACCAACACTGCGTAGAGTCTGAGGAAAGCTCGACATGAAAGTGCGGTAAGTCCCGCCACGCTTTGCTTCAGGAGAGCCATATTGAGGCTCATCCCAGTTTGTTTGCCAGTTTAAGTCAGTCGGAAGCGTCGCTGACATCACACCAAAACTTAGGGCGCTTAGCGTGGACGCTAAAATTATTCTTTTCATAAAACTTCCCTT
>NZ_JAWPOP010000136.1:0-1127 GCF_033344345.1 Vibrio sp. 1978
TTTTTCTGGAAGTTGAACCACGAGCGCCCATGTAATGCCGCGTGTTTGAATTGGGGCAAATGCAGCGATAATTTCTTCGCCAAGTCCATTGGTGTAGGTGCCAACGTCGGTTTGTCCCGCTAAAGCTTTATCGATGACTTCAAGACTGTTTTGAATACTGTCTTGCTTGGTATTAATCGTACGTGGTTGCTGATCGCTGCCGACCAGTAGAGTGTTGATGGACGATTCACGGTTTTTATCTGCAATCAGCTTGGTAATGCCGTTGTTTGGTAAACGGAACATAGCATAGCTGTGCAAATAGCCTTGCTGAACGATAGGTGCACCAAGCCAAGCGACTTGTCGACCATGTTCCAGTTCAAAATCAGAAATAATGACGGGCGTATAATCTTCATTCACTTTGCGGCGTTCGTTGACGTCATCAGCTAGACGTTTAAAGGTTTTACCTAATGCCGAGTCTTTGTAGCGCCCCGTTAGTAGGTTAGTACCGTAGTTGTCGTCTTTGGTGATGGAATAAGTCACGTTGCCGTTAATATCGACCAGCAAAATATCATTAAAATCTGAGCGTTTGAGTAGCTCCAGATATGCCCAGTGATAACGTTTGTGGAGTAAGCGATAACGCTCACTGCCGACATAATTTGAGGACTCCGGCAAAATCGATGTTTTGATTTGGTCACCGCTGCCTTCGATATAACGTTGCTGAGCATTTTCACGTGCTTCTTCAATATCATTGCCTAAACGGCTAAATGCATTGACGAGGCCGTAAAAACGACCACCACTGGCATACGCGAGCTCAGAGCGTACAAATCCCATGACTTCGGTTTCTTGCGCTTCGAAGTAGTCGAGGATCTGTTGTTGTTTGGTATCACGAACAGAAAGCAGATGTGAAGTGCTCTGTTCTTGCAGATCTTTACTATGGGATTGCAGGAAAAAAATCGCAGTGATGGTAAGAGGCGTAATGCTGAGGACAAGAAACGCAGTCATCAGCGTACTCTGAAGGCGCTTAAATTTCTGTTTTTTGTAGAATTTAAACATGGATAAGATTACAACTCGTAAAGGGCTCGCACGGGTTGAAGGTGCTCGCCTAGGTTCTCGTTAAAAACGGATAAGAAGTTAAATTCGATAGAATT
>NZ_JAWPOP010000137.1:0-1126 GCF_033344345.1 Vibrio sp. 1978
TTCGTGAAGCGGGAAACACGCTGGACTTAAGTCGTCTTGGCTTAAAAATGGATGATTTGAACCCACTGACGCTGGGCGAAGGCAAAAAGAAAGTGGTGGTCTTTGTTGATCCCCGGTGTCCGCATTGCCATGAGCTTTTGAAACAAGCTTTACCGTTAACCAAAGAATACACCTTCCAAATACTCCCTGTGCCAGTGCTTGGTCCTGATTCAGAGCGTCAGGTTCGCCAGCTTGGCTGTGCGCGTGACAAAAAAGCGGCCACCGATGCATTGCTGAATGGCCGGATTGGTAACCTAGAACAGGATGATGCCTGCAACTTAGAACCAATGCAGCGTACTTTGGTGACGGCTCAAATCCTGGGCATTCAAGGTGTGCCTTTCATTGTCGCCAATGATGGTCGCATCAGCCGAGGCCGTCCTTATGATCTTTCTGCTTGGTTGGAGGGGCGTTAATGAAAGCCTCTTTGTATTCAGGGCAACGCGCTTCTGAGCTGTTGCCAGTATTGGCCTATTCCGACGATGAGCAACTGTTTTTCATGGAAGACCAGAGTGTTGGCTTTGGTTTTCTATGTGACCCATTGCCCGGTGGTGATGAGTCTGTTGCAGACAGGGTTAATGTTCTACTCAACAACGACTGGCCAAAAGACACTTTGCTGCAATTTGGCCTGTACGCCTCGCCTGATATTCAAACCGACATTCAGCGAATGATGGGCTTACGGCATCGTCAATCCGATCCATTGCTCAGGGCGTCTATTCGCAAACGTGCGGATTTCCTCGATGGGGGCACGGTTCAACCGATAGAAGAATCGACCCAGACTCAGGTACGCAACTTTCAACTGATCGTCACCTGCAAATTGCCTTTGGAAAATCCTATACCGACGGAGCGTGAGTTGAGTAGAGCATCCGCGCTTCGGGCTTCTTTCTCTCAAGCGCTGGCAACGGTTGGTTTTCGCGTTGCTGAGATGACTGACCGAAACTGGCTCGCGGCATTAAGTGCGCAGCTTAACTGGGGAAAAGATGCTTCCTGGCGTAATCCATCACCAATCCGCAGTGAGGCAGATAAGCCACTTCGAGAGCAAGTGTTGGATTATGACCGGGCTATCAAAGTGGATAGCCAAGGTCTGATG
>NZ_JAWPOP010000138.1:0-1123 GCF_033344345.1 Vibrio sp. 1978
GATTTGGTTAATCACGCCGCCAGAGATGCTGTCGAGCTTCGACATTGCGATTTCGGATTGGGGCATGATCATGAGTGTGGTGGCGAACGCGGTGTGTTTTGTCGCGGTGTCTCTGGCGACGCGTCCAAGCCTAAGTGAGCGCTTACAGTCGGCGTCTTTTGTCGGAACACCGCTGCCTGAAAGCGAAAACATCAGCTTGTACCAAAGTCGAGTTACCGTGGCTGAGCTGGAAATGCTTGCCTCGCGCTTTGTTGGCCGCACTCGGGTGAAAGTGGCTTTCCAAGCCTATTGGAGCCAGCAGCGAGAGGAGTTGTTACCGAACCAACAAGCGCCGTCTTCGTTGATTCGTCACACTGAGCGCGTGTTGGCAGGGGTGTTTGGTGCCTCTTCCGCTAAGTTAGTACTTACTTCTGCGTTGCAAGGCAGAAATATGCAGCTTGAAGAAGTCGCAACCATCGTTGATGAAGCATCCGAGTTGTACGACTTTAGCCGCGGATTACTCCAAGGGGCGATTGAACATATCGGCCAAGGGATTGCGGTGGTCGACAAACAACTGCGGCTGGTGGCGTGGAACCAGCGTTACCTAGAGCTGTTTGTATTCCCACCCGGATTGATTCAAGTCGGCCGACCGATTGCTGATGTGATTCGCCACAATGCTGAGCAAGGTTTGTGTGGCCCCGGCGATCCAGAAGACCACGTACGCCGCCGCGTGTATCACCTTGAACAAGGTACGCGACATACCTCTTCCCGTGTGCGTCCTGATGGACGAGTGATTGAAGTGCAGGGCAACCCGATGCCCGGCGGTGGTTTTGTAATGAGCTTTACGGACATCACCGTATTCCGCGATGCCGAGCAAGCGCTGAAAGACGCCAATGAAACGTTAGAAGAGCGAGTGCGCGCGCGCACCAGAGAGTTGGAGCAACTCAACAAACAGTTGGTGGCAGCGACGCAGCGTTCGGATTTGGAGTCGAAATCGAAATCGCGTTTTTTAGCGGCCGTGAGTCACGACTTGATGCAGCCGCTCAATGCCGCCCGTTTGTTTGCGTCTTCACTTTCTGAAGTAGCCAAAGACAGCGAAACTCGCAAGTTGTCGGCACATATCGAAAGTGCGTTAGGCGCGGCA
>NZ_JAWPOP010000139.1:0-1115 GCF_033344345.1 Vibrio sp. 1978
GTATTGCCGTTTGGTTGCTCCGAAGTCTCTGTCGACTCTTTGGTGATCTCTGCTGTCTTGGCTTTCGTGGTTGCCATGTTCAATTCCTTATTACATAAAAAAGCCCACCAAACGGTGGGCTAGATATAATGGTTAGAATTAAGCCGCTGCGTGTTCTAGCGCGGCGATGGCTGCAACATCTTCCAACAGTACATCAAAACGGTGGAAGCCAATGAAGCCCATTTGGTCAAACTCAGCGTAACGCTCTGTTAAACGGCGTAGGTTCATGTACGTCACACGACGGAGAACTAACGACATCCAGTCACCATAGAACACCGACTTCGCACTTGCGCCCGCTGCCGCAATGCCTTGGTCAATGACGTATTGGTCACCATCAATGGTTGACGGAGCAACACCGGCAATCGCTGGCAACCATAGCGGGCGACCGTTGCTGTCATTCATCAGCTTGAAGCCTTTGAATGTGTCATCGTTAAATGCCCAGCGCGTGTTTGGACTGTTGCGATACGCTGGGTCCACTTTGTGTTTCAAGTTGATCAAGTCCGCGTAAGACACACCAGAAGTTGCCGCCGCTTCTTGTTTCAGTTGAACCTGTAGGTTCAAGCCATTCAGGTTGTTACCCGTGTTATCACCCGTGATGATTTGACTAGCTTCGAGACGGCCAAGACGCTGACCGATACGGCGCGCCACAAACGCATCGATATCAATCATGCTGTCTTGCAGTAGCTCATTCGAGACCAGTACGATTTTAGAGCTGCCTTTCTTCGCACCAATCTCAACCTGGCTAAAGTTCGGATCGCCTTTACCCGCTTCTTGGTTCTCGGCCAGCATTTCACCGATTTCAGTGCGGCCATCGGACACCGCCCAAGGCATCGCGCGGCCATCTTGAGTATTGATAACCTGACAGACGTTCGCGATACCACCGTACACCGCCATGTTTTCAACCACGCGATTCACAAAGTTTTTTGGTACGGTAAAACCGCCGCCAGCCCCTGTTGCTGTGCCTAAAGCACGAAGTTGGGCTTTGTCTTCTTGCGATAGCTCCGCAAAACCATGGCGCAAGTAGCTGGTAAAGGCTTCGGCTTGGCGTTGCTCTGTCGGTGACTCTTCACCGTTGT
>NZ_JAWPOP010000013.1:0-3835 GCF_033344345.1 Vibrio sp. 1978
CATGTTGAAAGTTGATTATCAGGCGCCAGTATTTTTAGCGTAAACCGTCGTCAATAGCTCGTGGGTGAATAGTTACCGTTAGCTTGGTTAAAATCGGCAACCGTTTGAAACTCTGGCTGGTCGTACGTTACACGGTTGCTCCAGGAGATTCCCCCACTAATATTTGGAGAAGTAGAAGCACTGAATCCAAGGTTAAAATCTAGAGACTCACTGACAGATGCCGTTGCAATGGTGTTTTCTGGAGCATGGCTCATGTGGCGTAAGGGGGCGCCATTTAAATAGCTCAGTGCCAGCTTAAAAGCCGTTGGAACGGTGTAACGGTAATCTCCCCCAGTAGCAAAACCATAGATTTGTTCTTTGTTTGGAACATTAGTCATGTCGAAGCCAGAACCGCCATTTAGGATCAACTTGGCTTCTTTAGCGCCATTTGGTAGCAAAGATTGGTTCCAGACATTTTCTAAAGAATAAATTAAGCGGATTTTTTTCGAGCGTGCATCACCATCATCAAGCTGAAGCAATGTCGAAGTGTAAGATTTCAATGTATCTTCAGCATGTGCTGGTGCTAAAGAACCAAGTAAAGCGAGTGCGATAATACTCGCGGAAAGATGCTGTTTTTCCATTATTTTTTCCTATTAGTCAGCCCATAAAGACTTTTGTTTTAAACCATCTTGATGGGCACTTTATAATTATGGACAGGTTATAAATTCAAGCTCAATAAATGAGCGGTGAAATAGTGCATCTTGTTTTTTATTAAAAAAAGAAAAAGGATAGATTCGTGGGATTAATGTCTCATAGTTTTTAAATTCACCACTCAACTATAATAAATAAGAATTTGGTTATTAAGTCTTGTCTTTTTAAGTTATTGCTTAATTTTAATTTTCTAATGTTGTGTTGAGATTTTCTATTGATAAAAGTGAATTTTATAAATGTTAGCCATGTTATTTTTAGGGTTTTTGTTATACCAAATTAAGTAAAGTATCGTTATGTGGTTATCTCGGGTTTATGGGTTTAATTCAAATTAAAACAGTGGTTTATGTTTTTTTTGTTATTATTTTTTAGAGCTTAATGTAATAGTTTAGTGATAAAGTCCGTCAATGAAGTTGCCATGTTCGTGTATGAAGTTATATGTGCTTTTACAGCAGGAAATTAAACTTTACGTTTAAGATGGTAAAGATAGAAAAAGAAATAAATAAGATAATTAAATAATCATGTTTCCGAGAATATAAATGTAACGTACTTCTAATTAAACGAATGCTTGAATAAACGATGGAGTGTGAAAAGTACTATTTAAGTTACGCTGTCCTATATTCCAGTTGGTGCCTTGTTCATACAATGCGTTTTCTCGGCTTAAAACTGGTTTACGTACTGCTAATCCCTTATCCGTTTCTTAATTACACATATTGGCAATATGCTCGCCAAGTTACGTGTATTGGTGTCAATGAAAAACAGTATCTACGATAGCTCTCTCAGGGTTGGAACTGCCACTATGAATTTCCTTCATGTTCAATGTGAAACAATACCAATATTACTCAACTCGTGAAGCAAGTATAAAAAACGGACTGCTCTGGTGTTAGGCACTGCGACCACCGTTTTTAGTACGAACTGTTCGTCGTGAACGCTGCGCAACCTAACGATTGGGAAAACCAAAAAACAAAAAATGTCCCCATGCACAGAGTTAGGAAAAGTCTGCTTTATCTAAGGAAATAGGATACCAACTCACGATGAATAACGATTTCACATTTGCTATCAAAAGCATTCGCTTTGATGAGAATTACCAACCATCAGACAACACGCGAATCACTACCAACTTTGCTAATCTGGCTCGCGGAAACTACCGCCGAGAGAATCTGCGCAATGCGCTCCGAATGATCGATAATCGTTTTAATGCGTTGGCATATTGGGATAACGCGCAAGGTGACCGCTACTCCGTTGAACTTGAAATCATCTCCGTTGATATGGATATCCAAGGTAGTGGAGAAGCCTTCCCATCGATTGAAGTGCTCAAAACTAACATTGTTGACCACAACACTAACGAGCGTATCGAAGGCATTGTGGGCAACAACTTCTCTTCATACGTGCGTGATTACGACTTTAGCGTTTTGCTGTTGGACCACAACAAAAACCAGCCACAGTTCAGCATCCCAGCGAACTTCGGTGATTTGCATGGCAAACTGTTCAAAGCTTTCGTTAATTCTGAGTCTTATAAACAGCATTTCAAAAAGCTGCCAGTGATTTGTCTGAGCGTATCGGACAACAAGGTATACCGACGCACCGAAAATCAACATCCTGTTTTGGGCTTTGAATATCAGCCGAACGAATCTTCGTTGACGGAGCAGTACTTCAAGAAGATGGGCTTACAGGTGCGCTACTTTATGCCGCCAAACAGCGTTGCACCGTTGGCATTCTACTTCTTCGGTGACTTGTTGAACGATTATTCAAACCTAGAGCTTATCAGTACGATTAGCACGATGGAGACATTCCAGAAGATTTACCGACCTGAGATTTACAATGCCAACGCGGTTGCCGGTAATTGCTACCAGCCAAACTTAAAAAACCTAGACCACTCGCTAACTCAAATCGTTTACGACCGAGAAGAGCGCAGCCAACTGGCGATTGAACAAGGGAAATTTGCCGAGGAGCATTTCATCAAACCTTATCAATCTGTGCTTGAACAATGGTCTGCAAATTACGCGTAAAAGATAACGAGAATCTAGAAAGGAATGACGATGAAAACACTATTACCGACTTCAACGGCTGGCAGCTTACCGAAACCTTCTTGGCTGGCCGAACCAGAAAAACTTTGGTCACCGTGGAAACTGCAAGGTGAAGAACTGATTGATGGCAAACGCGATGCGCTACGTGTCACTTTGCAAGAACAAGAACTGGCAGGCGTTGATATCGTCAGTGATGGCGAGCAAACTCGGCAACATTTTGTGACGACCTTTATTGAGCATTTAAGCGGCGTAGATTTTGAAAACCGCAAAACGGTGACTATTCGCAACCGTTATGAAGCAAGTGTTCCGACTGTGGTTGGCCCAGTAAGCCGCACAAAGCCCGTGTTTGTTGAAGATGCCAAGTTCTTGCGTCAGCAAACTAAGCAACCTATCAAGTGGGCGCTTCCAGGCCCTATGACGATGATCGACACACTTTATGATGATCATTACGGTAGCCGTGAAAAGCTGGCTTGGGAATTTGCAAAAATCCTCAACCAAGAAGCGAAAGAGCTTGAAGCGGCAGGTGTCGATATCATTCAGTTTGATGAGCCTGCGTTTAATGTGTTTTTCGATGATGTGAACGAGTGGGGCATTGCGTGTTTAGAGCGTGCTATTGAAGGGCTGAAATGTGAAACTGCAGTGCACATCTGCTATGGCTACGGCATCAAAGCGAACACAGATTGGAAGCAAACGCTAGGCACTGAATGGCGACAATACGAAGAAGTATTCCCTAAATTGCAGCAGTCAAATATCGATATTATCTCGCTTGAGTGTCATAACTCGCGAGTGCCTATTGAGTTGCTTGAGTTGATTCGCGGTAAGAAGGTGATGGTTGGTGCGATTGACGTCGCTACCAACGAAATTGAAACGCCAGAAGAAGTAGCGAACACATTGCGAGAGGCGTTGAAGTACGTTGATGCCGACAAGCTTTACCCATGTACCAACTGCGGTATGGCACCTTTGTCTCGTGAAGTATCGACCGCTAAGCTCAATGCGTTAAGTGCGGGTGCGGAGATCATTCGTAAAGAGTTGGTGGGTTGATATTAATACTTAGGCTCCGCACCATGAACTAAAATTAGGGTCAATCTAGCGAGTTTAAATGAGACTAGGAATCGGGTTAC
>NZ_JAWPOP010000013.1:3935-148123 GCF_033344345.1 Vibrio sp. 1978
AGCTCGCTAGGAAATGACGATAACTTTCGCACTTCAAAGCACTCGGTGGGTAGATCCTGAATCACGCTCGTCCCTCGCTGTTCAGGATGACGGATGTTGGAAGATACATTGCTCGCCACAACCCTAGGTATTGGATCTGCTCCAAGAGAGGGTCATTCCAGCGAGTCTAGACGAGACTAGGAATCTGATTACAGCTCGCTAGGAAATGACGATAACTTTCGCACTTCAAAGCACTCGGTGGGTAGATCCTGAATCACGCTCGTCCCTCGATGTTCAGGGTGACCGTTTTAAATAAAAATGCCGCTCACAGTAAAGTGAGCGGCATACATTTCCCGTTTCCAGCCTCGGTCAGGTTTAATTCAACTCCACGTTCTTCATCTCAGGATGCTTTAGCAACATCACACGAATCCAGTGATGCACTACCCACATCACCATCGCGGTGAGTAGAACCGCGACGAAAATCGAACTGAAACGGTACAAGATCGAAAAGAACGCGTCTTTTTGTTCTGGCACCAATGAGGTCGTCAGCGGAACCGATAGGGCAGACATGGCAGAAAACGCGATAGCAGCTTTAATTTGCCCCTTGGTGAGCCACAAGCAGAATGGCCCCATTGCAATGGTAAAGGCGAGCCAAAAGAGTAGCCCATGCCCATACCAACTGCCCAATATGAGCTGAACAGCCATTCCTGCGATGCAGCCTAGTGCGGTGCCGATGATGCGAATTTTTGCCATGGCGAGCGAGCCTGCTAAAGTCATTGGGGTTAGGATGA
Organism: Vibrio sp. 1978; assembly: GCF_033344345.1. Lineage (NCBI taxonomy): Bacteria > Pseudomonadati > Pseudomonadota > Gammaproteobacteria > Vibrionales > Vibrionaceae > Vibrio > Vibrio sp. 1978. The sequence continues at coordinate 4,706 of NZ_JAWPOP010000013.1, forward strand.
TCAAAATGGAAGCTTGTGCGGATAGCGAGTCATATAAGTCCGCTACTTGGAATACGATAAATGCCGCCATCGCCACTACCCAACCCATGGCAACTTGGCTGATGTAGTCAATATCGCTTTTCACTGGAGTCGACATCTCAATGTGCTCGGCGGGGGATTTTGGCTCCGGGAACAACCAATACGCGAATGCGCAAACAAAAATATTGCTGAACGCCATCACCCACATGTTGACGTTGAACTCTTCAATATCCATGAAGTTATAGCTGGCAAAGTTCAACACAATTGAACCCACCAACAACCCCATGTAACCAAACAAATAGGTTTTCTGGTTCATCATTGCAATGCACTTGAACAGCATCATAATTCCGACGGCTACGGTCATTAATGTTGGATGAAACTGCAAGTATTCCAGCAAAAATGTGGCTTGTATGGTTGTCCACACCGCAGAGAAAAATACGGTCAATAGAGCCGAAAGATTAAAGTGGTCCATTCTGCCTAATATAAACAACGGCATCATGATGGCAAAAAATCCGTAAGACCAACCAAAGACCATGCTTAGCGCGAGCCCTAAAGAGCAGCCGAACCAAATTCGTAAGGTTTTCATTGTCGCCGCCTAGTAAATGAAGTGGAACCAGCTTGCGAGGTGAATCTGTGCTTGCGCCATCCACTGCCAGAAAATGCTGTTGTCTGGGTATAAAACAATGGTAGCGCGAGAGCCGACAAACAGTGCTGGTGGTAACTCTTCACTGCTGGTTAGGTTCACTCGTGTACGCTGTGCATCACGTACCCAGCGGTTGTTCACTTCTACTTTGGTTAGTGCGCCATTAGGCGTTTGTTGTGCGGCTGCTACACCGTAATCGCGGCTAGCTAAATCAAAGTCGTACACTGAACCTGGGTTGGCATCAAATGTGACCAAGGCGTGGAAAGTCTTGTCTACGTTCGCGACGGATTTTTCACGAAAATCAGCGGCTACCCAAAGTGATCCTGTTGGTACAAATGTCAGCAATGGCATGTTGGTGTTTGCCATCGTGCCAACTTCTAGTTGCAGGTTGGTCACGACACCATCACTGGGAGCGAGTACCGCGGTATTTGCCAAATCAAGTTGCGCCTTTTCGATGCCGTTTTTGGCAATTCGAACGGCGGTGCTTTGACCTTTTTGGTCGCCTAATTGCGCCTCAATGACTTTTAAGTTTTGTCGTTCCGCTTTAAGCGCTGCACGTGATACCTGATTTTGGGCAAAGGCATTATCGAGTGTCGATTGAGAGATGACTTTCTGCTTCGATAGTGTCAGTAAGCGGTTGTACTCGCGGTGTGCATTATCAAATGTCGCTCGTGCGCGGGCAATATTGGCAAGAGCGGCTTCGCGTTGAGAATACAGCGTTGCTTCTTTTTCATAGGCGGATTGCAGAGACAGCTCCGCCTGTTCAAGCGCTATCTTGTATTTACGATCATCAATCGTAAACAACACATCGCCTTTTTGAACGGACTGGTTATTCTCGATGAGAACGTCGGTCACTTTACCAGATACCTCGGGTGCGACTTGGACAACGTATCCTTGCACTCGTCCTTCGGTCGTTAAGGGGGCGTGGCGGTCAGCAATGATAATGTACAAAAATAGTACGATGAACAGGACAATCAAAGTTCGCATCCAGTGTTTGAATTTTTGGTCAGCCGTCATTACAAGCTCCGTTAAACATATTGGATAGCGGATTATAGAGAAGTCACTCACAATTCAGTAGAATGATAATACGAACATAAATGACCTAAAAATAGGACAATGAACGTTAATTTTGATGATATTTACCTATTCACTCAGACAGTGGTTCACGGCGGTATAAGTGCAGCGGCAGAGGCGAATCAACTACAACGCTCAAAAGTGAGTCGTCGTCTGCAAGAATTAGAGAAATCGCTCGGGGTACAGCTTTTGATTCGCACAACACGCAGCATTGAGTTGACGGAGCACGGGAAACGCTTGTTTGAGTTGGTGGGGCAGCCTATTGACCATATTCAGCAAGGTTTAAATGCCATGCACGAATATCAACAAGAGCTGACGGGCAAGGTGCGTTTAGCCATTCCTTCCGCATTGATGAGCTCTGCCGCGTTTAACGCGATCATCACCGAGTACACAACGCGGTATCCGGAGATTTCGGTCGAGATTGAAAACCATCAAGAGAGTGTCGATCTCAAGCGTCAATCGTTTGATTTACAGCTTCTTCCGAGCGTGGTCAAAGTCACCGATGACAGCTATGTGCAGTTCAGTCTTTTGCCTTATCGTAGTCACTTTGTTGCGTCAAAAGCCTATCTAGAATCGCATCCGCCAGTAAAAACGGTGGAAGATCTTAAGCAGCATCGCCTTTTAACTAATCGTTACAATGCCGATTTGCTCGATTCAGATCTGCATGTGGCGTTGCGTTCGGATGACCTCAACTTGCTGCGCTCGATGGCGATAGCAGGAAACGGCATCGCGTTTATTCCTCAAATTCATTCCAAGCCTGCACTGAGAGACGGTTTGTTGGTCGAGGTGCTGCCTCAATTCGCGCATCCGAAGCAGCATCTTACTCTGATTTATCCCTCGGCCTTATTTCTGCCCAATAAAGTCAAAGCCTTGATTGAACTAATTCGAGAGAAATTTAAATAGTCAGTTCAAACCACTCTTACCTAAGGGCAAATGTGTGAGCGAAGGTCATCTTTCTAGGTTTTATTGCTCTAACATGAAAGGGTTCTGATACATTAACTGTTGCTCAACTTGTTGAGTATGGTTTGTGGTCGCACAAGATAGGAGATGGAAATGTTATCGAAAGGAAACACGGGCCTGATTGTGGTGGATGTTCAGGGCAAACTCGCTACATTAATGCATGAAAGCGACGCACTGATTGAAAATATCACGAAACTGGTAAAGGGCGCCAAAGCACTAGATTTGCCTATTCTGTGGCTAGAACAGAATCCAGAAAGGTTGGGCCCAACCGCGGAGCCGATTCGTGAAGTGCTTGAAAGCACGCATTTACCTATTACCAAGTACACGTTTGATGGTTGCAAAGAGGCGACGTTTAAGGTCGCGGTGGAGAACGCGAAAGTTGATACCTGGTTGGTTTGCGGTATTGAATCCCACATTTGCGTCTATCAAACCGCGGTTTCTCTGCGCCAGTCCGGTTATCGCGTTGAATTAGTCACGGATTGTGTCTCTTCCCGAACCGCTGCCAATAAAGCGCTCGCTCTTGCGAAGTTAACCGCTAACGGTGTGGTGCTCACTGGGTTAGAAATGTGTTTGTATGAAATGGTCGAAGATTGCCGAGCACCTGAATTCAAAGAAATTCTGGCGCTCATCAAATAGTGGAATCACTGTAATCAGCAACAACTTTATTTGAACACGCTATTCAAATTCTCGTTGATATCTTGGCAACATCGACTCGTTGCCAAGTAACCCGCCTTGGTGAATATAAATCACCGTTTTATCTGTGTTCTCTTCCAACCAAGGGGTGAGGCATTGCCACATATACGGGTCGTATAACAGGTCAAATTCGAGGTCGGTTTGCTCAAAGAGTGCTTTCCATGTGATGTAATCTTCTTCGTACAAGCGACCAAAATGGTGTTTGTTGCGCACGGTTAAAATGGTTGGGTGGCTGTTTTCACCGAGCTGGTTGAACTGCTCAGTTAAGTAATCTGCATCGCCTACGCAAGGGCAAGTTAGCACTTCTATGCCGTGTGGGCTTAAATGTTTATGAAGATATAAAGCCGTCGTGCCAGTACCTGATGGCAGGGCGACCGTAAACTGCTCTTTACCTCTCAATCGCGTCCAATCAAGAATTTCTCGTGCTAACTGTTTGATGCCAGCTTCAGCGAGGTGGGAACGTCCACCCTCTGGAATCAGCAATGTCGACTCATCTACTCTTCGTACCTGGTGGATGTATTCACTAGGGTGAAGTTCGCTACCGATGTCTTGCATGGCGGTGATTTTCATACCCAAATCGAGAGCGCCGCGATAGTTTCCGATGGGGGAGCTTTTTAGCCAAGATGGAATGTGATGAACATAAAACTCAAATGCCCAACCTTTAATCTGGGCGAGAGCCGCTAGCGAGTACATGGCATTAGATTGAGCGGAGCCAAAGCTTATTAACGTGGTGATGTCGGGATTTTGCTCTTCCATTAACGTCATAAACTTACGTGCTTTGTTCCCAGAAAAGTGAGAATGCAGCATGTCATCACGCTTAAGAAAAAACGTATGACCGTTGAAGTTGTGTTGAGTTATCGGGCTTTCAGAGAGTTTCATGTGACTGCTGACGTGTCCAACCACGCGACCTTGCCGTTAAAAAGGGCGCGTAGTGTAACGCCATTAAACCCAGATAAAAAGTCTGTGTTTCAGTACAACCATTTCGGTTATTCCTGATGCTCTGACGCAAGATCAATTACTGCCTCACAACCACCTTCTGGATGTGTACCAATCTTAAATTGCCAGCCATAGCGTTGACACAAATCATCCACAATCATCAAACCTAATCCGTGCCCATCAGAATGTGGAATGGTTGAAAAGCCTTCACCTTCATCGCGCACCGAGATGGTGTTTTCATCCATGCTGATATGAATTGATCCCGATGGTGTCGCGGCGATGCCGTTGCGAATCAGGTTGCCAAGAATAATGGTCAACACGGCATTCGTCGCGCGCGTTCTTGGGTTGCCGTCTATCTGTACATTAAAGCTGAGTGCTTTCTCATCCGCCTGAGCTTGGCTTTGGAAGATGATTTGGTTGAGTTCTTCTTCGGTGATGCTGCGTACTGGTGAATCATCTGCATTACGCTCGTAACGCACTAAGCCGAGTAGGGCATCCACCATGGTCGACATCTGCTGCGTTGCATCCTGAATTCGGTTCACTTGGCGGTTTTGGAAATCCGTGTTCGCACTTCTCGCCAGTAAGCTGCTTGAGCCTTTCATCACGGTTAACGGTGTACGCAGTTCATGGCTTGCGTATCGTGCAAAGGCTTGCTCGCGCTTGATGACTTGGTTGATTTTGTGGCGGTACTCATTCAACTCATCCGCAAGGGTTTGGAACTCTTTGGCCGAGCCCTCAGGCACACTAAAGGTCTGCGTGGCATCGCCTTGGTGATGATCGAGTTGGGTTTTAAGCGCATTGACGGGTTCAATTAAGCGCTGCGATAAGCGCAGCAGCAGGCTACCAAACAGGAACACCAGCACGGCGACAATGGACAGCACCATAGCGACGACGAGAATGAATTCCTCTGAGGTGATCTCGATTTCATCAATCAAGGAAACCAGAATAACGGGATGTTCAACGCCTTTGTAGGTGTAAGTACTCATGTAAACCATGCGCGAGTATTCACCATCTTCTACTTCATCAAGAAAGTGCTTTTGACCTATTAGGTATTTTTGGTAGCGCTCGGCAACCAATGAGATGTCGTTGTATGCGGTGGTGAGCAGGTCAAGCTGAATACTGCCTTGCTCTGGGTGGGACTGGAAATGTTCAATCGCTTCTTTTTTGTCGACCATAATACGACGCTCGCCCACGCGGTCTTCAGACCAAAGCAGGGAGCCGGTAATCAACAAAAAACAGAAGATGCCAATCACGACCGACACAAAAGAGAAAAACAGAGCGAGCCGCCCTGTCATACTTTGTGTGCTTTGCGTGCTAGCAAGTAAGCGATTGATCATGCAACTGTCTCCAAGCGGAAGCCAACTTTCGGCACGGTGATCAGCACATGTTGTTCAAATGGCTTATCAAGTTGGTTGCGAAGTTGGTAAATGTGGCTTCGCAGAACGTCGTTGTTCGGCTCGTTCTCTTGCCATAGTTGGAAGGCGATTTCTTCACGTGTTACTACGTCTGGCGCGCTTTTCACAAGCATTTCCAGAATGGTGTAAGTGGTTGGGTTTAGCGCCAACAGTTTATCTTGGCGGTAAGCTTTACGCGTTTTTTGGTCGATAGAGACTTCGCCATATTCCAACTTGCTCGACGCGACAGTGCCGCGGTAACGGCGGATCAGTGCCATCATGCGCGCTTCAAGAATATCAAGATCGAAGGGTTTGGTCAGATAGTCATCCGCACCGTGTTGGAAGCCTTTGAGCATATCGTCACGGCTATCGAGTGCAGTCAGCATAAGCACTGGTGTGTTGTTGCCCGCATCGCGAAGTTTATTACACATGGTCAGGCCATCCATGCGTGGCAGCATGAGGTCGAGCAAGATGATGTCGAAGGTGTTTTCCATCGCCAGTTTCAGGCCGAGCTCGCCGTTGTCTGCATAATCGAGTTCCATACCTGCACACTCAAAATAATCGAACAGCATGCCTGCGATTTCTCGATTATCTTCGACTAAAAGTACGCGTTTCATGTATTTCTCTCCAAGTGGGCAGGTGCTCGAAAATAAGATTTCGTCTTAACCGAACATTATTCACTAAGGACGTGAAAAAGATGTCAATAACATCTCTTTCACGTTGATGTTTGTAGACTGGATTCATTCATCGGATTTAGTGGAAGAGTAGCATGTCAACCTTCAACATTCACGCTGCAACCTTTTCAAAGGTGAGCCAACACACTGAGCCTAAAACAGTTTTGTCTGTTGTGGTGCCATTCTTTAACGAGCAAGAAGTCTTACCTGAATTTCATCGTCGTTTAGCCGCCGTTTTGGATGAAATGCCAGAACGCTGTGAAATCGTTTATGTCGACGATGGCAGCAAAGATGACAGCCTAATGATCGCGCAAAACTTTTCTCAATCTTCTAGCGACGTTCGTTGTATTGCACTAAGCCGTAACTTTGGCAAAGAGTCCGCCATGAGTGCGGGTCTGGAACACTGCCAAGGTGAAGCGGTGATTGTGATTGATGCCGACTTGCAAGACCCACCGGAGTTGATCCCGCAAATGGTATCAAAATGGCGTGAAGGTTATGACGTGGTGAACATGCAGCGCAGTGAACGCCACGGTGAAACTTGGTTCAAACGCTTCTCGGCCGCTTGCTTTTACAAAGTGCTTAATAGCATGGCGAAATTGGATGTGCCGGAGAACGTGGGCGATTTCCGTCTACTGAGCGCAAAAGTGGTTAAACACATCAATGCGTTGCCAGAGCGTAACCGATACATGAAAGGCATCTTTTCTTGGCCGGGTTTCAAGCAAGTGACGGTTCAGTTTGAGCGTGACGCTCGTTTCTGTGGTGAAACCAAATGGAACTACCTCAAGCTGATTGGCCTTGCAATGGACGGCATCACCTCGTTTTCCATTCGTCCTTTGCGTTTAGCGACACTTGCTGGTGCATTGGTGGCGTTCAGTGCCTTTATCTATTGCGCATTCATAGTGATGAAAACTGTTGCGTTTGGTGAGCCTGTCACTGGCTACCCATCCATGATGGTCGTCCAACTTGCCTTGGGCGGTGTGCAACTGCTGTCGATTGGCCTTTTGGGCGAATACATTGGCCGCATTTTTGTCGAGACCAAGCAACGCCTTCTTTATCTTGTTCAGTCTGTTTACGAGCAGCCTGCAAAACATCAATCCATCCAAACCATGAAGTTTAAACTGGGAGAAACCGCGTAATCATGAGTATTAATAAAACCCATCTGTGGTTGTTGTTGGCGTTTGCTCTTTTACTCCGTCTTATTTCACTTGCCGCATACCCTTTGATGGACACCACAGAAGCCCGCTATGGCGAAATGGCGCGCTTAATGGTGGAAACAGGCAATTGGCTTACCCCACAGTTTGATTACGGCGTGCCTTTTTGGGGGAAACCACCCCTGTTCACGTGGATGAGTGCTTATGGCATTGAGTTGTTTGGATTGAATGAATTCGCAGTGCGCGCGCCTCATTGGTTGGCGGGTGTCGCGACTATTATTTTTGTTGCAGCCATGGCGCATCGCGCTGGCTTTAATGCAGTCATCGCAGCGTTGGTATTGGCGACGTGTGGCATCTTTTCAATTGCGGCGGGTGCAGTGATGACAGACATGGCACTGACATTGGCAATGACCATGGCGATGGTCGGCTTTTACTACTGCTGGCTTGGCAAAGACAAACACAGCCGATTGTGGGGTTATCTCGGTTTCTTTGGCTTGGCTTGCGGGCTGTTAGCAAAAGGTCCGGTGGCGATCGTGATCATGGGCATCGCAGTGTTTCCTTGGCTTGTGATTCAGCATGGTTTCTTCGGTGCCTTCAAAGCCTTGTGGCAGCGTTTTCCAATTGTGTTGGGGTTGGCGCTCATGCTGGCGATTGCTCTACCTTGGTACATCATGGCTGAAATGGCGACGCCTGGATTTATTGATTACTTTATTGTTGGCGAGCACTTTAAGCGTTTTGTTGTCAGCGGTTGGGAAGGAGACCTGTATGGCTCTGCTCATGATCAACCACGTGGGATGATCTGGGTATTCTGGCTGCAATCGGCTGCGCCTTGGTCAATTGTATTGCCTATCTTGGCGTGGAAACGTCGTAAAGTACTCAAAGCCATTGAAACTGATCATCAAGGCCTATTTAGCTTCCTGATGTGTTGGCTGATTTCACCAATGATCTTGTTCACCATGGCTGGGAATATTTTGCCTGCTTACGTGCTACCGGGTGTGCCTGCATTGGGTATCTTGATTGCGATGCTGGTGGATAAACACGATTTCAAATGGCTGACCGGAACGGCAGCGGTGTTGCCAGCGCTGCTTATGATTGCGATGTTGGTTTTGAATATGGGCAAAGCAGATAGCCGCAGCGACCGCATCATCTTCGCGCAAATTAATGACAACGCTCCAGTCTTCTACATTGGTAAGCGCCCGTTCTCAGGCCAGTTCTATAGTCATGGTCAGGCGAAAAAGCTTGAAGATAAGAATGACTTAAACAATCTGAAGAAATTCCACCTGATTGGTAAATCGCAGCAAGTGGATAGCATGATTCATGAAAATGCGTTGAGTTGTACCAACGAGTTCACAGCAAAATCGAAACGCTCACTCTACACCTGTGTGGTTGGGTAACGGAATGCGCAAATTACCAAGATTTGCTTCTTTAGAAAGGTTTGCTTCGTTAACAAGGTTTGCTCTGGTAGGTGGTGTCGGCTTTATGGTCGACACTCTTATCTTTTCTGTGTTGTTCCATTGGTTTGGTCTGGAGTTGATGCTGGCTCGTGGGATAGCATTTTTGTTTGCAGCAACCACGACTTGGCTTGGCAATCGCTGGCTGACTTTCTCTCAAGCAGAAAAAACCAACCCTTTCGCTCAATGGCAAAAATTTATGGCGAGTGCCTGTATCAGTGCTTTGCCGAATTTTATTGTGTTCAAAGGCGTAACGCTCGCGCTTGGAACGCAAGGAGTGATGGTCTATTTGGCTTTGATCTTAGGCATATTGGCAGGCATGGTGAGTAACTATTTACTCAGTGCAAAATGGGTGTTTAGTAGAGGATAGAAAGGTTCGGGCTTACTATCCTATCCTCGAGTTAAAAAATTCGTTATTTGAACCAATTTTTCTTTTTGTACATCAGAGTAAACCTAAAGCTTTTCATGGGGGATGTAAAAAGGTAAATAAGCCAAGGTTTATACCTTGGCTGCCGTTAGTTCAGATTTTGATTGTTCGATTTCAGACTCGGTTTGCCACTTACCGTTGTAAAGGTATTCACGCTCAGGAAGCGGGGCATTTGACGCTCTTAAATCAAATACCTCATCGGCTTTATATTCTCTATTACAAACAGGAATGTTAAACAGTCTAGCTTCTGGCTTCGATTCAAACAGCTTTTTGTGGTCATCTACCTCTGTACAATCCAGCTTATATTCCGTCGCTAACTGATTTACCATCGATTCTAAGTCCGTTTCAGTTTTGAAAAATACGTAGCAATCAGATCTACTATGTGAACGGACAATAGTGTTGTGTTCCATATCGATATATTCACACTTATCCTGCTTAAAGTAGAACTGGATCACTTTGCGCTTTTTGTTGTAGTCGGCAAACAACCAATCTTCACGCTCTCCAATTCTCACTTCTGTTGGTTCATCGGGCTTGCGTTTTAACATACCAAATGAGAATAAAATAAGAGCGCCCGCTCCAGCTAACGCCATCGGGCCAACTACCGCTACCATCAAAACGCAAACTACCGCACCGATCCAGCCAACGGCTTGTGTGGCGGTATTCGCCCACTTAGGCATGTTGCGACGCTTCTTCATCACAAAGCCTTTGTCAGAAAAGATATAGTCATAGCGATAGTCGAGGCCAATCGTAAGATAAAAGATCCCGGCCATCATTACTGACAAGATAAGGCCAAAAAAGGTCACGACAAGCGTATCACTTGAGTGTGTCAAAAATACAATTACAAATAAGAAGCTCATAAATGGCAAAGCCGTTAACTTGTAATGGTAGCGAAATGGCTCTTCTACATCATACTTATGCCATGTTGTTAAATTGTCCCCTTTGAGAATCTCTTGCTCTTGTGCTTCTTGATAAACCGCCAATTCTTCTGGGGTGATATAAAACGGTGAATATGCCAAGGGTTACTCCTGAAAACCTAGTGTGCCAACAGCGGGGGTGAGTGTTTTTTTAATTATGTCTTGTTTGATATTGTCTGAAATAATGCCATAAGTTGCACTCTGTTTTATGCCGTTTTGGAACCAATACTCACGCTTAGCAGGGGCATCATCTTCCACATCGTAAGCTACTTGCATTGCAAGGTAATGATCTGCTTCTTCAATTGGCAAGGTTACTTTGTACACCAGTGATTCTTTGCTCGCTTGATCTTGAGTTTGTAGCGTGACTAAATCTGCGTTTTGATGCCACGAGCCTGACATCAAATCATCTTCTGTTGCCTTGCTGTTAGTTCTCAACGTAATACCATTCGTTGCAGCACGCCTTGGCAGTTGAATATGCACTTCCAAACCGATTAACTCACGATGTGTGTAACCTGGGTAAGCTTGTACTTTTTCAATAGGTTGATGGTATACCGTAGGCTGTTGAATAATAGATTGTAAGTCAAACAGCGCTTGCTGAACCAATGCTGAATTATGCTTCTCTCTTTCGGGTAAGCTCGAAGATTGGCTCCACTGAGTGCGAGTCGGGTGATAACCCCAAGGCAGTTTATCTAACCATTTTTGGAAATCATCTTGTTTCAGTTTATTCAACTTATAATTGATGGCTAGGTATGCAATCGTGAGAATAACCAGGCCGGCCGTTATAGGCCCGCCAAAGGATAAGTTTAATGCAAATTGTCCAGTTAACCCTCCGTATACTTGGAATATACCGACAGCTGACATTGCTGTTAATACTAGGGAATTTGCTACATGCAGATATTTTTCTTGACCATAAACTTTGTCAGCACTCTGCCAAGAACGGTAAGCCTCAATACCCGAAGCTAACGCACCTAAAGCCCCTGTGATTGCTAGCCATTTATTGAATACCTTTAGGTCATCAAGGTTTAAGTTTTTAAAGGTATCTTCGTTTCTATTCACTAACTTTTTTAAGACATTATATGAATGTGACCTTAACCTAGGTTCACCCTTCACTTTCTCCCATAACTTACCTGTACGAACACCTGTCCAAGCGTTGACTGTGTAAAATAACTTTTGCTGGATATCCAAAAATTCATCTGAGGACATTAACCCCGTGTCTTGAATACTGCTCATGGCATCACCAAGCGCGATGCAGTTAAATATTAATGCCAGAAAGCCTAGACCACCGGCATTCTCGAACAGTTTATTCAAATCATTGAGCTTATTCATCACGATCCGCGTTCTAAGCTCGATGGTTCTTTGAGGTAGATCATCAGGTAACTCAATGTACTGCGGGTACTCCAATGTAGCTACAGCGAGAGCCTTCTTAATAGTCTTTTTATTTTTTAAAGCTGTTGTGTATTTAGAGTCAGCTTTGCGGTTATTTTTCTGGAAGTCAGCAATGATTGCATCGTTTTTTTCGAGCTTAATCAGATAATCATTTACGCGTGTTTTCCATTTTTTAAAATCGTGAGCGTAACCTTCTTTTATTGTTACGGGCATATTGTGTGCCATATGTTCTGCAATAACGGCAAATAAATAATAGCTATGACGGTTCAGAGGTTTAGCGAAAACAGGCATCAGCGAAATTGATACTTGTGAGGTCATGCTAACACCAAACTCTACAACGCCTTTTGCAAGCGCACCTATTGCAGATTTAAAAATAATATCCAGCTCTTGGAAACCTTTGGCGATATCTTTGAGAAAGGCTGTTTCCGCAGTGTTTGGGTTGGAAACAAAGTCCATGATCTTAGAGTACATATTCACGCGGTTGCTTGTATCAGATATCTGGTCCATCAACTGATTATCAGGTTCAGGATTGTCTGAGACGATCGACTGTTCATCAAGCGCCTCTGTAATATTCTTCTCCATCACTTTAAATAAACTACGACTAAACCCTGAGGCATAGAGAGCAAGTAAACTGGTTGGTTTTTCCCATTGGCTTTCAGCCCACTGTCGGTCTTCTTCTTGCATCACCAGAGTAAATGACTCAACGGCTTGCTTGTGCAGTTGATACAAGCTGTACTGCGTGTCTTCGCTGTATAGGTCGAAGGTTCTCTCAAGATGATGAGGTGTCAAAGATTCCATTACAGCAATAAAGTCGCGTTTGACCGAAACCACTTGGGCTATCATGGTTTCTTTTTGTTCTGACAGCTCTTGCATCTCGCTCAGCATTTGCTTCCAGTTGAGCTGCTGACGCCAGCGTTCAGTCGCTATCCATTGTTCGTATTTACCAAAACGGCTCGCAGAAATTCGATATTTGTCCTGTATCGCTTTAGCAATGTCACTTTGGGTATGTTGGTGTGATTCAATCGCTCCAGCGGAAAATTTAGCAGGATAGCCGGACTGAACTGAGCTTTTGTTCTGCTCTGCCAAATCAAGTTGGTGAGAGGAGTCATAATAGTCAGCCATGTCGGTATAAAACGACAGCTCTTCGCCGTTACGCTTAACGCTAGCTGGCATGTCTACCTCGTCACTTGCACCAAACATACACAGTTGCATGGCGGTCTGCATCAAGTTCCACTGGTTTGAAAACTGGTCAGTGAAAAGGCGGTAAGGGCTTGCGGCACCAACAAAATGCAGTGACATATCTTGAATGTCTGCGGCGTAATCTTTTATCGCGGCGAAGTAGCCTGATTCTTCTTCTGGAATCGCAGAGGTTAAATCGCTTTCGACTGCGACAGGTTTAAAGACAGAACCATCTTCATCTGCTTTGGTGGCGATGCCAGAATCCGCAAAGCGACCATCATCGACGGCAGAAGATTCAATATCAGCGACTTGGGTTAACTTATCTATTGGTGCAATGTTGTGCTGATTCTCGTTTGAGGACAGAACAATGGTTTGCATGCGATCGATATGATTACTCGGATTGTTAAGTACGCGCATGAACGTGTGCCATGTCCAGCGGTGCTCAGAGAAGCAAATCGATAGTACGCTTCCGTTGACGTAAGTAAGGAAGGCCTTTGCATCTTGTGGTGTCCCTCGCTGCTCTGATTTTGGGCTTTCTGATTCTCCCAACTTATAGAGCGTGAATTGCGTTCCTTTGATTTCGTATTCGTCTAAGCTTTTGTTGATTGCATCATAGACATACAGCCAACCGTCGCGCAGTTGACGCAGGGTGTAACCAACGGTATTGAGTTTGGCTGGGCCTTGGCCTTTCCATTCTTCAGGCAAACCAAAAGGTTGTGTCTCTTCTGTTTCTAGCTGATCGATGGCATAGCGGACTGGGATAAAGTGCGCAGGTGATGCTTCCGTTGCTTCCTTCTCAGTTTTTAAATTGAGAGGCTCTGGTTCAGACGGCGGTGGCGGATCGATTTTTTTTGTTTCTCCCTCCCAAAACATACTGCGCTCTGGGGGTGAGCCAGCAAGATCATCGGATTCCGTGGTTGGAACGATATTCAGCGATTTCAGTGTACCATCGCTTTCAAATGCCTGAACGGCCTCCTCATAGGTATAGCTGTTGTCATACCAGAACATAGAAGTTTTTGGGGGAAGTGGATTATTCATCGTTAGCCCATGTTTAAGAGTTTTATTCTATTACGCAAATATCGCACCAAAATAAAGCAATTAAAAATCAATGAGTTAGATTTTTATGGTTTTGCGTCAATCAAATAATTGTTTGTTTTTCCAATAAGTTGGTTGGTGTTTACCATTTTTTGTATTGATTGAATCAAAGTTTGAGTTGTGAGTGATGCCTCAATGAGCCGACAAAACAAAAGGGCTCCAGAGTTAACTCTGGAGCCCTTTCTAGTATTTAAGCTCTAAATAATTAGCGACGCTTTGGTTTACGTTGACCAGCTGGTTTGCCTTGTCCTTGCGGGCGACCTTGGCCTTGCGGCTTGCTACCTGCCGGGCGGTTTGCACCGTTGCCGCTAGGACGTTGGCCGTTGCTTGCAGGGCGTTGACCACCTGTAGCTTTGCCAGAACCGTTACGGTTACCAGATGGCTTACCATCTTTTGAACCGCTTTCAGAGCGTTTGTTCAAATGACCACCGAAGCCTGGTTGATTTTTGGTATGTTTGGTTGCAAAGCGGTTTGCCCCGTGACGACCAGATTTACGACGTTGCGCAGGTGTTTGTGCTTCAATGTCTTCTGCAGGAACGAGACAGCCTTGTTTGTCACCAATCAAATGTTTTTTACCCATACTGACTAGGGCTTCACGGATCATTGGCCAGTTTGCTGGATCGTGGTAACGCAACAGCGCTTTATGTAGGCGACGTTGACGTTCACCTTTTGCTACAGGTACATCTTCACGTTTTTTGTACTTCACGCGTTTCAGAGGGTTTGTCTCTGAGTAGTACATCGACGTTGCGTTACACATTGGCGAAGGGTAGAAGTTTTGTACTTGGTCACATTCGAAGTTGTTCTTTTTCAGCCACAGAGCAAGGTTCAGCATGTCTTCGTCTTCTGTGCCTGGGTGCGCAGAGATAAAATAAGGGATTAAGTACTGCTTCTTGCCTGCTTCTGCACTGTATTTCTCGAACATCTCTTTAAAGCGATCGTACGTACCCATGCCTGGCTTCATCATTAGATCAAGAGGACCTTTCTCTGTATGTTCCGGTGCAATCTTCAAGTAACCGCCTACGTGGTGAGTCACGAGCTCTTTCACGTATTCTGGTGATTCAATCGCAAGGTCGTAACGTACGCCAGATGCAACCATCACTTTCTTCACGCCTTCAACTTTACGCGCTTCGCGGTATAAATCGATCGTGTGTTTGTGGTCTGTGTTTAGCTTGTTACAGATGCCCGGGAATACACAAGAAGGACGACGACAGTTCGCTTCCGCTTTTGGATCTTTACAGCCCAGGCGGTACATGTTTGCAGTCGGGCCACCAAGATCGGAAATTGTGCCGGTAAAGCCCGGAACTTTGTCGCGAATTTCTTCAATCTCGTTGATGATAGACTCTTTCGAACGGTTTTGAATGATTCGACCTTCATGCTCGGTAATCGAACAGAAAGAACAGCCACCAAAGCAACCACGCATGATGTTCACAGACGTCTTGATCATGTCGTACGCAGGAATTTTTGCTTTCCCGTACATAGGGTGAGGGACACGCGCGTAAGGCAGGCCAAACACAAAGTCCATCTCTTCGGTCGTCAATGGAATTGGAGCTTGGTTTACCCAAAGTTCACGATCACCATGGCTTTGAAGTAACGCTCGACCAGAGTACGGGTTCGTTTCTAGATGCAATACACGGCTTGCATGCGCATAAAGAATGCGATCGTTTCTTAGCTTTTCAAACGAAGGTAAACGGACCGCAGTCGTCGCAGCATCGTGGCGTGATGGGCGAATCGTGATTGGTTGTGCAACTGGCTCGTCTTTTTTAGTTTCACACTGAGTTTCTACTTCGTATGGGTTCTTTGGTACGAACGCTTCTTTACGAGGTTTTTCAATGCGAGAAGAATCAATAACCGTGTAGCCTTCTGGCGCCGCTGGCAAGTTCACGGCAGTACCACGAATATTGGTCATGGTGCTGATGTCTTCGCCGTTTGCGATGCGATGTGCTACTTCGACAAGTGCGCGCTCTGCGTTACCAAAAAGTAGGATGTCTGCTTTTGCATCAAACAGTACAGAACGGCGAACTTTATCTGACCAGTAATCGTAGTGCGCCACACGGCGTAGGCTAGCTTCGATACCACCTAAAACAATAGGTACTTCTTTGTATGCCTCACGACAACGCTGAGAGTAAACCAAAGTCGCGCGGTCTGGGCGTTTACCACCTTCGTTATTCGGTGTGTACGCGTCATCGTGACGAAGCTTTTTATCCGCGGTGTAACGGTTGATCATGGAGTCCATGTTACCCGCAGTGATCCCGAAGAACAGATTTGGCTTACCAAGTTGCATGAACTCAGCTTTATTTTGCCATTCTGGTTGAGCAATGATACCGACACGGAAACCTTGTGCTTCTAGCAGGCGGCCAATGATAGCCATACCAAAGCTTGGGTGATCCACATAAGCGTCACCGGTTACAATGATAATGTCACAGCTATCCCATCCTAGGGCATCCATTTCTTTGCGACTGGTCGGCAAGAAAGGTGCCGTACCAAAACACTCTGCCCAGTATTTTTTGTACTCATGAATAGGAGTGATGTTATTGGTCATATTTTGCTCTCTGTTCCAGGGAGCGCGAATTATAGCGATTTGATTATCAGGTATCTATAACAAACTCATCTATTCCAGCTTAGTTCATCGAGTTTTATTTGGTTTGTAAAAATATCAATGCTCTATCGGCGATTTTCTGTCTAATTTCACCTTGAAAGCCTCATGGTTATAGATCGGTTCATGAAAAATGTCGCAATCTTAATACAAAGTATAAGCAATGGTGTGCTTATATGGGGTAAAGCCTATAATCAAATTAGTGCATATTAAATGCAAAAGGCTGAGCTGCTCTGGAAATAGTTCTAAGTCGATAGGCTTATCGTTGACACAATCCATCTATAAAGAGGATCGGCAGGTCCCAACTGGAATGTCGCGAATTGACTGTGAATTTTGAGCCTTGGGCTAATTACAAAAAAAGGGGCTAGGGTATGAGTGAATCTACGACAACAGTGCATCCAAAAATGCAAACGACTTCCAGTCTAACTCCTGTTATAGAGTGGTCTTACGATATTGATACTCGCGAGTTCGAATGTGATCAGCAAGGAATGGCAAAGGCATTTGGGATAAGTACGCCAGTAACCAGCCTAAATAACTTGTTTGATCATATGCTGATGGGGCAACAAGAAACGCTAAAACAACGAATTCTAGAAGTGGAACTCTTTGGCGGACGGGGGCGGTTTTCTTGTTGCATGATGCTAAAAAACGTTAACTTAGTGCACGTTACTATTAGTTTTGAAAGGCTCAATAAGCGCATTATCCAAGGCACTATCATTCCACAATTAACAATCACTGGTTGCGAGGAGTTAGCGAAAATCCTCGAAACGATTTTTGATTTGCCAAATGTAGGCGTTTTAGTTGCCGATGAAGATACGCGCATCTTAGGTTGTAACCGTGCCTTTGAGTTACAAATGGGCTATCAAAACCGAGATCTGGTTGGGCTTAAAACTCATATATTCAGTACCTCTCACCATAGCCAAGCGTTTTATGATCAGCTGTGGCAGCAAATTAATGATGAAGGATGTTGGTGTGGTAACTTGCTGAGCAAAACAGCAAACGGTAGCAACCAAGCTCATCATCTTTGTATTTACCGACTTACTTTTCACTCTGGACGAATTCTTTATCTCGGATTTTCTACGGATATTTCTGCTTCGTTGTTGTGGATGAAAAATCGTTGTGAACAACAGCATGATTGGGCTGCCTTTTTACCGACGAGGAAAGAATTTGAACTCCAATTAGCTACCTTAGCGAATGAAAGCAGAAATAAAGAACTCAACATTGTTATGACACTCAGACCCAAGTTTTCGGAGAGATACTTGCTTGAACAGCAATTAGGTTTTGCAGATTTTATTATGCGAAGTCGCTACACCAGTATTGCGGGGCAGTTATCTCGGGATGTGTTTGTCGTATGCTTGCAGACCCCTCATTGTCAATGGTTGAGCCCGGTTCGTTTGATCCAAATTGCCATGAAAGGGTTCTTTAATGAGCTTAGAAATGAAATGGGCACAAAAATGCATGCCACTATCGTTAAAGGCCAAACTGGTGTGTCAATCCTTGGCTATGATACGAACCGACCAAGACAAGCGCTAGCACATGCAGCGCAAGCAATGTTGTCCTCTATTTCCGGTGAAGGTAGCTATTTCAACTTTTACGACAGTGAACTTCACTCTGAATTAGTGAAGCGCCAACATCTCGAGGCGTTTTTGGAGGCGCAAATAGAGAGTGGGCTAGTGGACGTTTACTTTCAACCGATTATCGACGTTCAAACCGGAAGCGTGGTTAAGTTCGAGGCTCTCGCACGCTTCTATGATGAAAATGATGCGTATTGTACGCAGAAGATGATCGCTATTATTGAAGATCTAGAACTCATAGCGGCACTTGATGATGTGGTCTGCCAAGCTGCGTTGAAGCACTTTCCGCGCTTACAAGAAATTTATGGCGAGGAAGTGGGCGTGACCATCAATCGCTCCCTCAATACGAAATTGGATTCTCTTCAGATCCTTCAGCGGTCGCATGATTTGATTAAAGCCAGTGGTGTAGACCCTAAGCGAGTAACTATCGAGCTAACAGAAACCGCGTATTTTGAACAAGATGAGGAGCATACTCGAGCTCTAGAGGAAGTGCGGAAAGAGGGCATTGAGATCGCGATTGATGACTTCGGTACTGGGTATTCTTCTTTTTCTTATCTAGAAAAAGGGCAGTTTGATTTACTGAAAATAGACCGAAAATTCATCAAGAACATTCATAAAGGGAGCACCAGCTATAACATTGTGAAAATGGTCACCGAGCTTGCACAGCAAATGAATGTAAAAGTGGTTGCTGAAGGCGTGGAATCTAAGCAAGAACTTCAAGTATTGGCAGAAATCGGTGTCGATTACATGCAGGGCTTTCTATTTTCTGCTGCCGTGCCTGTCGATTTGATGGATAAAGCGGACAGTTATGAGCATCTGTTCTCTGACATCGCGATTGAGTCTAAGCAAAGTGATGTGCTGCAATCTTTGAGCCATGAACAAGTCAGGTCTATGGACCCTGGAGAACCGCTCTCCTTGGCAGTGGAGTACATGAATTTGAATCCAAGCTTGCCTTTAGTTGTTCTCAATGAAAATCGTTGTGTTGGGTTAATTACGAAAGAGACGGTGAATTTACACCTAACGCCCTCGATGGGCACAGAGCGAGAAACTGAACGAGAAAGCAGAATTTGGAAACGTCCTGTTAATCAGATAATGAGCACCGAATTTGTGTTGGTTGATGAGGATTTACCTGTCTCTGTTATTCGAGAGTTGGTTAAAACCGGCATTCGTTTCCCTTGGGTATTGTGTAATACCAAAGAAGAGTACCGTGGAGTTTTAACGCAGGAAGACGCGTTGAAGTATCTTGCTTCTCTGTGAATAAAATTGTCTTACCGTTTTAGCTCATTTGGGGGCCGACTTTCGGTGGTTTGGCGATAGTTGATTTGATATTATCGCCCCCCAAAATGACTTTTGAGCGTGCATTCAACATGATTCAACAATTGCTGGTTACTTTCCCTCCGATGCTATTTGGCGCACAAGCGCTACTGACTTTGCTTCTAATCAAGGGCGATATTTGTCCTGGTCAGCGAGGACGTCTTCATAAAATGTTGCCTGCAGTAGCTGTATTGTGGCTCGCTGTTGCGTCACTTCGCATTGAAGCATTTATGATCGTGTTTGCTATTTTCTACTTCTATTCTCAGGTTCAAACCAAGAAAACGCGTGAAAAAGGGCCACTATGGGCGATGCATTTAGCGAATGGTTTGGCCTTTGCGTATGTGAGTATTCAAGTATTTGAGCAATCAAGCTGGCCAGCATCGATAGCGATGGCGCTAATGATATTTTTCCTTGGGGCGTCATTTTCTCAATTGCTGCTTACGATAGCTCGCAGCAGATTACAGGCATTTCACCGTATTTTACCAGTTACGGGCATTGTGTCTGGAATGCTATTAGTCATCGCAACGTTGTTTGCTTCTTATCAGTTAAATGAAGCCACACTAAACGCTGCGACACAGCCGATCTTGCTGTCTTTAGCTATGCTAATTTCTTCAATTATTGTGTGGTGTTGGCATATTTTTACGCATAAGAAACCAGAAAAGGTGCAACTGAGCGTTGCCTTGTTGCTAGCACTCGCGTCGATGACGAGCCTGCAAGGTTTATTCTCTCTCGCGGCTTAACCTCTATTCTAAAGACAAAGCTAGACAGCTTATATCCAAGTGCTTTCTTGGTGCTTGGGTATAAGGTGATCACGTTTTAGATCGCACTCACTTTAAATTCGCGTGATTACTACTACGCTTGTTTATATACCTTGTCGAAGAGGAGAGTCGCGATGGATTTAAGCAATGTAGGTAATCTGGACAGCACTATTTTGCTAGGTATCGTCAACGAAAAGCTACGTTTAGAGTGCGACAGTTTTGACGAGTTAGTATCAGTGTATGAGATGGATGTAGAGTCTGTAGTCGGCAAGCTTGATATGCTCGGTTATCAGTACGATCCATTGACTAACCAATTTAAAGCATATCAACGCTAAGCCTTTCATAACCCAAATCTTTTAAGCCACCTTGATTCCGTCAAGGTGGCTTTTACATTGTAGCCTCGCGGTTGCGAAAAAAGCTTGTAAGTAACGCTTTTCTTTCTCTGAGTGACGCGTTGCAGCAAACAAGCGACGCCATAAGCCTTGGCCGAAAGGTTTACTGGTAATAAGACCTTGGCGAGAAAATTCAGAAATCGCCCAATTGGGTAGTGCCGCCACCCCTAATCCAGCAGAGACCATCTGAACTAACATGAGAGTGTTGTCGGCTTGCTTCCATTTCGCAGGTTCTATTCCTGCTGGCTGAAGAAAGTGTTTTACGACGTCTAGCCTTTGTTTTTGAACAGGATAAGAGAGCATGGTTTGATCTGCGAGATCTTGCGGCTCAATAATTTCTTTTTCCGCCAATGGGTGGTTGGTTGCGGTAATTAAACGCATTTCAAAGTCGAATAGAGGCTCGTAGTGGACTTCGGATCGAGGTTGGATATCGGAAGTAATAACGAGATCGAGTTCGCCTGCCAATAGAGCTGGGAGTGGTTCAAAGCCAAAACCAGAGGAAAAGTCCAATGTTACGCTAGGCCAAGCAAGTTGGTACTCCCTAAGTGCAGGCATTAGCCATTGGAAGCAAGAGTGACATTCAATGGCCATATGTAATCGGCCATTGACGTCCTCTTTCAAGCTCGCTAAATCATTTTCTGCTCTTGCGAGTTTCGGAAGGATATCTTCTGCAAGACGCAATAGGATTTCTCCCTCTGAAGTGAACTTCACCGGACGAGTCTTTCTCAGGAACAGTTGCCCTCCAATTCGCGCCTCCAAATCTTTGATCTGATGAGACAGTGCCGACTGAGTGAGATGCAAAGCGGTCGCTGTCGCCGTTAGAGAGCCAGTGTCTCGAAGCGAAGTGAGTGTCCGCAAATGTTTTAGCTCTATCATGAATTCCTTTCATCCTTTGTTGCTCGCTATGAACAGAATAGCAATCGTGTAAATAACTTAACGACAAAAAATGGATATGTAAACGTCTAGACGTCTATTTGTTGTTTTTATTTGCGAATCATGTCGCTTCATGATGAATTTTTTTAATAAACAAGTTGAATAAATGGACGTTGTTCTAATATCAGATGAGAGCGATAGTTTAGCCATCCAGACATCTTATTGTTTACCGAAAGATGCTCTGACCCAAACAAATTGAACAAAATTGAGAAAGGAATAGGGACATGGCGACAACGACTCACATACTAGGTTATCCACGCATTGGTGAAAAAAGAGAATTAAAATTCGCTCAGGAGAAATACTGGCGAGGAGAAATTGATCAAGCTGAGCTTAAAAAGGTTGGGGCAGATCTACGCGCCAAAAACTGGCAAACACAAACGGATGCTGGTCTGAGTTTTGCCACCGCTGGCGACTTCGCTTGGTACGATCATGTACTGACGACCACGTTGCTATTGGGTCATGTGCCAAAGCGTCACGCTGATGGTTTCCCTAACCTGGATACGTTGTTTAAAGTGGGTCGCGGTCAATCTCAGGCGGGTTGCAGCTGTGCGGGCGCTGCGGCATCGGATATGACCAAATGGTTCAACACAAACTACCATTACATTGTCCCTGAGTTCAGCAAGGACGATACGTTTGAAGTAAGCTGGCCGCAACTGTTTGAAGAAGTCAACGAAGCGCTTCAAGCTGGCCACCAAGTGAAGCCTGTTTTGCTTGGCCCAGTCAGTTACCTTTACTTGGGCAAAGAGGTCGAAGAAGGGTTTGACCGCTTAACCCTGCTACCACGCTTACTTACTGCTTACCAAGCTATTTTGGCAAAGCTAGCAAGTCAAGGTGTTGAGTGGGTTCAGATTGATGAGCCAATTTTGTCACTGGAGCTAGAAAGCAAATGGGCTGATTCGTTTAAGCTAGCCTACCAAGTGATTCGAAGCGATGTAAAAGTGCTGCTAACGACGTACTTTGACTCCGTAAGCGATACGCTAGACAAAATTGTAGAGCTACCGGTGGATGGTTTGCATATCGATTTATCTGCCGTCCCTCAGCAGCTTGACGATGTGGTTGCCAAGTTACCGGAGGGGTGGGTGCTTTCTGCCGGCGTTGTGAATGGTCGTAACGTGTGGCGTTCAGATTTAAGTGCCCAACTCGAGCGTCTACAGCCAGTCAAAGAGAAACTGGGCGACAAACTTTGGGTTGCCAGTTCATGTTCTCTGCTACATAGCCCTGTTGATTTAGCACTGGAAACAGAACTGAGCGAAGAAGTAAAAAGTTGGTTTGCCTTTGCAAAACAAAAAGTGGCAGAAGTCGCCTTGCTTGGCCGAGCGCTCGATGGTGACCAAAATGCGATTCTCGCTTGTGATACCTATAGCCAGCCAATCAAAGCGCGCAAGACAGCAACACATGTGAATAAACCTCAAGTACAAGCGCGTTTAAACAACATTACCGCGTCACTTGCCGAGCGCAGCGCACCTTATGCAGAGCGTGCTGCGCATCAAGCTGAAGTATTGGGCTTGCCTTTGTTGCCAACAACGACAATCGGCTCTTTTCCTCAAACGGGTGAAATCCGGGTGCAGCGCAGCGCTTATCGTACAGGTCAATTATCTGAGTCTGAATATATCCAAGCACTTAAAGGACATATTGCTGACGCAGTAAAACGTCAAGAGGCGCTCGACCTAGATGTGCTTGTTCACGGCGAAGCAGAGCGTAACGACATGGTGGAATACTTCGCTGAGAACTTGGCGGGTTTTCAAACGACCAAATTTGGTTGGGTACAGAGTTATGGCTCTCGCTGTGTGAAACCTGCCATTGTAGTTGCTGACATTGAACGTGAAAAACCGATCACGGTTGAATGGTCGACGTACGCCCAGTCGCTAACCAGCAAACAGATGAAAGGCATGTTGACTGGACCAGTTACGATTTTGTGTTGGACGTTCCCACGTGAAGACATCACACGTCAAGAAATTGCGCAGCAACTTGCTTTGGCACTGCGTGATGAGGTGTCTGACCTGCAAGATGCAGGCATCAATATCATTCAAATTGATGAGCCAGCCATTCGAGAAGGTTTACCACTCAAAAAACGCGATCACAAAGCGTACTTAGAATGGGCCGTAAATGCGTTTAAGGTCTCTGCGGCAAGTGCAAAACCAGAAACTCAGATTCACACTCATATGTGTTACAGCGAGTTCAATGAAATCATTGATTCGGTTGCGGCACTCGATGCGGACGTCATTACCATTGAAACATCTCGCTCGAATATGGAGTTGCTGAAAGCATTTGAAGAGTTCAATTACCCGAACGAAATTGGCCCTGGTGTTTATGACATTCACTCACCAAACATTCCTACGGAAGAATGGATTGAAGGTTTAATCAAGAAAGCGGCAGAAAAAATTCCGGCTCAACGTTTGTGGGTAAACCCAGATTGTGGTCTGAAAACACGAAACTGGAAGGAGACAGAAGCCGCATTGGCAAATCTGGTTTCAGCGGCGAAGAAGCTCCGTGCTGAGCTGGCATAACACATCGTTACAGCAAATAAAAACGGAGACTGTGGTCTCCGTTTTTCTATTCTTAATTGTTAACTTTCGTTTTCAGATTATCCAATAATAGCGAATCATCGTCTCATGCCGAAAGCAACAAAAATTACTGTAGCTACTTCACCTGAGTACAAGTCTGTGCGGAAACCAACTCATCTGCCATCAACTGACCGCGAGAATTACGTACTTTAATACGATACATCAAGCCCATATCAATTTGCTTGCGAACTTCTGGGTTGCTGCAGTAGGTATAGATACTGGTATTCAGTACTTGATTTAACGGCTTTGCACCGAGTGCGCCATCGTTATAAATCATCATCATCTCTACAACATTTTTGTTGGATGAGACACGCATTATTTGCAGTGGACCGTACTCTAAAGGGAGGCCCGCTGACAAGACTCCTGCTCGGTTTGATGCCATAAGCTCAAGTTGGCGCTGATTATCATCGGTTGATGAACAGCCAGCCAGAGCACCAAATACCAAGAAAAGACACAGTAATTTTTTCATAAATTAAAACACTTTTTTGAACGGTTTCACGATTACATTATCGTAAACACCAGCCGCTACGTAAGGATCGGCTTCTGCCCACGCTTTAGCATCCTCTAGAGAGGCGAATTCAGCGATGACAGTTGAGCCCGTAAATCCAGCTTCACCAGGATTGTCAGAATCTATCGCAGGCATCGGACCAGCTGTAAGAAGGCGACCTTCGTCTTGTAGCTTTTGTAAGCGATCCAAGTGTTGTGGGCGAACGCTCATGCGTTTTTCCAACGAGTTCTCAACGTCCTGTGAAAAGATGACATACCACATAGCATAGTTCCTTAATTGGTAGGGTAAAGTGTTAATTTAACGCCTTTTTTGTGTCTCTCACAAGTGAACAACAGAAAATGTGAGATCCTTTCTAACTGTTAGCGTTGTAGGTTGACTAATTCTGAACCGGACGTGGTTTACCTTCACTGTCAATGGCTACGTAGTTGAAGGTCGCATCACAAACCATGAAGCGTTCGCCAACACCGTGAGCTTTGACGGGTTTGACCCATACTTCCAAATCGACACTCATGGATGTGCGGCCGATCTTAGTGCATTCGCCGTAGCAGCATACGACATCGCCCACACCAACAGGTTTTTTGAACGTAATGCTTGATACCGAAACGGTGACAACGCGACCACAAGAGATCTCTTTTGCCAGAATCGCGCCCGCTAAGTCGAGCTGAGACATTATCCAACCGCCAAAAATATCGCCATTGGCGTTTGTATCTGCAGGCATTGCAAGGGTACGAAGCAGCATTTGACCTTTCGGAGAGCTAATTTCTTGACTCATTGTGACATCCTAAATCTTAAAGGCGCTCAAACTAAGCGCCAACATAGTAAATACCTAGAACCAAAGGTCCTTAAAAAACCGCAGATACCGGACCAGAGAAAGTTGGTTTACAGCAGCAAGAATGGTCTGAAAACGGTACGTTGTTTGAGCGGTTTACTGATACATGGAGCAAAACAGCGACCCTAAGGTCGCTGTGAAGTCGCGGATTATAGCAAAACTGAGTTTTTAATCATCAGTGGACACATCGGATGAGTTATTTTTTTGTTCTTTTGGCATGTGTTTATAAATGTAAAAGCCAGTCGCAATCATGTAGGCAAATGTCGCGATCAACATTCCAAATACTTTGAAGTTAACCCAAACATCCAACGGCAATTCGTAAGCAATATAAATGTTTAGGCCAGCGAAGAATGAGAAGAAGCCAACCCAAGCCCAGTTAATCTTTGCCCAAACAGCGTCAGGTAACGTAATTTCCTTGCCTAGCATACCTTTGATAGCTGATTTTCCCAATGCGTGGCTCACTGCTAAGCCAATCGCCAGAATCGCGTAAATGATGGTGACTTTCCACTTTATAAAATTGTCGTCGTGGAAGAAAAGGGTCATGCCGCCGAAGATAGTGACGATAACAAATGTTATTAGCTGCATCTTTTCGACTTTCTTATACAGCGCGTAGGTGACGACAAGTTGAATGGCTGTTGCTACGATCAGTGCACCTGTCGCTACGTAGATGTCGTACAGCTTGTATAAAGCGAAGAAAACGATGAGTGGTATAAAGTCTAGGATCTGCTTCATGATGGCAAAATCTACCTAATTATTGAATTGAAGACAGTCTAACGGAATCTGACAAGATGTGAATACTGAGGAAGTTAAGGTAAGAATAGTAACGCTTAGTATATCGTATAGACCGCAAGCTTCTTCCACGTCGAAACAGCAAATGGAAGGAATAAAAATTGCCGCGTGAAGCGGCAATAGAGTTGAGAGTTTTAAACCTTAAGCCACACGTTGATATTGGGAAATAAGCGTTTTTACATCTTCTAAATAGCCTTCCCGCAGTAAGTTATCGACCGTTGCTTCTAGCTCTTCGAGAGACATCGTGAAGCAAGTGGATTTACCAGTCATCAGGGTCAGATATTGATGATACTCTTCTTCTGTATAGTGGCCTAAGCGATCAAGTAACAGTGTTTTGATTCCATGATGAATCAAGCCGTAGTATGTATGTCGATGAAGTAACATGGCGATCTCCTTATCAAGCTCATACGCTACTCATTTGCAGCCTGCTTGACCTTCTGGATAATTCGATTTACTCCAACAATGCACATCTAGTGCCAATTCTATATTTGCAAATTAAAAAGTGTTGGAAGGTGCAAAATTCTCGTTCTGTAACCATCTTTGGATGACGACTTGAAGTGCATTTAACGTGGTGGGCTTTTCGAGCCTGTCATCCATGAGTGTCGAAATTAGCTCCAACTCTCTAGCTCCAGACTCACCAGATAAGGCAATGATTGGAACGGAGGATGTGATTTGCTTAATCCGTTGGCTGGCGTCAAATCCATTCATTACCGGCATTTGGACATCCATAAGAACGAGATCAATCTTGTGAGAGTGGAATAGTTCTACCGCAGAGGCTCCATTATTTGCTTGTAAGCTGTTGACTCCCAATCTTTTTAAATACATCTGTACCAAGGTGCGTTGCACCTCTTTGTCATCTACAATGAGCACTGTTGGTGCATCTTTACATACTTGTACGTGTTGAGCTGAATGATTTTCAGAATGTGATGCAGTTGCTTTCCAGCTATCAAAGTCCGGTGCTCTTAATGTCTCTGGTTTTGGTGCGTTTGGTACGACTGGGAAATACAAGTAGAATTCTGTGAACTCGTTCAATTCAGACTGGCACTCTATTCGTCCTCCGAAGGAGCGCATAACACGTTGGCAATAGCCCAAACCTAAGCCACTGCCTCCGCTTTTTTGATACGAGAAAAAGTCATCAAATATCTTGTGTAAGATACTGCTACATATACCTGGCCCACTATCTCGGAAGATCAGAATGTTTTCGTAAGCCCCCGTCTGGGTACGAATCTCAATTTGACTGTCGGGATAAGAATCAAAATAGTAGATAGCGTTACGAATCAAATTGAAAATGACAAAGTTAAACAGGGTCTCATTTAACTTCGCGACAAAATCGTGTGCCTGTGGCAGGTTAATTCTCTCTATTATTTGATCGTTTTCAAAACCATAACGGCTTACTGCTTGGTCGATGGCTTTATGTATGGAAGTGAGAGCTAAAGGCTCATGCTCTGGTGAGCTGTCGCTAACTTCTCGTAAAATAATATCGATAAGTTGTCGACCGCGTTGTATAGCGGCTTCACCTTTATCAATTTCTCTTTTTAGCGTATCCAGTGAGGCGTTTGACTCTATATGCTGTTTTAAAGCTTCAAATTGTAATTGTACTTGAGCGAGAGGGTTACGCATTTCATGTGCAATGGAGTTAGCCAGCGCACGGCTTTGGCGTACCTTTCTATCGGCTTCAATGGTGCTCTGGATGCGAACTAATAACGTTTGCAGAGCTGAGATTTCTTCATTAGAAAACAGCTTATTATCTATTTTATGTGAAGAAATCAGCAAGTGAGTAACAGATTTTCCACGACCGAAGAGAGGCATAACGAGCGCAGTATTGCTTGAGCGCATGCGCTCGTAGAGCTTTCTCATCGACCCTTTAGAAGAGGAGGCATAATCAATTTCTTCAGACAACTCATCAAGCACGAGAACTGACTTGCTTGACGGCAGGTACTCTTCGTAAAACGTTTCTGTGTAATTGCTAGTGACTAGCTGTAGCTTGTTGTTTGGTATGTTAAGTAACGATGCCAACTGACGCATAGCATCATCTATTGAGCGTTTAAACTCTTCCTCTAACCCAAGGATTTGCTGAACGGGAGTGTGTCGTTTCCCATAAATAAAATACGAAGCGTAACGACTGACTCGCTTAAAAAGCAAGTGCCAAGTGATACCGATAAGCGCACATAAAGGTACCGCAACAAGCCATTGGTTATCTTCAGAGATCGGAATAAATATCGCCCCTAGCGGCAGAACAAAAATGGCGCAGACTAAGAGCGCGCTTACCGTTAAGTACGTGAGATATTTAGCGCTGTAGAAGCGGGAGGTAAGTAGGGCATAGCCCACAAACAACATTTCGCTGATTGAAAGTGCTGGTGGTAACCAAGTTAGGGAGAAGTCGCCAAGGAAATACGTCATTCCAAGGTGTATCACTGCCGTAGATAACATGAATACCAAAATGCCAGCGATCATATAGTTGCTTTTTGCTAGCGTGAGCTTGCTGCTGTTCGCGCGCATGGCAATCAAGTTAAGCAGCGTTAGTACCACGAAAGCTAGCAAACTAATGAAAAAATATGAGGTATGTGGGCCAAATTCAATGACGAACTGGCTTGGACCACTAATGGTGACATTTTCGACAGTAAGATTCGGCACTAAGTTGATGTACAGTGAATACGTTGCTAGTGCGACAAAGACGACTTTTTGCCAGACTTTGACCGCTGTTTTTTTAACATCTGCGGTTAACTGGCAAGAAAAATAGAATGCAAACGCAAAGGCGAAAAAAGACGCTAAGTTCGCTAACTTAGCCATAAAGATGCCACCAACAGAGCCTAATTCTGGCAATAAATCGGTATGGAAATAGGCGTTGCTGCTTATCCAAACAATGATACAGCTGGAATAAGCGATGTAAGGCGCGTGATGCGAGCCTAAGATTGATTCACTCTTCTGCTTTAGGCGATAGCAGTAATACAGTAGCCAAGCGAATACTATTAGTACAGTCGCGTACAATGCCATTGCTTTTGGGTAAAAGAGACCGTGCAAATGAACATCAAGCATGCTCATTCACCTTTTTATCCATTCTTTTTGTTCGTACGCAATGTTTGTAGTCGCGAAATTGTATGTCTTGAAATGCTTCAACCATCATACCTAAATTCCAGAAACCGCGGTATGTCTTGGTACCGTCACCGTTAATGTCGCGGTATCCTGAGTGAAAGTAGGCACTTAAATCAATAGATTGATAGAAATTTAACATAAATACTTGCTCAATAATGGTAAAGCCGAGCTTATAGCCTGTTTTATAAAGCTCACTCATCATTGTTTTTTGCGCCAGATACAAAAAATACAGCTTTTGTTGGATGTTGCCTCCCACCGTAAGGCGCAGCACTTCGCAAACCGCTTCAGTGTTCTTTACACGAGATTGAAACTGAGCATCAAACTCAATAAGAGTGTGCTCATGAGTTAGAGCACGACACTCCAAAATACCCAGTTGATTGAGAACACTGTACCCATGATTAGGAAAGCAAAACTGCCATTGTTCGTTACTAAACTGTGGTGAGTAACTGAGCCAGTTATTTCGTTGATGCCAGCTTTGCACTAAAGCGGAGGAGACCATGATTGGTGAAGATGACGATTTGAGCAAGAGCGCAAAGTGCTGCCCTTTTTGCGAGAGTGATAAAAGAGGCAAGATTTCAAACCATTGTTCAGTTTGGACGAAAAGCTCAAGATTACTCAGTGTGATCGCTTCGGAAATCGGCATTAACGCTGCATGATTTGGCAGCATTACCTCAAGATCGCAATCTGCGATATCTTCAATTAACACGCTAGTATAGCTGTGGTCGTCAAACGGAAGCGGAGTAGGAATCGCAGCTTCGTTTGAAGGATATTTTTGCTTGATTGCTTCGATCTCGCATTGACACCAGAAAACCATCCAATGCGGGTAACAATCTGCGGCAAGTTGTTCAAGTAAACGAATCTCTTTGGAGAAACCTGTCGGATACTGTTGCACTAAATCTCGATAATCCATTAACTCAAATAGTGCAGAAAGACTTTTTGATGCGTGTTTAGGAAAGAGAGATTTAAGCAGTTTTATTCGATACAGAGCAACCTGTTGAAAAAGAGCATCTCGTTTTTGTTTCGTTAGGGTAAGAATAACTAAGTCAATCAGTGCCTGCTGCTTTGATTCGATCGGCAAATTTGTTTTGGTGAGATATTCCAAAGATTGCTCAAGACTCATGATATAACCTAGTTCTAACGTTTTGTTATATTTTGTAATGGTTTATATCATTTTGAAAAATTTATGCCATCGGTTTCTATTTGTATAGTTACGTAATGCAAGAAAAGACAAAAAAACCGCTCATTATGAGCGGTTTTTGGTCTATTCAAGAAAGGGTTAGGCTTCTTGCTTTTTTAGCTCAGCTTCTGCCGTTTCTTCTTCAATTAGCGCATCAACGATAACTGCACATGCAGCATCACCTGTGATGTTCAGTGCTGTACGAATCATATCGAAAATACGGTCAAGAGCGAATAGCAGCGGTAGACCTTCAATTGGAATGCCAGCGGCAAGAAGCACGGCAACCACTAGGAAAGAAGGGCCAGGAACACCCGCTTGACCAACCGCACCCAATGTAGACGTTACGATAATTGCAATGTAAGCGCCCATGCCTAGATCGATATTGAACAGTTGAGCAAAGAAGATAGCAACCAAGCCATAGTAAATCGCATTACCTGACATGTTGATCGTTGCGCCTAGAGGCAGAACAAATGATGCAGTTGAATTTTTTACGCCCAGCTCTTTTTCACAGGTGTCCATTGTGACAGGCAGTGTTGCCATAGAAGACGCTGTTGAAAGCGCAACTGCTTGCGGTTTCTTCATTGAAGACAGGAATTTCTTCGCAGATGTCTTCGTGAAAACATGCACCATTGCTGGGTAAACAACGAAACCGAAGATTAGGATGGCGGCAACGTAAACAACGAACAGTTTAAACACCACCATTAGCGCACCAAAACCGAACGTACCGACGGCTTCTGCCATCAGACCAAATACACCGATAGGTGCAATGATCATTACTTTATTGATCATCCAAACCATTGCGTCAACGATGCAGTTAACACCATTGATGATTGGTTCACGACGTTCTTTTGCTTGCTTAGAAATCGCAATACCAAAGAACATACAGAAAACGAGTATCTGTAGGATGTTTGCTTCATTTAGTGATTGGAAAACGTTGGTTGGGATCATACCAGTGATGGTTGCCCAGAAAGTAGGTAGTTCACCTTTTGAAGCGTATTCTGCTGAGAACATGCCTTCAACGCCAGAGACGTCGATACCCATGCCTGGTTGGAATACTTCACCCATAAATAGTGCAAGCGCAACGGCTAGGGCGGATGTTAAACCAAAATAACCTAGAGTGACGATACCAACTTTACCTGCTGACTGGCTGTTCCCAAGACCAGCGGCGCCAGAAATCAAGGCTACAGCGACCAAAGGAATAACCAACATTTTGATTAAGTTGATAAAGATAGCACCTAAAGGAGCGAACACTGTCGCATCATGACCCATCATGGCACCAACGGCTGTGCCCACGATCATGGCGATTACGACTTGTACGCCAATGTTGTTTAGCAAACTCTTTTCTTTTAACACTTCCATAACCTCTGTGCTAATAAAATGTAAAATCCTAAAATTACCCACTAACCATAAATGGATTTACGGATAATTATCTCGCCTTGCTTTTTACACTTATCGTTTACAATTGGCAATATGCAGCAAGGTATTATTGATGGATTAATCGATATTTTATTGACGAACGATAAAGTTTTGTTCAATAGCAAACGTTTGCTATTGATTTTTCTTATAAGGGTTACGCTTGGGATTGTTCAAGTTTATTTTTCTTTATTTGTTTTCTTTTTGTTAATTTTAACCGCTTTTGTATTTGCTATTGCAGTCAGAGTTTTTAGTGACTTGGGGTGATATTTATAACAATTCATCTCTTTCAAGCTCACACTTTTATTAATTTGCCTTCTGAAATGTTAATTGCTTTACATTCTTAGTCCTGATTGCGTTGTAAACATAATGTTAAATGGTAATGACTGGTGAGAATCAAATGCTGACGATCCAGTGTTAAGGATAACTTGCTTAGTTAATGCTCCTGAGCTGATTAGACGAGAAAGACAAGTAAGAGGTGAAGAGACTATGATGAATCTTGCTGCTGCGTTACAAAGAAATGCTGCGAGTAAACCAGATAAAACGGCGTTGATATGTGGCGCTGAAAAGATAAATTATGCGCAGTTTAATGCGATCGCCGGCAAGATCGCAGCGTCTTTAATCAATAAAGGCGTAAAGCCAGGTGACCGCGTTGCGATTTCATGCCCAAACATTCCTTTTTTCGCGTTTGTTTATTATGCAATACAAAAAGCTGGCGCGGTTGCAGTCCCATTAAATGTGCTTTTGAAAGCGCGAGAAATTAAGTATCACTTAGAAGATTCAAAAGCGAAGTTTTATTTCTGCTTTGAAGGGACGAAAGAACTGCCAATGGCAAAAGAGGGCGTCAAAGCCTTTGAACAAGTCGATACATGCGAAGGCATAGTCGTACTGACTCAATCTCAAGATCAAAGCTATTGGAATGGTGTAATAACTCTCAATGCGTTTATAGCCGATGTCCAACCGTTGCCGGATTATATACCGCGTAATGCGGATGATACTTGTGTGATTTTGTATACATCAGGGACGACAGGCTTACCAAAAGGCGCTGAGCTGACTCAGCAGAACATCATAATGAACGCTCTGGTGGCACAAAACATTATGGGCAGCCAGGCCGATGATATTCACTTAGTAACTTTGCCTTTATTTCATACATTTGGTCAAACCGTCCACTTAAATGCTAGTGTTTTGGGCGGGGCAACATTGGTGTTAGTGCCTAGGTTTGAGCCTAAACATGTTCTTGAGCTGGTGGAAAAACATAGGGTGACGATATTTGCTGGTGTGCCAACGATGTACATCGGTCTGCTTCATGTGCAGCATCAATTTGATACCTCGTCATTGCGTGTTGCAGTAAGCGGTGGTGCGTCATTGCCAACCGAAATCTTTCGAACCTTTGAAGAAACATTTAATGTGCCGATCTTAGAAGGATACGGGTTGTCGGAGACAAGTCCT
Source organism: Vibrio sp. 1978 (assembly GCF_033344345.1). Classification (NCBI taxonomy): domain Bacteria; kingdom Pseudomonadati; phylum Pseudomonadota; class Gammaproteobacteria; order Vibrionales; family Vibrionaceae; genus Vibrio; species Vibrio sp. 1978. The sequence goes on from NZ_JAWPOP010000013.1 coordinate 38,084, forward strand.
ATTGCATGTTTTAATCATTTGGATCAGGAGCGCATACCAGGCTCGGTAGGTCAACCGGTTCAAGGTGTCGAAGTAAAAGTTATCGATATTGAAGGTAATGCACTACCGATAGGCGAAGAAGGTGAGATTGTTGTGCGTGGTCATAATGTTATGAAGGGATATCTTGACCGCCCAGAAGTTACTGAATCTGCGCTACAAAATGGTTGGTTCCATACTGGTGATGTGGGCCGCTTTGACAGTTCAGGTAATTTATTTATTGTCGATAGAATGAAAGATCTGATCATTCGAGGTGGATTTAATGTTTATCCCAGAGAAATTGAAGAAGTTTTCATGACTCATCCTGCAGTTTCAATGGTAGCGGTGATAGGGATTCCAAATGAAGAGTATGGCGAAGAGATAAAAGCTTACGTTGTACTTAAACCAAAAGAATATATTGACGCCGATTCATTACAAAAGTGGGGTAAAGAGCAATTAGCCTCGTTTAAATATCCTCGTTATGTCGAAATTCGTGAACACCTCCCGATGAGTGCGACAGGAAAGATTTTGAAACGTGAGTTGAAATCTGAATTGAATATAGCTTAGTCAATTCAATGGTTTTTGTGTCACAGCGCCACTTGCCTAAGCGCAAATGGTGTTGTGCTCTTGACCAATTAGATGCATAAGTTTTTTAGCTATCGTTAGACAATACTTAGCGTTTGTTGAATGGATCTATTGCTCGAGTTCTTTAAAGTATTCTTCTAAGCGTTTCGGATTGGTAATGGTTACTGAGCCATAGTTTAGCTCTAGCATCCCGATACTTTCTAGTCGTTTTAGTATCTTGTGTACACTCTGACGAGTTAGCCCCATCATGTTAGCGATATGTTCTCTTGTTACCCTGACAACGCATGGTCGAGTATCGATCGCTTGATTAAGTTGGTATTCAGCAAGTAGCAGCAACCTTTTGGCGACTCGTTCTTCAATTCCTCTAATCGCGTCATCTTCGATAACAGAAATAGCAGACCACAAGCGGCGGCTAAGTAAGTCTAGTATAGTGGGGTAACTTTGAGGGTATTTGGCGAGTAATTGGCGAAATTTATCTCCAGGAAGCTCCATTACAGTCACGTCAGAATGCGCGGTCGCACCAAAAATACGAGGCATACCGGGAGAAAAAACATTGTCTCCAAACCAGCCACCAGCTTCGAAAATCATCAGTGTGACTTCTTTGCCTTTTGAACTAATTGAGTTCACTCTCACTGCACCTTGAGCTATGACCATAAGAGAAGATTGAAGCGCACCTTTATTGCAAATCAGTGCTTTTTCGTCGAAGCAGCGAACCTTAGTCATTTGCGCTGCTTCACTAAGCCCTTTATCTGGCAGCCCTGATAGTACAGGACATTTGGCTAGCAGTGTTTTGACTTCTTCCATGTAGCAACCTTACTGCACATTGCTTTATTGAGTTAGTTAAGTTACCCAAGCTTAACACTCTTTGAGTGCTCTGCTTGAGATAGATTTGGAAAGTGCGGGCGTTGAACAAAAAATGACGTGGTATAAACGCGATAGTAAGAAAACGCCCACTAAACATAATGTTAAGCGGGCGTTGTTGTGTCATATCAAACTGAAATTATTTTTGAGTGGCAGCTTTCATTGCAGAAACGAATTCACCTAGCTTGTCGAGCATAATTTGTGGTTGCTCAACGTTCGCTTCAATGATTTTTACCACGGCTGAACCAGAAATTGCACCAGCCGCACCAGATTCTAGTGCTTGTTTCACCTGTGCAGGCTCAGAGATGCCAAAACCAAGTAGCGCTGGTGGTGCATCAAATTGGTTCAGTCTATCGAGCATATGACCTACAGGCATGTTTGCTTTGGTTTCTGCGCCAGTAACACCTGCACGAGAGAGTAGGTAAGTGTATCCGCCACCCAACTCTGATACTTGCTTCAGTGTTTCATCACTTGCCGTTGGTGGTGCGATGAAGATTGGGTGAATACCAAACTTTTCTGCAGCAGCAACAAATTCAGCACTTTCATTAGTTGGTACGTCTGCAATCAAAACAGAATCGATGCCTGCTTTTGCACAACGCTCATAGAAGTTCTCGATACCACGAGAGTAAACAAGGTTCGCGTACATCAGAAGGCCAATAGGCAACTCTGGGTACTTAGCTCGGATCTTACCGATTTGCTCGAAGCAGATATCTGGTGTTGCACCTGAATCTAACGCGCGAATGTTAGCGCCTTGGATGGTTGGGCCATCGGCTAGCGGATCTGAAAATGGAATACCAAGTTCAAGGGCATCTGCGCCAGACTCAACCAGTGTTTCCATGATTTTGTAAGACTGCTCTGCGTTTGGATCGCAAACCGTTACGAACGGTACAAACGCGCCTTGGTTCTTTTCGTTTAGGCGCTCAAACATCTTTTCATAACGGCTCATTAGATTGCTCCTTTTTCTTCTAGGATGGCATGCACAGTGAAGATATCTTTATCACCACGACCAGATAGGTTAACAACCAACAATTGCTCTTTTTCTGGGTTCTCACGAGCCATACGCAGTGCATGAGCCAGTGCGTGAGAAGATTCTAGAGCAGGGATGATACCTTCGTGACGCGCAATCTCTTGGAATGCTTCTAGCGCCTCATCATCTGTTACGTTGTCGTATTCAGCACGGCCGATTGCGTTTAGGTGGGCGTGTTGTGGACCAACTGAAGGGAAATCAAGACCAGCAGATACTGAGTAAGACTCTTCAACTTGGCCGTTTGGATCTTGCATCAATGGCGCTTTCATACCGAAGAAGATGCCTGTTTTACCATGCTTAAGTGGTGCACCGTGCTGGTCAGTATCGATACCTTTACCTGCTGGCTCAACACCAATTAGGCGAACGCTTTCTTCTTCGATGAAGTCAGCAAACATGCCGATAGCGTTTGAACCACCGCCCACACATGCGATAACCGCATCAGGAAGACGGCCTTCACGTGCCAAAATCTGATTCTTCGTTTCTTCACCAATCATGCGTTGGAAGTCACGCACGATGGTTGGGAATGGGTGAGGACCTGCCGCTGTACCTAGTAGGTAGTGCGCGTCTTCATAAGTTGCAGACCAGTCGCGTAGCGCTTCGTTACATGCGTCTTTAAGCGTTGCTGAACCCGAGTGGACAGGAATAACTTCTGCGCCCATTAGCTTCATACGGAATACGTTCGGGCTTTGACGCTCAACGTCTTTTGCACCCATGTAAACGCGACACTTAAGGCCAAGCAGCGCACACGCTAGTGCAGTTGCTACACCGTGTTGGCCTGCGCCTGTTTCTGCGATGATTTCGTTTTTACCCATGCGTTTTGCAAGCAGAGCTTGACCTAACACTTGGTTGGTCTTGTGCGCGCCACCGTGAAGTAGGTCTTCACGTTTTAGGTACAGTTTGGTTTTCGTACCTTTGGTTAGGTTACGAGTTAGAGTCAAAGCCGTTGGACGGCCCGCATACTCTTGGAGAAGCGTCATGAATTCGCTGCGGAATTCTGGATCTTCTTGCGCGTCGATAAACGCTTGCTCTAGTTGCTCCAGTGCTGGAACTAGAATTTGCGGAACGTACTGACCGCCGTATTCGCCAAAGTAGGCATTCAGTTTTGCCATCGTTATATTCCTTCTCGTATTTTTCGCTACGAATAGCTTTAAATTTTTTAGCTGATATCCAGCTTTAGTAGCTGCGAATGGCGGTGAAGGCCGCGAGCAACTTCTGTGAATCTTTTTTGCCTGGTGCGCTTTCTACACCAGAGTTTAAATCTAATCCCAAGCAACCTAGTGTCGCTGCTTGTTGAGCATTTTCTGGCGACAGTCCGCCCGCTAGCATAATTTGACTTGGGTCGCCGATCAGTGACCAGTCGAACACTTGACCAGTTCCGCCAGTTTGAGTGCCAACTTGCGCATCTAATAAATGGCGATCAATGTTGTCTGCTAGCAGTTCTGGCTTGGCATCAGTCACGCCGTAAGCTTTCCAAATTTCTACCGCTGCTGGCAGTTCGGCTTTGAGTTGGTTTACGTAAGCTTGGTCTTCTTGACCGTGCAGTTGCACCGCTTTTAAACCCAAAGAGGTCACGACAGAAGCAACAAAATCGATATCGTGATTTTGGAACACGCCTACATAGTTCAGTGGAGCACCGCTCATGGTTAAGCGCGCACCTTCAAGGTCGACCGCACGCTTCGACTTCTCGACAAAAATCAGGCCACCAAATACTGCGCCTGCTTGATATGCTTTTGCTGCGTCATCTGGATGCGTTAAGCCACACACTTTATTTTCGCCTAACGTCACTTTACGTACAGCAAGTTCTAGGTTGTCTTCCGCCATCAGTGAACTACCAATCAAGAAGCCGTCTGCGTATTCCGCTAAATCACGAACTTGTTGATGCGTATAAATGCCAGATTCTGAGATTACTGTTGCGTTAGGAGCCAGTTCGCGAATGGTCGGTGCCAGTTCTTTAGTACGATTCAAATCAGTACTTAGGTCGCGAAGGTTACGGTTATTAATGCCGATAACGCGTGCGCCAAGCTTAACGGCACGATGAAGCTCTTCTTCGTTGCTGACTTCGGTCAAGATACCCATGTTCAGGCTGTGCGCTGCTTCCTCTAGCGCTTTGTACTCTTCGTCATTCAGGACAGAAAGCATCAGTAGCACGGCATCAGCACTGTAATGACGCGCTAGGTAAACTTGGTAGGTATCTACCATGAAGTCTTTGCACAGAACCGGTTGTTTGACTTGGCCACGCACTTGAGGAAGAAAGTCAGAGTTACCTTGGAAGTACTTCTCGTCTGTTAGGACTGAAATCGCATCAGCATGGTTGTTGTAAACCGATGCAATGTAATCCAAGTCGAAGTGATCACGAATCAAACCTTTAGAAGGAGATGCCTTCTTACATTCGGTGATGAAGGCCGTCTTTTCGCCACTCAGAGCATCGTAGAAGCTGCGGTCCGATGGCAGTAAATCAGACTGAAATGTGCTTAGCGGCTGAGACACCTTACGGTCTGCTACCCACTGATATTTGTCGCGGACAATTTTCGCCAGTACTTCTGCCATTTCTGCTTCTTTCTTAGAAACGTGTTCAGACAGGTTGTCAGCTTGCTGAGTGTTGAAGTCAGTCATCTTCTTCAATTCCTTAAGCGTGTGCGGCAAGTTGTTGTACCAAATGGTACGCCTTGCCTGAATTCATTGCCTCAATCGCTTGTTGCGTGTTGGCTTTTAAATCTTCGTGGCCGAATAGACGCATTAGCAGAGCAACGTTCACTGCCACTGCGCCCAATTGTGCGTCTGTACCTTTACCCGTCAGAATGTTGGTAATGATCGCTTTGTTTTCTTCAGGATCGCCACCTTTGATTGCTTCTAGTGGGTGCGCGTCTAGACCGAAGTCTGCTGGTGTTAGCGTGTACTCAGTGATTTTACCGTCTTTGATTTCGGCAACCGTTGTTTCACCGTGAATCGCCACTTCATCCAAACCACTACCGTGTACTACTGCTGCGCGCTTCATACCCATTTGTAGCATGGTTTCTGCGATAGGACGAACCAGTTCTTCACTGTAAACGCCCATCAATTCGATGTTAGGACGAGCAGGGTTAATCAGTGGGCCAAGAATGTTAAAGATGGTGCGTGTTTTCATGGTTTGACGCACTGGCATCGCATGGCGCACACCACCGTGGTATTGAGGTGCAAATAGGAAAGCAACACCGATATCGTCTACCGCTTTGCGCGTATCTTCTGCGCTCATAGCTAGGTTGATACCAAATGAATCAAGAAGGTCAGAAGAACCCGATTTGCTGGAAACGCTGCGGTTACCGTGTTTCGCTACTTTTAGACCACATGCTGCAGCAACAAACGCCGCAGTGGTTGAAATGTTGATGGTGTTGTGACCGTCACCGCCAGTACCTACGATATCTGCGAAATCGTAATCTGGGCGAGGGAATGGATTTGCGTTTGCCAGCAGTGCTTTGGCCGCGCCTGCAATTTCGTCTGGCGTTTCGCCTTTGATTTTTAGTGCAGTCAGTGCTGATGCCATCAAAATTGGATCTAGTTCACCACGGATAATGATGTCGAATAGCTGTTGGCTCTCTTCCTGAGTAAGCGATTCTTGCTCGTACAGTTTGGTAATAATAGGGTTGATGATTGTTTCCATATTTCCTCTCCTAAATTTCTTATGTGCCAAGTGCTTATTAAGCAGTGAGTGGGTTCGCTGAAGTTTGTTCTTCAAGTGCCCATTCAATGGCATTGGCCAACAGTGTTGCTCCGTAGGTCGTCATAATAGATTCCGGGTGGAACTGGAACCCGCAAACTTTATCTTCTTCATGTACAACAGACATTACCAAGTCATCCACTTCTGCTGTGATGGTTAGGCTCTCAGGAACCTTGGTCGCAACCAGCGAGTGGTAACGTGCAATTGCAAGTGGTGATGGTAGGTTTTGGTAAATCGCATGGTTTTGGTGCTCCATCATAGAGACCTTACCGTGAATGATTTCGCCCGCGCCAGCAACAGTACCGCCGTACGCTTCAACAATCGCTTGGTGACCAAGACAAATGCCGATCATCGGCACTTTGCCTTTCATACGTTGGATAAGCTCTGGCATTGAGCCTGCCTCTGACGGTGCACCAGGACCTGGTGATAGCAGAACCACTGGGTTTTCAAGCTCATTTACCGCTTGTTCAATGGTTTCTGCTGGGATGTTGTTTCGGTAAATCTTGACTGAGTGACCTAGCGAGCGGAATTGATCCACAAGGTTGTAGGTGAACGAGTCAAAGTTGTCGATAAAAATGATATTAGCCATCTCTGAACCCTATTCCTTATTGTGAATTATGCGCTGCTTGGATAGCAGAGATTACCGCTTGTGCTTTGCCGCGCGTTTCGTCTGCTTCCGCTTGTGGATCAGAGTCGAACACCACGCCAGCACCAGCTTGAACTTGAGCAATGCCGTTCTCAACGTACGCTGAGCGAATCACGATACAGGTGTCGAGTGTGCCTTCACCAGTGAGGTAGCCAACAGCGCCGCCGTAGCTACCGCGTCGTGCGCCTTCTACATCGCGAATCAACTGCATGGCACGAATCTTAGGTGCGCCGGTGAGCGTACCCATGTTCATACATGCTTGGTATGCGTGCAGCGCGTCTAGGTCTTCACGCAGTTGACCAACCACACGAGACACCAAGTGCATTACGTGGCTGTAGCGGTCGACTTTTAGAAGGTCTGCTACGTGGCGAGTACCAGATTGAGCAATACGAGCGACGTCGTTACGTGCCAAGTCAACCAACATCATGTGTTCTGCGTTTTCTTTCATGTCGGTGCGCAGTTCAAGTTCGATGCGACTATCTAGGTCGAAATCAATCTCGCCGTTAGGGCGCTTACCACGGCGACGTGTGCCTGCGATTGGGTAGATTTCAATTTGGTTAGTGTCGGTTTCGTACTTAAGCGCGCTTTCTGGTGATGCGCCAAACAGAGTGAACAGCTCATCTTGCATGTAGAACATGTAAGGGCTTGGGTTACTTTGTTTCAGTTCTTTGTAAGCCGCTAGTGGAGAAGGGCAAGGTAGAGTGAATCGGCGAGATGGTACAACTTGGAATACATCGCCTTTCACTACGAACTCTTTTAAGTCGCGAACAGTTTGGCAGAAGTCTGCATCAGATACGCTAGGTTCTACCGTTACGTCAGCGATTTGTTTTGCGCTTGGCAGTAGTTTTGGCGCTGCACACTGAGCGCTGATTTCTGCAATACGAGTCTCTAACGCGGTTTTCTCTGAACCATCAACAAACAACGTCGCTTGAAGCTGGCAAGATTCCGTTTGATGGTCGACAACAAGTAGTGTTTCCGCTACGTAGAAAACGTAATCTGGACACTGATTTGTTGCTTTTGCATTACCAAGCGGCTCGAAGTTTGCGACTAAGTCGTAGGCAAACAGACCACCAAGGAAAATTGCGTGTTTGTCTTGCTGTGAAATATCAAAACTATGCTGAACCAAGCGCAGCGCATCGAAAGAAGAGGCTTCACGTAGGCGAGAGTCTTCATCTAACGTGTCGCATGGCTGGTTAAACTGCAAAGTTAGCGTTTCGCCATCGAACTTGCTCTCAACGTCACCACGGATGTTCTGGTTTAGGTGAGACAGTAAGTTTTTACCGTTATTGGTCAAGGCGTGCATGCTAACGGTATGGCCGAAGCAAACAATGCGAACCGCTGAATCTACGATCAGCAGGGATTTTAAATTTTGCTTTGAATCGATCTCAGCAGATTCCAGCAATAGGCTGTCAGTTTTGTTCTCACATAGTGTGTGGAACAAGCGAGTCGGGTCTTGAGTATAAGGGACGGAAGCCGTTAGCACTTCAAGCTGTCCAAGTTTCTTAATTTCAATGGCCTTGTTCACAAGACCTCCTTGTAGCTGTTTAAATCTTCCTGCCGTACATAGTCGCATAAAGCAAACGTTCTCCCAATCTAGACTTGGCTATATTCGATTAATGTTTAGGCAGTTGAATGTGAAATGAGCAACAAAACAAAAAAGCCCGCTTAAGTAGCGGGCTTTACAACGTTTGGTTCTATAAACTAGAAGTATACGTTTGCCCACCAAGAACTAGTCCAAGTGCGCCACCAAGCAAGATCTGATGAGTTTGCCTTATTAAGACAAACCGTAACTTTCGCTTTTTGGTTTTGGTTAAATTCTTGTAACATGGTGAACCTTAAATTACGTACTTTGTATCTGTGTACTAGTTAACTAGTGCGAGAGTAAAAAGTCAACCCCAAAACGGCATTAAAACGATAAAAATATGAGAATTGATTTACATAGTCACACCACTGCATCGGACGGTCGGTTAGAACCTAAAGATTTAGTGGAAAGGGCGCTGAGTTTTGATATCGAGGTTTTGGCGATCACTGATCACGATACGGTTGACGGTTTGGCGTTAGCTAAGCAATACGTTCAAGATAATAATTTGCCGATAAAAATCATCAATGGCATTGAGATATCGACCGTCTGGCAAAACAAAGACATTCATATTGTCGGCCTGAATATCGATCCGGAAAATGAACAATTATCTGCCCTCATAGAACAACAGAAGCAGCATCGCATAACACGATCTGAGTTAATTGCAGAGCGACTACAAAAAGCAACTCGAGTAGGTGTGCTTGAAGAGGTAAGACAAATCGCCGGTGATGCTCCAGTGACAAGAGCGCATTTCGCGAAATGGTTGGTAGATAATGGTTACGCAAAAACCATGCAAATGGTGTTTAAAAAATACCTAACGCGTAATAACCCAGGTTATGTACCACCGAATTGGTGTTCGATGAAGGATGCGGTTGATGCTATCCATGCGGCTGGTGGAATGGCGGTATTAGCGCATCCTGGTAGATATAAGTTGACAGCGAAGTGGATTAAGCGTCTTCTAGCAGCGTTTGTCGAAGCGGGTGGTGATGCGATGGAAGTTGCACAGCCACAGCAAGCGCAACAAGAAAGGCGCAACTTGGCTGATTATGCTATACAATACAAACTATTAGCCTCTCAAGGCAGTGATTTTCACTACCCATCACCGTGGATGGAGCTAGGAAGGAACCTATGGTTGCCTGCTGGCGTCGAACCAGTTTGGAAAGATTGGGGAATAGATCCTTCGTTGAATAATACTCAGTAATACGAAGTCGAGAACCCATAAAAATATAGAGCCGAGAGGCTCGATAATGAGGAATTACAATGAGCCAGTTTTTTTACGTTCACCCAGAAAACCCACAGGCTCGCTTGATTAATCAAGCAGTAGCAATCATTCGTAACGGCGGCGTTGTGGTTTACCCTACTGATTCAGGGTATGCACTTGGCTGTCAGTTGGAGAACAAACAGGCACTGGAACGAATCTGTCAGATTCGTCGTCTGGATGATAAGCATAACTTTACTTTACTGTGTCGTGATTTGTCGGAGCTCTCTCTCTATGCGCGAGTGGATAACTCTGCATTCCGACTGCTGAAAAATAACACACCAGGTCCTTACACCTTCATCTTCAAAGGCACAAAAGAGGTGCCGCGTCGTTTGATGAATGCAAAACGTAAGACCATCGGTATCCGTGTTCCAGACAATCAAATTGCCTTGGACTTGTTGGAAGCATTAGGTGAGCCGATGATGTCTACGTCGTTGATTCTACCTGGCAGTGACGTAACAGAATCTGATCCAGAGGATATTCGCGATAAACTAGAACATGCGGTTGATGTGATTCTTAATGGCGGTTACTTAGGTGAACAACCTACGACTGTAATTGACTTTAGCGAAGGTGAACCTGTTGTGGTTCGTTTGGGATCTGGTGACCCTGCACCATTCGAATAGTAGACGCACACCACCGCCAAACAAAATAGGAGGCATCGCGCCTCCTATTTTAGTTGTCATATCGAATATCTCATTGAACTTAACTGATTGAGGTTAAGCGAAATCGAAAATGTCGATACCATTTTGTTCTGCATAGTTGATGTATGCAGAGCTCACACCGTTTAGTGTCACTTCAACATTGTATTCATCACTTGAGAATACTGCCCAGCCACATTCATTGTAAGATAAAGTCAGATCATCCGCTGAATCCAAGAACGTATCTCGAATGCCATCGTTATCAGTGTCTCGGCCCATATCAAAGACAAGTTTGTCATGGAAAATATTAAAATCGACAATGTCGGCTTTGACATCAATATCGTTGGAAGATACTGGCTGATCAGGTACACCAATAGCCAGGCGGTTTGTAAGCACGAAGGTGTCGTCTCCACAGCCACCGCTCAGTACTGATTCACCATCACCAACAACGAGGGTGTCGTTACCCCAGCCACCACTCAAGTAGTTGTTGCCTGAATAATCAAAAATTGTGTCGTCGCCACAGCCACCAAAGAGTTTGTCGTTTCCTAATCCTCCGGATAGGAAATCGTTTCCAAAGCCGCCAGAAACAAAGTCGTTACCTCGGCCACCAAGCAAGGTATCATCTCCCCAGCCACCGAAGACAATATCATTACCTCCGTATCCTACAAACTTATCATCACCACAGAAGCCGAAGAAAATATCGGTTGTTTCAGAGCCTTTTGTGCCTGTCATATCGTCATCTTGAGATGTCCCAAAAATCCAATTTAGGTCGAGATTTAGCATAGACATTGTTCTATTCCTTTTTGTCTGATTTATGCCAATCGCCGAGAGTGCAGAGCGAACCTAGAGAGTCAGAGTACACGATAGCATTAGTGTTATTTTTGATGTGAACTAATGACTTAAAGACAATTTTTGTCTTGTTACCCACGACCTTGTTTTGCTATGAGCGCTCATTGTCTGCGGTGATTGGTATTACTTAGCAGCAAACCGGGACGGCTTATTCTTCGTTGCTTTCTAGCAATACGAACAGTAAACACACCCCAAGTGGTTATTGTTGTAACCCTGACAATTTTATCAGGTACAGCGTGGTTAAAGTGGTTCAGGAAGACCGATATTAGTGGGATTCTCGTTGATCAATGCCTGCATTAAGTAGTAAAAAAGTTGCAGAATAGGACAAATATTTCGGTCATTTTTGAAGTGAATTTTGGTGTGGAGAATGGCGCCGATTTAGCTTACATTAACTAAGAAAGTTACGTATAATGTCCGACCGAAAAATCCCACTGAAATGGGTAAATAGCAAAATGCAGACCAATCCTGGTCTAGACGTCTGTGAAGACGACACATAGGTAGATAAATGAGCGAAAAGTTACAAAAAGTATTAGCACGTGCTGGTCACGGTTCTCGTCGTGAGATTGAATCGTTAATTAAATCTGGTCGCGTTAGCGTGAACGGTGTAGTCGCTAAGCTTGGTGAAAGACTTGAAGACGAGAGCAGCGTAGTTCGTATCGATGGTCACATTGTCTCTGCAAAGATTCAAGAAGAAGTGATTTGTCGTGTACTTGCGTACTACAAACCTGAGGGTGAACTGTGTACTCGTCACGATCCAGAAGGTCGTCGTACTGTTTTTGATCGTCTGCCAAAAATTCGTGGCTCTCGTTGGATTTCAGTTGGTCGTCTGGATGCGAACACTTCTGGTCTTCTACTTTTCACAACGGATGGTGAACTGGCGAACCGCTTAATGCACCCAAGCCGCCAAGTTGAACGTGAATACCTAGTACGTGTGTTCGGTGAAGTAACTGAACAGAAAGTTCGTAATCTAGTAAAAGGTGTTGAACTGGAAGACGGTTTAGCTCGCTTTGAAGATGTTGTTTACGCGGGTGGTGAAGGCATGAACCACACGTTTTACGTTGTTATCAATGAAGGTCGTAACCGCGAAGTTCGTCGACTATGGGAATCGCAAGAGTGTACCGTTAGCCGTCTGAAACGTGTTCGTTACGGCGACATCTTCTTAGACAAGAAACTGCCTCGTGGCGGTTGGATGGAGCTTGACCTGAAAGAAGTAAACTACTTGCGTGAGCTTGTAGAGCTTCGTCCAGAGAAAGAAACCATGCTTGATCTGAACAAAGACAACACGTCACGCAAACGTGAGCGTGCACGCAGCCAAAAAATTCGTCGCGCAGTTAAGCGCCATGAAGAGCGTGTTAACACACCAAAAGGTCGCAGCAACAACCCTTCTCGTCGTAAGCCGAAGAAGACTGCTGGTGACCAAGGCGCACGCAACAAGCATCGTTAATCGATAGCAAAACATCAGAAAGGCTTGCCAATTCGGCAAGCCTTTTTCTTATCTGTTACATAACAAAAGGATCTAAAGCCGATATAGAGCAGGGTGCTTTGGATAAACAAATATCTCAGCTAAACAAAAACAACAGATAAAAAAATACCAGCACTAGGCTGGTATTTTTGTTCATGATGAAGAAACGTTAATCGCGTTTCCAAAGCATATGGCAGAACTTATGTTCAGGGTCTCGGCTGATTAGCATACGAGCAAATACGTCATCAAGAACGTCATTTTCCTCATTTACTAGGCCGATACGAACCTCTGCATATACTTCTTTGTCGATCTCGAAGCCAACATGTTCAACCCAGTCATCACCGGTTTCAACAAGTTCTGCGGCACCACGATCTTCAAATTGCGCAGTAAACAGAATCACGTCAGCAGGCTCTAGGTTATCTGGAGCCATCTCAAGGAAAATGTCGTACGCTGCGTCGATGACGTCGTCGTAAGAAATCAAATCAGACATGCTTATGCTCGGCTCATGTATTTACGTTCAGCTGTGTTAATGATAACACGGTCACCAGTTGCAATGTACTCAGGAACCTGGATGACAAGACCTGAAGCGAAGCGTGCTGGTTTAGTACGAGCAGATGCAGAAGCACCTTTGATTGAAGGGTCAGTTTCTTCAATCACTAGCTCAACAGAAGATGGTAGCTCAATACCCACTGCAGCACCGTTAACAAGGATAATGTGGATACCTTGTGTATCTTCGTTGATGAACAGCATGTCGTCTTCAACTTCATTGTGCTTGAATGTGTATTGTGAGTAGTCTTCGTTATCCATGAAGATGTGCTCATCGCCGTCAGCGTATGAGTACACAACTGCACGTTTGTTCATTTCTACCGTTTCAACAACGTCATCAGACTTGTAACGCTCATCTACACGTGCGCCCGTGTTTAGATCTGTACAACGCATTTTGTAGATTTTAGCGCCGCCACGACCGCCAGGAGTCGTTACTTCGATGTCTTTAACTAGAAGAGTTTTACCATTAGACTCGATTGCGAAGCCTTTTTTGATTTCACTTGCCTTTGGCATTGTATATTCCTATTCATACTTATTAAGCAAAACTCGGTGATTATAGCGCTAAGTTAGCCGCCTAGCATTAAAATTCATTGCAGAAATTTGTTGTTACTCCCATGACTAAACACCTGAATGGACTTGATTCGGTGAGTCGGCTAAGAGAACATATAGCCCAACTTCTTGAACCATCTGAGAACACGTTTTAAGTCATGTCTCTGCCTGTTATCGATCCTAAACAACCATTTCAACCAGAGTTTGCGCCTTTAATTAGGGAAGTCATCGCTTGTCTCAAAGGTGGACTGGGGCAAAACTTACACAGCGTTTATGTATACGGTAGTGTTGCTCGTAAAACAGCGATCGTTGGGAAGTCGAACTTAGACCTGGTTGTCGTTACTCAATCATCCTTTGAGCACAATCGCGCGACTTTGCTCAACACAATTAAGTGGCGTGCGCAGCAGAGTTACCCTCACGTTAATGGTGTATCGGTCCGTACAGCCTTAGTGAGTGAAGTAGCTAATTTAGACAGTATTTTCACTTGGGGCTTTATGCTTAAGCATTGCTGTGTCTGTGTTTATGGTGATGATCTAGCAGACTGCTTCGGTGATTACGTCCCAAGTTGGGAAATTGCTAAGCACTGGAATATGGATGTGGAAGATTGGATTACGGTGTATCGCAAAAAAATCGTACAAGCGAAGACGATAGAAGAGCAGGTGGCCGCCCAGCGCGTGATTGCTAAAAAGTTACTAAGAGCGTCATACTCTTTGGTGATGTATCGAGATAAACGTTGGTTTGATGACCCTATACAATGTGGCAAGGTATTCTTAACTTATCATACTGAAAAGCAGCTTGAGATCGAGCGGCTAGAAATTTTACTTTCTGGCCGGGGTATTCCCAAGCGTTCTGTTATCGGGCTAATTGATGCGTTTGGTGATTGGTTAGTCAAACAGTACCAGAAAACAGAGTTTCGTATCGGCTAAAACAACCCCATTTGTGGCGCTGAAAGCCTGTCAAAGTCCGTCCCAATGAAAGGGAGAATCGCATCCGCAACAGGTTTGAGTTGTTTATCAATGTAATGTTGATAATCAATAGGGCTATTGAGGTACTCATAAGGTTCAGGGCCGTTCACGGTAATAATGTATTCAATTCGCCCTTTGTTTTGATACTGTAATGGGCGGCCAAGCTTGGCATTTATCTCATCCGCTAAACGAGCTGCACGCACTTGTGGCGGGACGTTCTTCTGATACTCATGCAGTTTTCTGCGCAGTCGCTTTTGATACACCAACTGTTCATCAAATTCACCGTTGTTAGTTTTCTCAACCATCTCTCGGACATAGTCGCTTGGATCTTCACCATGGAAAATCATGCTATAGAGTGTATTTTGAAATTTCTGTGCTAACGAGGTCCAGTCAGTACGGGCACTTTCTAACCCTTTAAATACAATCCGTTCTTGCTCTCCTTCACCGATTAAACCCGCATAGCGCTTTTTCGAGCCAGTTTCTGCGCCACGAATCGTTGGCATAAGGAATCTGCGATAATGGGTTTCATACTCGATTTCCAACATAGATGTTAGGTTGTACTCAGAACGCAGGTGTTCTTGCCACCAAGAGTTGATGTAATCAACTAATTGATTTCCAACAGCGTCAGCTTCTACTTGACTGTATGGTCGATTCAACGACACGAATGTGGAATCCGTATCGCCGTAAATCACTTGATATCCTTGCTCCTCAATCAGCACCTTAGTTTGCTTCATGATTTCATGTCCGCGCATGGTAATACTAGAAGCTAACTGAGTATCAAAGAAACGACATCCCGATGAGCCCAGTACGCCATAAAAGGAGTTCATGATGATTTTGATTGCCTGAGAAAAAGCTTTTTCATTGTTCTTCTTTGCAACATCACGTGCTGCCCAAAGCTTTTCAATCATTTCTGGTAAAAAGTGTTTCGTACGATGGAACTGCCCACCGCGAAAGCCAGGTACAGCCTGATTTTCTTCTTTTCCAATATCGAGCAATAACCCCTCAACTAAACCCATAGGATCAATCAAGAAAGAGCGAATAATCGATGGATATAGACTCTTAAAATCCAATACTAAAACAGAATCATATAGGTTAGGGATGGAGTCCATCACGTAACCTCCGGGGCTGGCAATCCAATTTTCAGGGTGTAGGTTTGGGGCGACGTAGCCTGCTCGGTGTATCTGAGGCATGTATAGGTTTGTGAATGCTGCAACCGAACCGCCAACACGATCCAGTTCGACACCAGTGAGACGAGAGCGCTCTATTGCAAAGTCTAGTAGGTGAGTGTGATTGAAAATCTTATTCACTAACACGCAGTCTTGTAAATTATATTTAGCCAGCGATGGTTTGTCGGAGCGGTACATACGATTGATCTCATCCATGCGGTCATGCACGTTGTGGATTTCTTTCCCTTCCCCCAAGAGTTCTTGAGATACAGACTCTAATGACCAAGATCGAAAGTGGTAAGTAGCCGTTTTTAGCGTATCGATACCATCCATCACAACTCGCCCGGGAATGGAGATAAACCCTTGTTGGCTTTGAGATGAACTTCTAAAAAAGCTGGCTTGGTCTGCTCTGCCAAGCATTAGCTTCATGTTGTGCCATTCTGCTCGTTTGTGTAGCAGACGAAAGTCAAAATCAATGACATTCCAACCGACAATGACATCGGGGTCGAATTTTTTAAACCAATCGATGAGTGCTTCTAGAAGCGCTTTTTCATCCTTAACCCATTGTATCGGTGTCTCCGAAGGTTCTGGCTCTCCGATCATGATAACGCGGGAATCCATGACGCTGTCTAATCCGATTGAGTAAAGAATGCCTTTCTCAGAGCATTCTAGATCTAACGAGACAACGTTTAACTTCGGCTCATATTGCCCCGCACGGCATTTTGCGCTCTGGACGCGTTGGTAGCCATTGGTGCGAGTCACATTGCCTGTAAACTCGATACTGCCTTTGATAAAACGCTCCATTAGGTAGCGATCGGCGAGGCGAATATCACTTTCATACGTAGTGATATCTTTTTGAGCGAATGTGTCTTTGAGTGCGAGAGCGTCTCTGGTTACATTGGTATAGCAGGCAGCAAGAGGCGTATGTTCAAACGTTTTGAGATCCAAAAGGCGGATGTCGACGAATATGTTTTTTTCTCGTGCGAGTGTCTTTGCTTGCTCTGAGTGTTTCTGAGCGATGAAAAATACTGGCTTCTCACCATTAATAAGTAACTGAGTAGGACCTGCTTCTGTCGAAAGCCACAGCTCGATTTGAGTTTGACCTTTGATGTCTCGTGCCTGTCGAGTTAGCAGGAAGCCTTGTTGAATATTCAAATGTGAGAAACCTTAGAAAACTTGAAGAACGTTAGTTTAACACTAAGAACTGTAAAAATAACCAGTAAAGAAAGCGTCTCAAATTTTTGCTGGAATTAGTGATTACAAGTTAGTCTTTGGTGCAAGAGGGACAGTGTCATTTTAAGTTATAGCGTGTTTCTCTGGGCAATATGAAACCTAGTTACTTGATTTATTGTACTTAATGTTGTTAATTGTCTTTTCTTAGATTTCGGTTCTGCTCATCACGCTCTAAAATAATAGAGTGGTTTATGAATAAGTTCTTGCTAAAGTTTGCGTTTCAGCACATATTCATAGAAAGCAATTTTTTGTCGATTACGTTAGTAT
Source organism: Vibrio sp. 1978 (assembly GCF_033344345.1). NCBI lineage: Bacteria > Pseudomonadati > Pseudomonadota > Gammaproteobacteria > Vibrionales > Vibrionaceae > Vibrio > Vibrio sp. 1978. Next base: position 55,424 of record NZ_JAWPOP010000013.1, read on the forward strand.
ATAGGCAGTCATACTGATATCCACATTTAACAAATAATGGTTATGTGGGTGCAGAACCAATACAAAGTGTGGAGATACAAGTTTGATAAATGTTTTCCTTGTAGATGATCACGAGCTGGTTCGCACAGGGATACGACGTATTATTGAAGACGTCCGTGGAATGAACGTAGCAGGAGAAGCTGACAGCGGTGAAGATGCAGTAAAATGGTGTCGCAGTAATCATGCTGACGTCGTTTTAATGGACATGAACATGCCAGGAATTGGCGGCTTGGAAGCCACTAAAAAAATTCTTCGCGTGAATCCTGATGTGAAAATCATCGTACTTACCGTTCATACAGAAAACCCGTTTCCAACCAAGGTGATGCAGGCAGGTGCGTCTGGTTATTTAACCAAAGGTGCTGGCCCTGACGAAATGGTGAATGCGATTCGTGTAGTTAATAGTGGGCAGCGTTACATCTCGCCAGAGATTGCGCAGCAGATGGCATTGAGTCAATTTTCTCCAGCCTCTGAGAACCCTTTTAAAGACTTATCCGAACGTGAATTGCAGATCATGCTTATGATCACCAAAGGCCAAAAGGTAACGGATATTTCTGAGCAACTTAATTTAAGTCCAAAGACAGTCAACAGCTATCGCTACCGACTCTTTAGTAAATTGGACATTAATGGTGACGTTGAGTTAACTCACTTAGCGATTCGCCACGGAATGCTGGACACCGAGACCCTTTAGCGTGAATCCTCCTTTCGATTCGGCTTCCTTTCTCAAGACAGTAACTCATCAGCCCGGCGTTTACAGAATGTACAACGCCGAAGCTGTTGTAATCTACGTAGGTAAAGCCAAAGACCTTAAAAAGCGCCTTTCAAGCTACTTTCGGAAAAAAGTAGACAGTGAGAAAACTCGCGCGCTTGTCAGTAATATCGCCAAAATAGACGTCACGGTGACTCACACTGAGACAGAAGCGCTGATCTTAGAGCATAACTACATCAAGCAGTATTTGCCGAAATACAATGTGTTGCTGCGAGATGATAAGTCTTACCCTTATATCTTTATTAGCGGTCATAAGCACCCACGGCTTTCTATCCACCGTGGCGCCAAGAAGCGCAAAGGTGAATATTTTGGCCCCTACCCAGATTCTGGTGCAGTAAGAGAAACATTGCATTTGCTGCAAAAGATATTTCCTGTGCGCCAGTGTGAAGACACTGTCTATTCCAACCGAACGCGCCCATGTTTGATGTACCAAATTGGTCGTTGTGCAGGACCATGCGTTAATACCATCATTTCTGATGAAGAATATGCAGAGTTGGTTGGCTTTGTGCGCATGTTTTTGCAAGGCAAAGATCAGCAAGTACTCAAACAACTGATCGAGAAAATGGAAGTTGCCAGTCAGCAATTGCGCTTTGAAGATGCCGCTAAATTTCGCGATCAAATCCAAGCGATTAGGCGTGTTCAAGAGCAGCAGTACGTCTCAGAAGACAGCATGGATGATATGGATGTACTCGGGTTTGCTCAGGAGAATGGTATCGCGTGTATCCATATCCTGATGATACGTCAAGGCAAAGTGCTTGGTAGCCGTAGCCATTTTCCGAAAATCCCACAAAATACAAGCCAGCAGGAAGTGTTCGATAGTTTTCTGACTCAATACTATTTGAGCCATAACGAAGCACGTACAATTCCTTCTCGTATTATTTTGAATCAAGAGTTGGCAGAAGATATTGCGCCAATACAGAAAGCGTTAAGTGAAGTGGCAGGCCGTAAGGTTCATTTTCATACGTCGCCAACTGGCTCTCGAGCAAGGTATCTCAAGCTTTCGAACACGAATGCACTAACGGCGATTACCACCAAAATCAATCACAAAATGACGATTAATCAACGTTTTCATGCGCTTCGCGAAACATTGAATTTGGAGTCTATAGCTCGAATGGAATGTTTTGATATCTCTCATACGATGGGGGAAAGCACGATTGCGTCATGTGTTGTGTTCAACAACGAAGGCCCCGTAAAGCAAGAGTATCGTCGCTACAACATTACTGGGATTACCGGTGGTGATGATTACGCAGCAATGGGACAAGCGTTGGAGCGCCGTTATTCGAAGCAATTGGACGTAGAGAAAATTCCCGACATCATCTTTATCGATGGCGGTAAAGGTCAGTTAAATCGTGCGCATGACATCATTTCGCAGTACTGGGGGGATTGGCCAAAGCGTCCTATCATGATAGGTATTGCAAAAGGCGTTACTCGCAAACCAGGTTTAGAAACGCTGATTACAGTCGATGGGGACGAGTTTCATTTACCAAGCGATGCTCCTGCGCTGCATCTTATCCAACATATTCGTGATGAAAGTCATAACCATGCTATAGCGGGGCACCGTGCTAAGCGAGGTAAAACCAGACGTACGAGTGCACTCGAAGGGATTGAGGGAATCGGCCCTAAACGACGTCAGGCGTTACTCAAGTACATGGGTGGGTTACAAGAACTTAAACGTGCAAGTGTCGAAGAAATCGCCAAAGTACCGGGAATAAGTCACTCTTTAGCAGAAATTATTTTCCAAGCATTGAAACAATAAGGAAAATCGCGCAACATTAAGCCGCAATGTGTAAGAGAATAATAAAATGCGTTTGAATATCCCGAACATTCTGTCTCTTCTTAGACTGTTCCTAATCCCTGTTTTTGTGGTTGTCTTTTATCTACCTTATTCATGGGCACCGTTTGCAGCAGCAATGGTGTTTTGGGTAGCGGGTTTTACTGACTGGCTTGACGGCATGTTGGCCCGTAAACTTGACCAAACTTCTCGTTTTGGCGCGTTTATTGATCCTGTCGCTGATAAAGTGCTAGTGGCAACGGCATTGATTCTAATCACGGAACATTATCATTCAATTTGGGTGACCATTCCTGCGGTAACGATGATTGCGCGAGAAATCATTATCTCAGCATTGCGAGAATGGATGGCTGAAATCGGTAAGCGAGCGAGTGTTGCGGTATCTTGGGTTGGCAAAGTAAAAACTGTTTCGCAAATGTTCGCCTTATGGGTGTTGATATGGCGTTACGATGAATGGATGGTTTGGCTAGGCTTTGCGGCCTTGTATGTGGCAACTTTCTTGACATATTGGTCAATGATTCAATATTTGGCTGCTGCGAAAGACGATCTGTTGAATGAAGAGCACCATTAAATTCTGATGTTAGAAAGCAGGCTTAATAGCCTGCTTTTTTGTATCTAAGACAATCTACAGCATTTTTTGGCTTCTCTCGCTTTTCAATGCTTGCTAACGGCCATGTTTGCAATTTGTATCTGGGGCTTTTGCTTCGATAGAGTTCTATTTGTGATCTAAGTCTTGTTTTTGTCCTTGGAGAGTCTTAGAGAGGCGAGTCTTCTGATTATTAATACTTCAATGCACGCAACGCACGGCCAGCAGTGTAAGGCGTAGCCAAAGTTTTATGATAAACAAGTGTATTTAAGCGATTTTTAGTATTAAAACTAAGCAATCCATCGTCTTTCGCACAAATTCTAGTCAAACGATTTAAAAAAATAAAAATAGTGTTGACTCGATCGCTCGAATCCGTAGAATGCATCCCGTACCCAAGAGAGCACGGCTCAAAAGGGTTGTGAAAAAGCTTAGCTTTATTCACAAATGAGGCGCCTTGGCAGAGTGGCTATGCAGCGGATTGCAAATCCGTGGACCTCGGTTCGACTCCGGGAGGCGCCTCCATTATTCTTTTGAGAGCGAATGGCTTTCGAGAAAAATGCGACACTAGCTCAGTTGGTAGAGCGCAACCTTGCCAAGGTTGAGGTCACGAGTTCGAACCTCGTGTGTCGCTCCAAATTTTATTGATATGGCATTTAGCGGTATCAGATGGTGTTTTACTTTTCTGTAAAGGCATCACAAAGAATATTTGTGTGCCCTGGTGGTGGAATTGGTAGACACAAGGGATTTAAAATCCCTCGACGTTCGCGTTGTGCCGGTTCAAGTCCGGCCCGGGGCACCATCTCATATTAAATGCGACACTAGCTCAGTTGGTAGAGCGCAACCTTGCCAAGGTTGAGGTCACGAGTTCGAACCTCGTGTGTCGCTCCAGATTTAAGGCCTAACATGAAAATGTTAGGCCTTTTTCGTATTTTTTGAAAATCTCAAACTTCTTTTCTGTCACAGACTTCGTTAAGTAACGAACCCTTTGTCTAATTGACTCAAGTGATTGTTCATTCTGCCATTGCAAAGCATCTTAGCCATTCCTACTAGTCTATGTTTAAACCATCACTTGTGGAGAATAACCACTCTTACTCCAGGCAAAGCTGTGACGAGAATGCTATCTTTTTAAATGTTCCGGATATTGAAAGGAATGTTTTACGATTAAGCAGCACAACCTTAAACCTCTGTTGGATGAGGTGATGATATCTCAAGAATATTTGTTTAAATAACAGCTGTTTGAGAGAAGCAGAAAAGCATAGCTCATGAATATGAACATGCGAGTTACGATGGGGTATGTTTTGTTGTGATTTACATCACTGTTACTAATATGAAAAATCGTTGCCAGAAGATTTTATTTTGTGATAAATTCGCGCGCAATCTCGGAGCGTAATTAACAACGTTTGATCTCTGGGGGATACGCGTAGTGACCATTCAAGCTGATTGTGACACTGCGTAGGGTAGGTATCGGCAAAGCCTTTTGTCGATAGACGGGATACTAATGCTGTAAACGCGGCATATTAATGGGAAACCCAACATTGAAACCTTTGAATAAACACACACTAATCAGCTTCATACTGCCGAAATGTCCTGTTTTACAAAACGGGTGCATTACAGAACCTTGATTAATCCCTTTTACATATAAAGTCGCGAGTATCGTGGCGGATGATCTGTATTTGTCATTTATGCACTGACAAATGCGGAGGGGTATTCACACCTCCTGTAATTTCATTCTAATGATTATTAATACAGGATACAGAATTATTATAATTCAAGGGATTATGTAGTATGAGCACTGCCTTTGAAGTCGATAGCAATATCGCAAACATTTTTTCGTCTCAGGTTCCTATCGTTGAGGGAACGTATGACTTAACGCCAGATCAAGTATTGATTGATCAGGCTGAGCATGAATCTGAAGTACGTTCTTATCCACGTCGTTTGCCGATCGCAATTAAACAAGCCTTTGGGTGCTTGGTTGAAGATACGCGTGGACAGATCTTTCTAGACTGCCTTGCGGGGGCAGGCACTCTAGCTTTGGGGTATAACCATCCTGAAATAAACCAAGCTCTGAAAGAGCAATTAGATTCAGGACTGCCATATCAGACGCTAGATATTGCAACATCAGCAAAAACGACGTTTATTCAATCTGTTAAGTCTTTTCTTCCTCAAGAGTTAAGCGAGAACAGCGTTATCCAATTTTGTGGCCCGTCTGGAGCTGATGCGGTTGAAGCTGCTATCAAGCTCGCGAAACAGACTACCGGTCGCAACACTATGTTTGCCTTCCGTGGCGCATACCATGGTATGACTAATGGTACGATGGGGATGATGGGTAACTTAGGCACCAAAGCTCGTCGAACTGGTTTGATGTCGGATGTGCACTTTATGCCTTTCCCATACAACCTGCGTTGTCCTTTTGGGCTTGGCGGTGATGAAGGTGCAAAAGCAAGTATTCGCTATATCGATCGTCTTTTAAACGATGATGAGTCAGGCATTATGAAGCCTGCCGCGATTATCGTGGAGCCAGTGCAAGGTGAGGGTGGTGTTGTTCCTGCGCCAGCATTCTGGCTACGAGAGTTACGTCGTATTTGTGATGAACACGGTATCTTACTGATCTTCGATGAGATCCAGTGTGGTATTGGTAAAACTGGCTACAATTTCGCGTTCGAAGAGTCGGGCATTGTTCCAGATATTCTGTGTTTATCAAAAGCAATTGGTGGTGGCTTACCAATGTCGCTATTGGTTATCAACAAGCAACATGATACATGGAAGCCGGGCGAGCACACAGGTACATTTCGTGGTAACCAGCTAGCTATGGTCTCTGGTGCGAAAGCATTAGAAATTATCCAGCGTGATAACCTTGTTGAGCATGCCAATATTGCGGGTCAGTACCTGCGTTACGGCCTTGAGAGTATTCAAAAGCGTGTAAACTGTATCGCAGAGGTTCGTGGCAAAGGTTTGATGCTAGGCGTGGAGATTAAAAATCCAGACGGTGAGCTCAATAAATTTGGTGAACCTCAAGCGGATAGTGAACTCACACTTTCTATTCAACGCGCAGCACTCGAGCGTGGCTTGATCGTTGAAAAAGGTGGACGCGAAGGCGCAGTAATTCGTTTCCTTCCTCCTCTTATCATCTCGTTTGAGCAAATCGACTTTGCTTTACGTGTATTTGAAGACGCGATTTTAGCCGCTGGCGGTAGTCACATCGAAACTCAGCCACAAGATGAATGGAAGGAGCATTTCATCCACACTGGAGAGATGGGCAGCAATGAATTTGCTTCGGTGATGAATCACACTACTACGGCAATGAAGTCAGTGTTTGAACAAGTGACTGCACCGTATTCAGGTATGGATCCAAAAGCATTGGAAGCAGCGATTCACGACGTTGATCTTGATAATGGAAATGCGCCTCTTAAATCCGTTATCGACGATGCTGCTGAGCTGGTCGCGAAAAACGCAATTTTTACTCAACATCCAGATTGTATTGCTCACCTACATACTCCACCTTTGATGCCAGCGATCGCGGCAGAGGCAATGATTGCGGCTTTGAACCAGTCGATGGACTCATGGGATCAAGCTTCATCAGCGACTTATGTTGAACAGAAAGTTGTGAACTGGCTATGCGATAAATATGAGTTAGGTGCAAAAGCGGACGGTATCTTCACGAGCGGCGGCACGCAAAGTAACCAAATGGGTTTGATGCTTGCGCGAGATTGGATTGCTGACAAACTCAGTGCACACTCAATTCAAAAGCTTGGCCTTCCTGAATACGCAGACAAGCTACGTATTGTATGTTCGAAAAAATCCCACTTCACGGTTCAAAAATCAGCGTCTTGGATGGGATTGGGTGAAAAAGCGGTCATGACCGTCGATGCTAATGCCGATGGAACGATGGATGTCACTAAGTTAGACGAAGTTCTCAATCAGGCCAAAGCAGAAGGTTTAATCCCATTTGCCATTGTTGGCACAGCGGGTACAACGGATCACGGTGCTATTGATGACTTAGACTTTATCGCCGATATCGCAGCGAAACATGACATGTGGATGCACGTCGACGGTGCATACGGTGGAGCTCTGATTCTAAGTAGCCAAAAAGCGCGTCTGAAAGGTTGTGAGCGTGCACATTCCATCAGCGTAGACTTCCATAAGCTGTTTTACCAAACCATCAGTTGTGGTGCGCTATTGGTAAATGACAAGTCTAACTTTAAATTCCTGCTTCACCATGCAGACTATTTGAACCGCGAACACGACGAACTACCGAACTTGGTGGATAAGTCTATTGCGACAACTAAGCGTTTTGATGCGCTCAAAGTGTTTATGACGATGCAAAGCGTAGGGCCAAAAGCCCTAGGCGATATGTATGATCATTTGCTTGAACAGACGCTTGAAGTGGCGGACATGATTCGAGATAACAAACACTTTGAGTTGTTGGCTGAACCATCACTATCTACGGTTCTGTTCCGAGCGACACATGAATCAGCGGATCTTGATGAACTGAACAAAACGTTGCGCTTAGAAGCGTTAACACGCGGTATTGCGGTATTGGGTGAAACCATTGTCGACGATAAAACTGCATTGAAATTTACGATTTTGAACCCGTGTCTGACGACGGCGGACTTTGAATCTTTGCTCTCAAAAATCAATACGCTAGCGGCAGAGCTAGTTTAACAAAGGTAACGGAAAACTATGGCAATTCTACAGATTGGTGCAGGTGGCGTTGGCTGGGTAGTTGCACATAAAGCAGCACAAAACAACGACGTTCTGGGTGATATCACAATCGCATCACGTACCGTAGGTAAGTGTGAGAAAATCATCGAATCGATTCAGAAGAAAAACAATCTGAAAGATTCAACTAAGAAATTAGAAGCGCGAGCGGTAAACGCGGACGACGTAGATTCTTTAGTTGCTTTAATTAAAGAAGTACAACCTGACTTAGTGATCAACGCAGGTCCTCCTTGGGTGAACATGTCTATTATGGAAGCATGTTACCAAGCTAAAGTGTCATACCTTGATACATCTGTTGCGGTTGATTTGTGCTCTGAAGGCCAACAAGTACCTCAAGCTTACGATTGGCAGTGGGGTTACCGTGAGAAGTTTGAAGAAGCGGGCATTACAGGTATTCTTGGTGCTGGTTTCGATCCGGGCGTAGTATCGGTGTTTGCCGCATACGCAGTGAAACATCTGTTCGATGAAATCGATACTATCGACGTAATGGATGTAAACGCAGGCGACCACGGTAAGAAGTTCGCAACTAACTTTGATCCAGAAACGAACATGCTTGAGATTCAAGGCGATTCGTTCTACTGGGAAAACGGCGAGTGGAAACAAGTACCTTGTCACTCACGTATGCTTGAGTTTGAATTCCCGAATTGTGGTTCACACAAAGTGTACTCAATGGCGCACGACGAAGTTCGATCTATGCAAGAGTTCATCCCTGCGAAACGCATCGAATTCTGGATGGGCTTTGGTGACCGTTACCTAAACTACTTCAATGTGATGCGCGACATCGGTCTACTCAGCCCAGATCCACTAACGCTTCATGACGGTACGGTTGTTCAACCTTTGCACGTGCTAAAAGCACTACTACCAGATCCAACATCACTCGCGCCAGGCTACACTGGCCTAACGTGTATCGGTACTTGGGTTCAAGGTAAGAAAGATGGTAAAGAGCGCAGTGTATTTATTTACAACAACGCTGATCACGAAGTCGCATACGAAGATGTTGAACACCAAGCTATCTCATATACCACTGGCGTACCAGCGATCACTGCGGCTTTGCAGTTCTTCCGTGGCAAGTGGGCAGACAAAGGCGTGTTCAACATGGAACAACTAGATCCAGACCCATTCCTAGAAACCATGCCATCTATTGGTCTAGATTGGCATGTCCAAGAACTGGAGCCAGGACAACCTGTTATCCATAAATTGAAGTAAGAATTTAGCGACTCTTATTTGTACGTTTAAGCCGATGCACTTGCGTCGGCTTTGTTCGATTTTATAGTGTCTTTGCTAAGGCGAAGGGACGTAAGGTATCAAAATGCAACAAAACGAACTAAAAACGCCATACTTCATGATCAATGAAGACAAGCTGATTGAGAACCTAGAGAAAGCAAAACAGCTAAAAGACATCTCTGGTGTGAAGCTTGTATTAGCACTGAAGTGCTTCTCAACATGGGGTGTATTCGACATCATCAAGCCTTACCTAGACGGAACAACAAGTTCTGGCCCGTTTGAAGTGAAGCTTGGCTACGAAACGTTCGGTGGTGAGACACACGCATACAGTGTGGGTTACAGCGAAGATGACGTTCGCGATGTGGCGGACATCTGTGACAAGATGATCTTTAACTCTCAGTCACAGCTAGCGGCTTATCGTCATATTGTCGAAGGTAAAGCATCGATTGGCTTGCGCTTGAACCCAGGTGTGAGCTATGCAGGGCAAGACTTAGCAAACCCAGCGCGTCAATTCTCTCGTCTTGGTGTTCAGGCTGATCACATCAAACCGGAAATTTTTGATGGTATTGATGGCGTAATGTTCCACATGAACTGTGAGAACAAAGACGTAGATGCGTTTATCGGCTTACTCGATGCTATTTCAGCTCAGTTTGGCGAGTACCTAGATAAGCTGGACTGGGTAAGCATGGGCGGCGGCGTGTTCTTCACATGGCCGGGGTACGATATCGAGAAGTTGGGGTTAGCACTTAAAGCGTTCTCAGAGAAACACGGCGTACAAATGTATTTAGAGCCGGGTGAAGCGATAATTACTAAGACAACTGATCTCGTTGTAACAGTGGTTGATATTGTAGAGAACGTAAAGAAGACGGCGATTGTCGATTCAGCCACAGAAGCTCACCGCTTAGATACGTTGATCTACAATGAGCCAGCGTCAATTCTTGAAGCATCTGAAAATGGTGAACATGAGTATGTGATCGGCTCGTGTTCTTGTTTGGCTGGTGACCAGTTCTGCGTAGCGAACTTCGAACAGCCTCTAGAGATAGGACAGCGTCTGCATATTCTAGATAGTGCCGGTTACACCATGGTGAAACTGAACTGGTTTAACGGTCTACGTATGCCGTCGGTTTACTGTGAACGCTCGAATGGTGACATTCAAAAACTGAATGAATTTGACTACTCTGATTTCAAACGTTCACTGTCTCAGTGGTCAGTGAAATAAAACGTATTGAGTATTAGAACGACAAAGAGCAGCTGAATTGCTGCTCTTTTTATTGGGGAAGCGTTAAAGGTATGCAGTTAGCTTTCTACAATTACACGAGTGTCTTCACTCAGAGATTCTAACTCATTGGCTATGTCTTCAATTTCTAGCTCGCTAGGTAGTTTTATCGCCATTTTAGCGCTGAATAAGCTAGAGCTTACCCCTCCGCCTCCAGCAATGAATACACGCTGACAATCCATATCTAAAATTGAGATACCTTGATTATCGAGAACGTGAGTAATTTCATTCACAATACCCGCTCTATCGTTGGCATCTAAACGAAGTTGGAAGATAGTGTCTTCACGATATGAGTGAGGCTCAGAGTCGACGAACCTAACAACAAGAGTCTGACAAGAAGAGAACGCCTGTTTAACGATGTCGGCATTTTCTCTTGGAAGCTCTACTTTGATGACACCTGCAACTTGGTCTTCGATAAAGTTTACTTTGCTGATCAGCCATTTCCCGCCGTTTTCGTGTGTGATTGCAGCGAGCTCTTTAATCGTGGCGGGTGACGCTTGTCCGACAAAATTAACAATAAATACGGTGTTCATAATGTCCCCTCTTGGAATCAAGGTTTGGACGCAGTACGAATAAACGTGCTACTTAAGTTATTGGAATAAATCCTTTTATTTAGTGTAGGTGCTAAGGGCGGGTAATGTTTGATGAAAGTCAATTTTTAACACTAATTCGTGATGCAAATAATTAAAACAATGTTCAGAGCACAAAAAAACAGCCATCGTAAGGCTGCTTTTTACCGAGTATCAACTTAGGATTAGAAGGTTACTTTTAACTCGATACCATAAAATTGACTGTCGTAGTTTGCGCCTGCGTCCATGGCGAATTTTGCAACATCTTGGTTTCCAAACCAAGGTGATGAATTGAATTGTAGTTCTGCACTACCGCCCCATGCATCAGTTACCCAATAATGAATATGTCCAACAGGGTTTAAGAAGAAGAGCGAAACATCACCTGCGGTTTCAGAACCCATAACTTCGCCGCCGTTTGCAATAATGTCTTGCTCAGCCGTTAACATCATTTCACCAACAACAGCACCAAAGAATGGTGTGATAAAAATATCCTGCCAAGATGGTACTTCTGCGAACGCCTCCACGCCATACTCCCAAAAGAACGTCGACATAGTTGCGGAGTACAAAAACGACTGAAATTCATTATAGCCAGCGTGACGTGCTGCCGTGTAGTAAACGCCGCCAAAATATGGGTGCATGATGTAGTTGAGGACATGTTCATCGCGATCCCAAACGGGGCCGTCAGAGACATTATCTTTCCACTTTTGCCCCAACTTACTCATGTCTCGGTCTTCTTCGTCCCATTTGGTGATACTTTCTGGAAGAAAAGTCATCATGCCTACGGTCGCGATACTGAGACCTAGAATGGTGTAGGTTTGACCCATCAGATAATCCCAGTCTTTATCTTGAGGGATGATGAGATGTTTAGGCTGAAGCCCTGCGTCAAGGTTTAGCGAATCATCATTATTCTGTTCATACATAACACCGCGATTTTGAGCCTCGAAGGTGTACAGAGTCGTCGTTTCGCAGTAACCTGACAAGCAATCAGGTGTGTAAGAAAACTCTGTATGACGGCTTAGGTCATAGTGACTTGCTTGCGCAAGCGCTGACGAAGCCAAGCAAAGGCCTGTTAGAGTCGTCTTGAACATGGATGATTTTGACACAAAGGTCTCCGAGTTAATGGTGTATGTTCGGGCTCGTAATTATCCCTCAAAACATCAATCATTTAAACACTTGACCCTTATTTAGTCCCAACAAACCTCGGCGAGATTTGTCCAAATAAAAAGAAAAATAAGCGCTATAACGAAAATAGGATTGTGCTTACGTTCAGGAGTCAGTTGTGAAAATAGCAATGCTTAGTACTGGTGAGGAAGTCCTCCACGGTGATATTGTTGATACTAATGCGGCATGGTTGTCTAGCCTGTTTTATCAACATGGATTTGGCTTAACAAAGCGCTCAACGGTTGGTGATAGCCTATCGAGTTTGGTTGAAGAGTTTTTAATGCTCAGCTTTAACAACGATGTGGTTATTGTTAATGGTGGTTTAGGCCCTACAACGGATGACATGAGTGCTGCCGCCGCCGCGAGAGCTGCCGATTGTAAACTGGTGCTATTCAAAGAGTGGTTGCAGCATCTAGAAAGTTTGTATGCTCGACGTGGCATCCCTATGCCGGACAGTAATTTAAAGCAAGCAATGCTGCCAGAAGCGGCAGAGATATTGGACAACCCGATAGGCACTGCTTGCGGTTTCAAAATGCTGATTAATGATGCCATTTTTTATTTCACACCGGGTGTACCAAGTGAATTTAAGCTCATGGCAGAGACGCAAATTCTTCCCGATCTGAGAAGAGTGTTTCCCGATGTTCAAGGTTCATGTTGTAGTCGAATCTACGCGTTTGGTCTGTCTGAATCCGGTATTTCAGATAAGCTAGATCAGCTAAAACTTCCTCAAGGCTATGAGCTAGGGTATCGCTCTTACTTGCCTTTTATTGAAGTGAAACTTTTTGGTCCTTCAGATCAGCTTGAACAGCGTTTGAAACTAGTACAGATAATTAATAAACACCTTGAGAGTAATACCGTTAGTATTGACTTACCTATGGTTGAAAATGTCGGCCAGTTGTTGGTCGATAAAGGACTAACAGTGTCGACCTCCGAAAAAAGTAGCAGGGGATACTTAACGTACTGGCTAAACAGTGATGAAAACGCTGAAAAGCAACTAGGGCATGGTTGGGTACTACCGAGCCTGACTCAGGCGATGGGCAACAGCGGAGATCCATTAGCAGAAACGTTTGCTCTGGCTGGTGCTACGCGAGAGAAGTGTGGGACGGATTTATCACTCGTCACTGGCCATATTGAAGAGGGCGTTTTTTCCGTCGCTTTATCGACACCGTCAGGCGAGTGGGGAGCATTATATAAACTCTCGAAAAAGTATCAGCGCAATGATCAAGTTAAAGTGATCAGCACGGCAGCACTAGACTTGTTGCGTCGCTACCTAGAACGTAAACCGATGTTTGCGCATTATGCATTTTTAGAGAAAGTTAAAGAGATGCACCTCCCGAGCAGTGCTTTATAACCAAAGCTCTCTACAGTAGTCTGAGAGACAAAAAAGCCAAGGTGATTACCTTGGCTTTTGCATTTTATACCGTCGAGTCAACGTTATGCGCGCTGCTTTTCTTTCATCGCGTAGTTAACGCCGCTAAGTGACAAATCTGATTTTGCTTTACAGATACAAGGTAATATTTCATCACTTTGTGTGTAAGCCATGGCAAAACCAACATACTCCACTTCACCAGACTCCAATTTGCAGCGACAGGCGCCGCAGTGCCCATCACGGCAGTTGTATTCTGGTAATAGGCCAGCTTGCTCCATTGTTTCCAAAATCGTATTGGAAGGGTTGGATTCAATGCTGATCAGTTTGTTGATTTTGAGTGTTGCCATTACAGCTCGAATCCTTCGAAGTCATCTGCGCGAACTTCATTGTCAATTTGACCCACAAGGTAAGAAGAGATTTCTGCTTCTTGAGGCGCAACTTGAACGTTATCTGAAGACAACCAAGCGTTAATCCATGGAATTGGGTTGGTTGTTGCTTCTGGATACGCTGCTGGTAGACCTACCGCTTGCATACGAATATTTGTGATGTATTCAACGTATTGGCTTAGGATGTCTTTGTTTAGACCGATCATAGAGCCATCTTTGAATAGATACTCTGCCCACTCTTTTTCTTGCTCAGCCGCTTCTTTGAATAGGTCAAAACAGTCCTGTTTTGCCTCTTCTGCGATTTGCATGAAAGTGAAGTCATCTTGACCGTTACGTAGCAGGTTGATCATGTGCTGCGTGCCGTTTAAGTGAAGTGCTTCGTCACGAGCGATCAGCTTGATGATTTTCGCGTTACCTTCCATTAGTTCGCGTTCTGCGAAAGCGAAAGAACATGCGAAACTGACGTAAAAACGAATAGCTTCTAATGCGTTAACAGACATCAAACAGATGTACAGCTTCTTCTTAAGATCGTACAGACTAACCTTAACCGTTTCACCGTTAAGGACATGCTCACCTTCACCGTAGCGATGGTAATCATTCGTCGCTTGAATCAAATCGTCGTAGTAGTGCGCGATGTCTTTTGCACGCTTCAGAATGTGCTCGTTCTCAACAATATCATCAAACACCACAGCAGGGTCGTTCACGATGTTACGAATAATGTGTGTGTAAGAACGAGAGTGAATCGTTTCAGAGAAAGACCAAGTCTCAATCCAAGTCTCTAGTTCTGGCAGAGACACAAGCGGCAGCAGTGCCACGTTAGGGCTACGACCTTGAATAGAGTCAAGAAGCGTTTGGTACTTCAAGTTAGAGATGAAGATGTGCTTCTCGTGATCTGGCAGTTTGTTGTAATCGATACGGTCGCTAGATACGTCTACTTCTTCTGGACGCCAGAAGAAAGAAAGTTGCTTCTCGATAAGTTTTTCGAAAATCTCAAACTTTTGTTGGTCGTAACGTGCAACGTTTACTGATTGACCTAGGAACATTGGTTCCTTCAATTGGTCATTCTTTTTTTGGTTAAAAGTACTGTAAGCCATAATGCCTCAATTCCTTTTAAACCTCCCCGTAAGGGGGAGGTTATCGATAGTCTGTCTTTACGGGTTCGCTAGGTACGGGAAGATTAAATCTTACAACCGCCGCCAGCACAATCGTCATCTTGTGGTTGAACAGCGTCTTTCTGTTCATCTTTCGCGCCATCACGAGTGTTGTGGTAGTAAAGCGTTTTCACACCAAACTTATACGCTGTTAGCAGGTCTTGAAGTAGTTTCTTCATTGGAACCTTGCCAGTCTCGTAACGTGACGGGTCGTAGTTAGTATTAGCAGAGATAGCTTGGTCAACAAACTTCTGCATAATACCCACAAGGTGTAGATAACCGTCGTTCGAACCGATATTCCAAAGCAGTTCATAGCTGTCTTTAAGTTCTGTGAACTCTGGTACAACTTGCTTCAGGATACCGTCTTTCGAAGCTTTTACTGAAACGTAACCACGTGGTGGCTCAATACCGTTAGTTGCGTTTGAAATCTGAGAAGAAGTCTCAGAAGGCATTAGTGCAGTCAGTGTTGAGTTACGTAGGCCGTACTCCATAATTTCTTTACGTAGGCTGTCCCAGTCGTAGTGCAGCGCTTCGTCACAAATTAGATCGATATCTTTCTTATACGTATCAATCGGCAGTAAGCCTTTCGCGTAGTTCGTCTCGTCGAATGAAGGACACTTACCTTGCTCTTTCGCCAGTGCTACAGATGCTTTCAATAGGTAGTACTGCATTGCTTCGAACGTACGGTGAGTTAGGCCGTTCGCGCTACCGTCAGAGTATTTCACGCCATTCTTCGCTAAGTAGTAAGCAAAGTTAATCACACCAACACCTAGCGTACGACGGTTCATAGTCGATTTGTATGCCGCTGGTAGAGGGTAATCTTGGTAATCAAGCAGTGCATCTAACGCACGAACAACAAGATCGGATAGCTCTTCGAAATCATCTAGAGACTTGATAGCACCTAAGTTGAATGCAGAAAGCGTACACAGTGCGATCTCGCCTGAGTCATCTTCAACGTTAGTTAATGGTTTCGTTGGCAGTGCGATTTCTAAACATAGGTTCGACTGACGAACTGGAGCGACTTCAGAATCAAATGGGCTGTGAGTATTACAATGGTCCACGTTCTGGATGTAGATACGACCCGTTGATGCACGCTCTTGCATTAGCAGAGTGAACATTTCAATCGCTTTAACCGTTTCTTTCTTGATTGAAGGATCGTTCTCGTACTTCACGTATAGACGCTCAAACTCTTCTTGGTTTTCGAAGAATGCGTCGTACAGACCAGGTACATCAGATGGTGAGAATAGCGTAATATTGCCGCCTTCAACTAAACGTTGGTACATCAGTTTGTTTAACTGAACACCGTAGTCCATGTGACGAACACGGTTTTCTTCAACACCACGGTTGTTCTTAAGTACCATGAGTGAGCGTGCTTCACCGTGCCACATTGGGTAGAACACAGTAGCTGCGCCACCACGTACACCACCTTGTGAACAACATTTTACTGCTGTTTGGAAGTACTTGTAGAACGGAATACAACCAGTGTGGAATGCTTCACCACCGCGAATCTCTGAGCCTAATGCACGGATACGACCTGCGTTGATACCAATACCAGCGCGCTGAGATACGTAACGAACAATTGAGCTTGCTGTTGCGTTAATAGAATCAAGACTGTCGCCACACTCGATCAGAACACATGAGCTAAACTGGCGAGTAGGGGTACGCACGCCAGACATAATTGGCGTAGGTAGAGAAATCTTAAATGTCGATGTCGCATCGTAGAAACGTTTGATGTAATCAAGACGCGTCGCTTTTGGATATTTCGCAAATAAGCACGCTGCTACAAGGATGTATAAGAACTGAGCACTTTCGTAAATTTGGCCCGTAACACGGTTCTGTACGAAGTACTTACCCTCTAGCTGCTTAACTGCCGCGTATGAGAAGTTTAGGTCGCGTTTATGGTCGAGGTACGCATCAAGTTCGTCGAGTTCTGCTTTTGTGTAGTCTTCTAGAATATGTTGATCGTACTTACCCATATCGACGAGGCGAGACACGTGATCATAAAGCGTTGGTGGCTCGTATTGGCCATACGCTTTTTTACGCAGATGGAATACCGCTAGGCGAGCAGCTAGGTATTGGTAATCCGGAGTCTCTTCAGAGATCAGGTCTGCCGCAGACTTGATGATTGTCTCGTGAATATCTGTCGTTGTGATGCCGTCGTAAAACTGGATGTGAGCGCGAAGTTCTACTTGAGAAACCGAAACATTATCTAGACCTTCTGCAGCCCAAGTGATAACGCGGTGGATTTTATCCAGATCGATACTTTCTTTACGGCCATCACGCTTGGTGACGGTAAGTTGTTGGTTCATTCTGCTTTATTTCCCTAAGAAAACTGATAAAAGCCGTATTTTTGTTTGTTTATGTGCAATATGAGTAAAGCTTGCGGCGGCTTTGTGATCAAAGTCTATCTATATATTGTCGCTTAAACACAACATATAGGGGTTCATTTGTTTGCGGGTTACAAGATAGTGCTATTACACTGATTTATCAAGGTACAGATCGGGGATGACTTGTGGATAACTGACAAAATGAAAAAAATCAGTAAGTGAACACTAACCGATGAGAAAAGGGCAGACTTGAATGGTTAAAAGTACGGTTTCGAGATCGGTTTAGAAATAACCGCATGCAAAAATATTTTCCTTGATCTTTGGCCGTTTTTATCTACGAAAAATGGCTTGGTCAAAATGGAATCTAGAGCACGAATTTTAGCCATAAAAAGACAAAAAAAGCGGCAACTTTGTGCTACCGCTTCCGATTCATTTTCTTTAAAAAATGTCAATCACAAAACACATTTTTTAACGCAACAGCGTTCAGTATTTTTTAGTATGAACGATGTAGTTTACATCTACATTACGACCGAGTTTGTAGCTGTCATTTAGAGGGTTGTAATGAAGCCCAGTAATGCCCATTTCCGTCAGGTCAGTTTGGTCTATCATCTTCATCATTTCGGCTGGCTTGATAAACTTATCGTGCTCATGAGTGCCTTCAGGAACAATATTAAGAAGCTTCTCAGCACCGACAATAGCAAATAAGTACGACTTAATGTTTCGGTTCAAAGTTGAGAAAAACACGTGACCACCGGGTTTGACTAGCGCAGCACAAGAGCGGATAACGGAGAGAGGATCTGGAACGTGTTCAAGCATCTCCATACAAGTCACGACATCGTAAGTTCCTGCGTTTTCTATAGCGTGGTCTTCTATTGTGCTCTGAATGTAGGTCAGTTGAGTACCTGTTTCTAATGCATGTAGTCGCGCGACTTCTAATGGTTCTTTACCCATATCAAGCCCCGTCACAATAGCGCCTTCTTTTGCCATGCTTTCAGCAAGAATGCCACCACCACAGCCGACATCAAGTGCGCGCTTGCCAAACAAGCCATTTGCTTTTTCAAGTACATAGTTCAAACGAAGTGGGTTAATTTGATGAAGTGGCTTAAACTCGCCTTCTAAATCCCACCATCGAGAAGCCATGTCCTCGAATTTCTTAATTTCACTTGGGTCGACGTTTTGTGCTTTAGTCATAATTGGTTTTATTGCATTCAATCTGAGTCCTTTAGAGGGCGCCAGTATACTCCAACGTTTTACACCCAAACAACCTCGATGTGCTTAGTTAAGGGACAATGACAGAGTTCACTGGCGCGGCAATCGAGACAGGTGCCTGTAATTTGTAAAGCGCTAACTATTGTTTTTGGTTCATCCTTGAACTGGTGCCAGTGATAATAACTCTAAAACCTGCATTTTCGCGTTGTGTGGTTAAAGGAATTTACCTCGCTTTTCCGCGTAAAGGGTCCGATTTTGCTCAATATTGACCGAAATATAACCACTAATCAGAAAGATATGGGATGAGTGTGCAAATTCTCGACATTTGATTCATAACCAAGCTCACAACCTGATAAAAGGAGAGGGAAAGTGATGCCGAAGTGATGAATTGTGTGTTATATTTTTGCACCTTACACGTATCGTAATTACGATCAGATAATAGAGGGATAATGGCTCTATGAGCGATTTAGCTAAAGAGATCACGCCCGTAAACATTGAAGATGAGCTTAGAGGTTCATACCTAGACTATGCGATGTCAGTCATCGTGGGTCGTGCTCTTCCAGATGTGCGTGATGGCCTAAAACCAGTACACCGCCGCGTTTTATTCGCGATGAACGTACTAGGCAACGATTGGAACAAACCATATAAAAAATCAGCCCGTGTTGTCGGCGACGTAATCGGTAAATATCACCCACATGGTGATAGTGCTGTGTACGACACAATCGTACGTATGGCTCAGCCGTTCTCGCTTCGTTACATGCTGGTCGATGGTCAAGGTAACTTTGGCTCGATCGATGGCGACTCTGCTGCGGCAATGCGTTACACCGAAGTTCGAATGGCAAAAATTGCCCATGAACTATTGGCTGACCTAGACAAAGAAACCGTAGACTACGTACCAAACTACGACGGTACTGAGCAGATCCCAGCGGTTCTTCCAACTAAAATTCCAAACCTATTGGTTAACGGTGCTTCTGGTATCGCAGTAGGTATGGCAACCAACATCCCGCCTCATAACCTTGGCGAAGTGATTGATGGCTGTCTTGCATACATCAATAATGAAGAAATCACTATTGATGAACTAATGGATTACATTCCTGGTCCTGATTTCCCAACGGCGGCGCTTATCAGCGGTCGTAAAGGCATTGTAGACGCGTACAAAACAGGTCGCGGCAAAATCTACATGCGTTCGAAAGCGGACATCGAAGTGGAGAAGAATGGTAAAGAGACCATTATCGTCACTGAAATTCCTTACCAGGTGAACAAAGCTCGCTTGATCGAAAAGATCGCTGAGCTAGTTAAAGATAAGAAAGTAGAAGGTATCAGTGCACTGCGCGACGAGTCAGATAAAGACGGTATGCGCATTGTTATTGAGTGTAAGCGCGATGCTGTGGGCGAAGTAGTTCTAAACAACCTTTACGCTCAGACTCAGCTGCAAACCACTTTCGGTATCAACATGGTGGCCCTAAACAATGGCCAGCCACAGCTATTCAACCTAAAAGATATGTTGAAGTGCTTTGTTGATCACCGTCGTGAAGTTGTGACACGCCGTACTATTTTCGAACTGCGTAAAGCGCGTGAACGTGCTCATATCCTTGAAGGTTTAGCTCTAGCGCTTGCTAACATTGATGAAATTATTGAGCTTATCCGTAAGGCACCTACACCGGCTGAAGCAAAAGCGGGTCTTATCGCTCGTGGTTGGGATTTAGGCAACGTTTCAGCAATGCTAGAGCGTGCTGGTACAGATGCTGCGCGCCCTGAATGGCTAGAGCCTGAATACGGTATTCGTGATGGTCAGTACTTCCTGACTGAGCAACAAGCACAAGCTATCCTAGATCTACGTTTACATAAACTAACAGGTCTAGAACACGAGAAGATTCTAGGCGAATACAAAACACTTCTAGAAGAAATCGCTGAACTCATGCATATCCTTGCGAGCACTGAGCGTTTGATGGAAGTGATCCGTGAAGAACTTGAAGCGGTTCGTGACGGCTTTGGTGACGCTCGTCGTACAGAAATCACAGCTGCGAGCCATGATATTGACATGGAAGAGCTGATCGCACGTGAAGACGTTGTGGTTACTCTATCTCACGGTGGTTACGTTAAGTACCAAGTACTGAGCGACTACGAGTCACAGCGCCGTGGTGGTAAAGGCAAGAGTGCGACTAAGATGAAAGATGAAGACCATATCGAGCGTCTTCTAGTGGCGAATACCCACGATAACATCTTGTGTTTCTCTACTCGTGGTAAAACATACCGCCTGAAAGTTTACCAATTGCCTCTAGCGAGCCGTACTGCGCGTGGTAAGCCAATCGTAAACATCCTTCCACTCGAAGAAGGTGAGCGCATTACCGCGATTCTACGTGTTGATGAATTCTCTGAAGACAAATTCATCTTCATGGCAACAGGTGACGGTACGGTTAAGAAAACGCCGTTGAACCAGTTTGCAAACGTACGTTCAAACGGCCTAATCGCTGTGAACCTACGTGAAGACGATTCGTTAATCGGTGTGGATATCACTAACGGCGAAAATGAAATCATGCTGTTCTCTAAAGCGGGTAAAGTGGTTCGCTTTAAAGAAGCAGAAGAGATTCCAGTACTTGATGAAAATGGTAAACCAGTTCTTGATGAGAATGGTCAGCCAGAGATCAAGTTTAAAGGTGTTCGTCCTATGGGTCGTACCGCCTCTGGTGTTCGTGGTATGAAACTGGCTGAAAATGACCAAGTTGTATCACTTATTGTTCCTTCGCACGAAGGCGACATCCTAACGGTTACAGAAAACGGTTATGGTAAACGCACAGCACTTAGCGAGTACCCGACAAAAGGTCGTGGCACTCAAGGTGTAGTTTCTATCAAAGTTTCTGAGCGAAATGGCCCGGTAGTTGGTGCTATCCAGGTTGTTGAAGGTGATGAAATGATGATGATCACCGACGCTGGCACGTTAGTACGTACTCGTGTGGGTGAAGTTAGCCAAGTTGGTCGTAACACACAAGGTGTAACGCTTATCCGTACTGCGGAAGATGAATCAGTTGTTGGTTTGCAACGTATTGAAGAAGTTGATGATGAAGAGCTGCCTGCTGATGAAGATGCAGAAGCGTTAGAGTCAACAGACGAAAATACGCAGCAAGACGCTCCAGCTGCTGATGATGCAGAGGAAGGTAACGAAGAGTAATCTTACATCGTTATCCTGATATGAAAAGCCGAGCCTTAGTTGCTCGGCTTTTTTGTATCTGTATCAACGCATTTAAAGTAAGAAATGCGTACACTGACGTTATCTTTGTTTACAGGACGTGTTATGTCTGTTTGGTTTTTCGCTGCCATCACTCTGATGGGGCTGTTTATCGTACTCTTATCACTGAGTGCATCAAAAGTTAAACCCGCTCAATGGTTTGGCTTTTGCCTGTTAGTATTTGTCGTGACGAGTGCCAGTTTCTTATTGCTGCATCAAACTCCGCCTAAACCAATACAAGCGGAAATGTCACGAATGATGACTGCTCGTGACATCATGAAAGAGATTCAAGACCAGTTGCGTGAAGATCCGAACAACGCTGAATTGTGGTTCCAACTCGGGCAGGGCTACCTGCTAGAGGGGGAATTTGATGGCGCGCTGATTTGTTTTGATTACGCGATCCAACTGACTGAGCCAGTCAGTGCCACGCAACTTGCCGCAAAAGCGACGACCTTGTACTACATTCACCAGCAATCAATGACGCAAGAAGTTAGCTTGCTTTTGGAGCAAGCTTTGCAGATAGAACCGCACAATGAAGCCGCTTTGTCTTTGATCGCAAATGATCATTTTCTGTCATTCCGATTTCAGGAAGCGATTGATGCCTGGGTACTATTATTAGATTCTAATGATCCAAATTTAGATAGGGTGCAAATCATTAACTCTATTAACAAAGCAAAAGAGCTGTTGTAAGCGTACAATTTAACAAGCAATAGAGGGAAAGGTGGGCAACGAATGAAAAATAAAGCACTAAGCATATTGGTTTTGCTGTGCGGCTCTGTGCTGGCGGGTTGTAGCTCTTCCGATCATTCTGGCTCTTCCTCTACGGTTTATTATTCATCGGGTTACTACGACCCGTGGTGGTACGATCATGACGACTACTGGATTTATTACTATCCGGGCTGTTGCGATAACGACGATGAATACAAAGAGAAACTGGAAGAGTGGTGGAATGGTTTAGATGAAGACCAACAGCAATCCATCAAAGACAAAATCGAAGATTGGAAAGACGACGATATGTCCGCCAATATCGATAACATGAAACGCCAACTCGACGATCATTGGCAATCATTGCCTGACGAGCAAAAGCAAGAGATTAAAACCAAATGGGAGAATCGTCCGGAACGTATTGAGCCAGCGACTTTACAAGACAAAGCGGTAAAAGAAAAGGTTCAACAAAGAAAAGCATTACCGGAAACGAAGATCCAGCGTCCAGTTGCTCGTCCAAATGTGCAGATACCTAAAGCACGTCCAAATATTCAGCCTAGACCGAGGCTTCCTCGTCGCTAGTACGTTCGATTTTGTCTCTCGATAGAATCGGGGATGAAGAAATAAAGATAACAAAGAAACAAATAAACAAAAAAAAGGGGCGTTCAGTACGCCCCTTGTTGTATCTATAAGTTAACCGTTGCCAGTTAGACTAATACGTGGCTTCGCGTTCAGCTGCTGCTTTATCCCACTCTGGCGCTACTGTTTCTAGGAAGTGTTTCTTGTCTGCGTTCATCTTATCCATATCCATGCCCAGTGCTTGTTGTGCTTTCGCTTTGGTCGAGATATCTGGAATTTGAACAGGGTCAGTAATGCCTTTGGTTGCCAGTAAACGAACCAATTTGGTACGGGCGTCAGCAGCGCGGTCAACTGCAGTACCTAGTACTTCAAGTGCTACCTCAGGAGCATGCATGTGAACACCGTGAGAAGCAATCGCGTAGTCCCAACGCCATTGTGCATGGCGAATATCTTGTAGGATAGGTTCCATCTCTGCTTCTGTTGCACCTGCTTTCCACGCTGCTCCTGCTTCAAAGTGTGCCGCTACGATTTGCTTCTCGGCGGTTAGCTTCATGTTCAGTACTTGCGCTTTGCGAGTCGAGACGATGCCTTGTAGCTGCTCTTTAGTTTGGGTATGGCATTGCGCACAGGTGTCTTCAAAACGATCAAATGGGTTACCCACTTTGTGGTCTGTGTACACCGTACCGTCTTCTTTGGTCACTTTAGGCATGTGGCAGTCCACACACACCACTTTGTTTTTACCATGAATACCCGCTCTCCAAGTTTCGAAACCTGGATGTTGCGCTTTTAGCATCGGCGCTTTAGATACGGCATGCGTCCAATCTTTGAAATTCAACGCGTCGTAGTATTTCTCCATGTCATTAACGGTGGTGCCCATATCCCATGGGAATTTAACCGCTTTAGTTGGGCCGGTGAAGTAGTATTCAACGTGACATTGAGCGCAGACCGATGCTTGCTTATCTAGGCGAGATTGTTCATCAAAGTTTTTACCAATAGTATCAAAAGCACGTTCGACATAAGGGCGAGTTACCGCCAGTGCTGGTTCGCCTTTCTTAAATTCTTCAGAGCGAGTGTCGTGACAGTCAGAACAACCAATAGGGTTGACGATTTCTGAGCCCAATCGTGCCCATTTACCTTCGAAATAACCGTCTTCACCACGTTCATCAATCACGCGCGCAACGTCAGGGCTTTTACAGCTCCAACAGGCCATTGGCATAGGGCCGGATTTTTCATCAGTTGGTGCGCCGGTACGTAAGGTTTGGCGAACATCATCAAGTGCGTAAAAGTGACCGCGCGCTTTGTTGTAGTCTTTTGCGAAGCCGTAGCCAGCCCATAAGATCACCATGTTTGGGTCTTCACCTAGGGCGTCTTCAATGTGTTCGCTTTCGGATGTAGCTTTCCAAGAGTGGTATTGGTCGGGATGGTTCTGTTCAAAGGCGTCATTTCGAGGATCGATGAGGCCTTTTTCTTCTGCCGCCAACGGAGCGCCGACCAAAAATAATTGGCTGGCGAATAAGGTCGCAACCGCGATAGGTGCGCTCATCCAGTGTTTTATGCTCACGGTGTTATCTCCATATTCGTTTTTATTAGCAGCGTTGTGAGAAGCTATTCCAAATAAGAACTGGAGATCTACGATTAATAATATTGCTTAATTGGATAGATGAAATAGTGAGCGAATCTTGTCTTGTTTTAGATCAATTTACACCAGTGATCTCAGTCATGTTTGAATTTATATACCCCTAAAGTGGTAGTTGTTAAGTCCTTGTTCGTCAATGTATTGGGCTTTTAACCTTTTTAAAAATAGGGTGATTTAGTTCGCTTTTTGAGCAGGTGTTTCTACCCCTTATGAATAATAGAGGTATTATAAATATAGGTTTAGCGTTGTGGCTTTCCGAAATAAGAATTGATGTCATTTGAAGATTTAAAAAATATCTTCAGAGGAAATTAATTGTCGCTCAAATAAATAATTGAGAATAGTTATCAATTATTGTCGAGCTAAGGAAAGAACAATATGGGCAATATAAAATTGACCATAGAGACAATGCTGAAACTTCTCTTCGTCTTTGCCATCTATGGTTTCTCCATCGCCGCCCATGCGACTTCTTCAGAGCCGATTGAAGGTGCTCAAGCTGAGCGTCATCAAGTCGAGTTGATCCGTGACCGAGACTACAAGTGTCTGCAATGTCATAAGGATGCAAAAGAGACTCTGAATCTATCGCATGATTCGCAAGCGTTATTGAGTCAAGGTAAGCAGCTCAATTGCACTAACTGCCATAGCAACATCGGCCCTGATCACCGTGAAGGCGCGCCTGATGTGATTAAGTTTTCTGCCGCGCAATCGAAAGAGGTACACGACAAAGTGTTCCTTGATCCAAGCATGATTCTTAAAGCCAACAGCCGATGTGTGGATTGCCATGCACCGACACAACTGAGAGAAAGCCACTGGACGCACGATGTGCACGCCAAAAACCTCACTTGTTCAAATTGCCACGATGTACACGCAGCGAAAACCAAAGCGTTGTCGTACGACAGAAAACAACTGATCAAGCAGTGTGTGGATTGTCACTCTGAATTTGCCGTCGAACCTGAACTTGCCAAAGAAGAGGAGAGATAGCATGAAATGTTCGAGAAGAAACTTTTTAGCCGGCAGCGGCGCGTTGATTTTAACTACAGGCGTTGCAGGCACTTCCGTTGTTAGCTCCTCTCTTTATGCCAGCAACCGTGAACAAGCGAAACGCATGGGTATGGTTCATGATGAAAATGCCTGCATTGGCTGTACCGCTTGTACCGATGCTTGTCGCGAAGTAAATAAAGTCCCTGAAGGCGTAACGCGACTTAAAATTCATCGCAGTGAACCGATTGGCGAGTTCCCAGATGTGGAATACCAGTTTACTCGTGAATCCTGTCAGCACTGTGATAACCCACCATGTGTATACGTTTGTCCAACAGGTGCTGCATACAAAGATGAAGCGACAGGCATCGTGGATGTGCACAAAGAGAAATGTGTCGGATGTGGTTATTGCCTTGCCGCTTGCCCGTACCAAGTGCGCTTCTTTAATCCAGTCGATCACTCTGCGGATAAATGTAACTTCTGCCGTGATACCAACCTAGCGCAAGGTAAGCAGCCAGCTTGCGTGGAGTCTTGCCCAACAAAAGCACTTATCTTTGGTGATTTAAATGATCCAACTAGCGAGGTGAGCAAAGCTATCGAAAGCCATGTTGTCTATCGCGATAAATCGCATTTAGGTACGCAACCTAAACTGTACAAAATTCCGCATAGCAAAGGGGAGGTGTCATCATGAACGGCTTCGAAAGTGCATTCCACTTTGACTCGTTAGTCTGGGATTGGATCATTGCGATTTACTTATTCCTTGCTGGGATGTCAGCAGGTGCGGTGATGATTTCTATCTATTTAAAACGCAAAGTGATTGAAGGTGATCCCGCAAACAACGGCATCATGAAAGCGATGGCTTGGCTTGCGCCATTTGGCATCATTGCTGGGTTAGTAATTTTGATTTTCCATTTAACCAAGCCTTTAGAGTTTTGGAAGATCATGATCTACTACAACTCAACGTCTGTGATGTCGATGGGCGTGATCTTGTTCCAAGTGTACATGCTAGTGCTGTTTGTTTGGATTGGCGTTATCTTCCGCCATCAAATCATCAGCTTCTGTGAAGGGAAGTTACCAAGCAAGCTGCTGGATTTTGCCGATGGTATTTTGATTAAGGCGGGGAAAGCCAACAACGCAATTGAATTGTTTTTGGGATTCTTAGCCATCGTGCTTGCGGCATACACTGGCTTTCTATTGTCTGCGTTGAAGACTTACCCAATGCTAAACAATCCAGTACTGCCAATCTTGTTCCTGTTCTCTAGTTTGTCCTCGGGTGCAGCAGCATGTTTGATGTTCGGAATCTTGGTGTTTAAAGAGTCGACCAGCAGCCCAAGTGTGTCTTGGGTACACGGATTTGAACGCCCAGTAGTATTGTTTGAGCTGTTTGTCTTAGTGACTTTCTTTACTGGACTGATCTTCAGCGGTGGTCAGAACGAAGTCGCGGCTTGGAATGCAATTTCGAGTGGATTCTGGGCTCAATGGTTCTGGGTTGGGGTAGTGTTCATCGGCATGATTACGCCTTTGACTCTCAATTGGTTGACGCCTTCTGAAGTGCGCCACAAAGGCAGTTACGTTTTTGTGGTCACGACGTTGAGCTTGGTTGGCGTACTTATGCTGCGTACTTTCATTCTCTATGCCGGTCAAATGACCGTAGTGTAAGGGGGATAAATGGAAGCTGAGCTAGGGTTCTTCTTACTGATATTGGTGGCTGTAACATCGACTTGTGCATCGTTGCTGCATTGGCTACGTCGTGCTATGAGTAAGAAGGCGACATTGCCGCATCAAGTCGCGATGTCCCACATCATTAGCTTAGCTTCCTTCATTTGTTTAGCACTTCTGATCGTCTGCTTCGTGCAAGACAACTTCGCGTTGGAATATGTTGTTACGCATTCCAACAGTCAACTTCCCGTAGCATTCAAGATTGCTGCCGCTTGGGGTGGGCACCAAGGCTCCATGTTGTTTTGGGTCGTCACCTTGAGTTTATGGGCGTCGTTTATTGCATTTAAGTCACCGCTCAACGCCCAATATACTTGTGACTGTTTAGGAATCATGAACGTTCTGATTGGGACGTTTGCATGGTTCACGTTAATGACCTCTAACCCGTTCGAGTATGCCCAAGTATTGGCGTCGGAAGGACGAGATTTAAACCCAATGTTGCAAGATGTTGGGCTTATCATTCATCCACCATTGCTTTATCTCGGTTATGTCGGTTACGCAGCAATATTAGCTTTTGCATTAGCAGCGCTATTGGGTAAACAACCGATGAGCGATTGGTATGTGGTTGCTCGAAGCGCAGCGTTTTTTGCATGGGGAACGCTCACGTTGGGTATCTTGGTGGGATCATGGTGGGCGTACAATGAGCTAGGGTGGGGCGGCTGGTGGTTTTGGGACCCTGTGGAGAACGCTTCTCTACTCCCTTGGCTTGCTGGTACTGCTTTGTTGCACAGCGGTGTTGTCGCAACACGTAACAGAGGCGCAATTTGGAGCACCTATGCACTGGCGTTTGCTACGTTCAGCCTAAGCATTTTAGGGACATTCGTGGTGCGCTCTGGCGTGCTGACTTCAGTGCACGCTTTTGCGGTGGACCCAACTAAAGGTTTGGTGCTGATTGGTGTATTGAGCTTGCTTGTCATTATCACTTTTGGCGTACTGATTTTGCGAGGAGAACAACTCCCTCGTTTCAAACTTCAATCTCTAGCGAGCCGAGCTTACACTGCTTATATCGCCAAAGGGCTGCTGGTTATTGCGACTGCCATCGTTTTTCTTGGCACTTTTTATCCGATGGTTTATCAACTGCTCGGCTTAGGGAACATTTCGGTTGGCGCACCTTACTTTAATAGTCTGACCTTTCCATTAAGCATACTGGCTCTGATTGCCTTAGCATTCATCCCAGTGCTGAAATGGACAAAAGGCGCAGTTCCGAGTGGAAGCACTGATATCGCGATTAGTATTGCGTTATCTATAGTCTCTGGGAGCGGGTTTATGTTCTCAGTGAACGTACTGCATTTCGAAGTATTGCTAACCATAATATTGGCTACTTGGGTGATTGTGGCACATCTCGTTATGCTGTTTCGTTGTTCCAATAAGCGCAAACTCATGCCAATCGTGATGGCACATATCGGTTTTGCGCTGGCGGTGAGTGGAGCTGTATTCAACAGTCACTACTCATATGAACACAATTTACGTGTCGAACCCGGCAGTTCTCAACAAAGGGCGGGGATCACTATCGATTATCATGGTATCGAATGGCTGGTGGGGCCAAACTACACCGCTGAACAAGGACAGATCACCTTGCACTTGGAAGATGGCCGCATGTTCAATTTCAACCCGCAAAAGCGCCATTACCCTGTGCGAGTGATGAATATGACCGAGCCTGCGATTCGTTCACTATGGCATGGCGATTATTACGTGACATTGGGTGACAAAGTCGACACTCATGCTTATGCGATTAAAGTTCAGTACCGAGCAGGTATTTGGTGGATATGGTCTGGTGGGTTATTAGCTGTGTTTGGTGCGCTGTTAACCGGCCTAAAGAAAAAGAGAGAGGCTATCAATGCGATCGAGAAATACGCTTAAACTCGCAGGTCTCGTTTTGGCTGTTGCCGTGTTTACTGTAGTAACTGCGATGGCCTTGTCTGAGCGACCGCATGTTGAATTGTCCCCACAACGAAATTTAGAGACACCTAATTTTCGCTCTACTTCTCTGATCTCTGATGACATGGTTTCTGAGCAGCTGTTCAAAAGCGACGGATATAAATTATTGAATGTTTGGGCATCTTGGTGTGGGGTATGCAAGCGAGAGCATGAAAATTTATTGCAGTTAGCAGAACTTGGTGTGCCTATTATTGGGCTGAATTATAGAGATCAAAAACAAGCCGCTCGTGAATATTTGAGCTCTAAACGAAATCCATATATTGAAGTAATTAGTGACCCTAATGGAAAGCTCGCTGTGGAGCTAGGTGTTATCGGAACGCCGGAAACTTACTTGATTGATCCAAATGGTCGTATATTGATCAAATATCGTGGAGAGCTAACGGCAGATAAATGGAACGATATATTTTCAGGATACTTGAATGTTTCGATTTAATAATCTTCTCCTCACTTTAATCCTATTTATACTATTTTCTCCTTTCTCGATAAGTGCGGATTTAGAACAGAATGTTGATCTGTTTGAGTTTCATTCTGTTGAAGTGCAACAGCGTGCAACCTCGCTAGCCAAGACATTACGCTGCCCGCAGTGTCAAAACCAAAACCTTGTCGAGTCTAATGCACAGGCGGCCAAAGACCTGAGGTTGAAAGTGTATACGATGGCCAATGAAGGCAGCTCAGATCAAGAAATAAAGGACTATCTAGTTGCTCGTTATGGGAATATTGTTCTGTATCAACCACCATTAAATTATTCCACGGCGCTGTTGTGGATCTTTCCTGTGCTATTTTTGATCTTTTTTGTCTTATATTCGATCCGAATGGTGAAGCGTAATTAATGTGACCGTTATTCCACTATTAAAAATAAATTGTGCACTTAACAAGCAGAATGTTATCATTTTTCCGAATTTATGAAGTTTCCAGTATAAAGAAAATAAAAATTTTGAGCTGGATAAGTAATAAAAGAACGAAATAGGTGCACGCAGTGGATTCAGTTATATTACAACTTAAAAAAGACTTCTATTCGCAGATTCGTGCATTGCAATCACCGAACCTGCCTCAAGTTACTTCAACGCTCGCCGTGTTGACCGACGAGGAAATCCAAGAACTCGAAGCAGTTTGGATTGAACTCGCCGTTTGGAAGCGCAGTCAGACCCATTAAAAGATAGACCAAACGACCTTCTTGAAACCCCAGACAAAATTTGTCTGGGGTTTTTTATTGTAGTTTTTTTAAATTGTTATAATATAACAATTGTTCAGTTGGAGAGTGTTTCTCTTTTGCTGTCTTGAGTGGATAACTGCCCTCAATTGTGATCTCTATATTGCAAAATGCGGTATCAGTCCCCATAGTTGAGAGCAACGAGTAAATCCCATGAATGCAATAACGAAAACGCATCAAGCGCATCAAGCAATAAATCGAGTGAGTATAGATATGGCGGAAGTACGTGCCAGAGTAGATTTTAAAGTCGGGGCAAAAAGTAACATTGATGCCGAAATTCTGTCTTTCCATGGTCTGAAGACAGACAAAGAGCATGTTGCTATTATCTTTAAACAAGCGGACCAAACTCAGGACATGCCTTTAGTTCGTATGCACTCTGAGTGTTTGACAGGCGATGTGTTCCACTCTTCACGCTGTGACTGTGGTGAGCAACTAGAAGAGACGATCAATCGCATGGGCGAGTCCGGTGGTATCATCTTGTATCTCCGTCAGGAAGGTCGTGGTATTGGTTTGTACAATAAGATCGATGCATACCGCTTACAAAGCCAGGGCATGAACACGTACGAAGCTAACAACCATTTGGGCTTTGATGATGACCTGCGTGATTTCACAGAAGCAGCACAAATGCTAGAAGCTTTAGGCGTGAATAAGATCCGCCTCGTGACGAACAATCCTAAGAAAATTCGTGAGTTATCTGAGTACGGAATTGAAATTGGCGAGGTTGTCAATACCTCTGCACATATCAAAGATGGCAACGAAAATTATCTGAAGGCAAAAGTCTCTCACGGAAAACATGACCTAAAGGTTTAATCCTAAAGATAAAACTGACAATAAAGCCTGTGAAAAACCTCATTTTTATGAGGTTTTTTTGTATCTGGAGTTGCAAATAAATTGTAAATTTGTATTATCTCGAGACTAAAGTGCAAATAAGAATAATTAGCACTACCAATACGATAATTGAAAAGCTCAACAAGGATGCTTCAGATGAATGCAAAAAAAGTTTTAGTCCAATCTATTGCTGCATCACTCCTCATTGCCAGTGGTTCTACCGTTGCTGCCACAGTAACTAAACAACAAGTAGTCGAACATTACGCAGACGTTGCCCATGCTGTGTTTGCTGATTCAGTAACAACAGCGAAGGCGCTTGACGTAAAAATCGACGAATTTCTACAATCACCATCAGCGAAAAAGCTTGAAGAAGTAAAACAAGCTTGGCTAGATTCTCGCGTGCCTTACCAACAGTCTGAAGTTTTCCGTTTTGGTAACGCGATTGTTGATGATTGGGAAGGTCAGCTGAACGCATGGCCACTTGATGAAGGTTTGATTGACTACGTAGCGGCTGATTACCAATACGAATTGGGTAACGAGGGCGCTGCTGCCAACATCATCGCGAACACTAGCCTACAGATCGGTGCTTCTAAACTGGACGTTTCAAAAATCACTCCAGAATTGCTAGCGGATCTAAACGAAGTAGGTGGTTCTGAGGCAAACGTTGCATCAGGTTACCACGCGATTGAATTCTTACTTTGGGGTCAAGACCTAAACGGTACTAACGCGGGTGCAGGTCAACGCGCTTACACTGATTTCGTTGTGGGTTCTGAGTGTACGAATGGCCATTGTGATCGTCGTGGAGAGTACCTAAAAGCAGCCGCTGATCTACTGGTTCAAGACCTTGAGTGGATGGAAAAGCAGTGGTCTGCTGAAGTGAAAGGTAACTACCGTGAAGAGCTACTGAACGACTCAGCAGACAATGGTCTACGTAAGATGCTATTCGGCATGGGTTCTCTTTCTCTAGGTGAGCTAGCGGGTGAGCGCATGAAGGTAGCACTGGAAGCGAACTCAACAGAAGACGAGCACGATTGTTTCTCAGACAACACGCACAACTCTCACTACTACAATGAGCAAGGCATCTACAACGTTTACACAGGTACATACAAAAGTGTAAACGGCAAAGAGCTATCTGGTCCAAGTATCGCTGACCTTGTTGCTCAAAAAGACAAGAAAGCAGCGACCGAAATTCAAAAGCAGTTTGATACAACACGTAGCCAAGTTGGTGAGCTAGTGACTTCTGCAGAGAAGAACAACCAGCACTTTGACCAACTTATTGCAGCGGGTAACGCACAAGGCAACGCGCTAGTAAACGACACCATCATGTCGTTGGTAGCACAAACCGGTGCGATTGAGCGCGCGGCAAGCATTGTCGGCATCGACAGCCTAAGCCCTGATACTGCTGACCACGAGTTTTAATAAGAAAACCATAATAAATAAGGGCTCTTTGTGAGCCCTTTTGACGTTTGAGCTCGTTGTTATCACCCTTGTTGTCTATGTAGAGCAATGATATGAAGCCATACCTAATTTCTGCGCTAGCCGCGATCCTTTCTTCTTCTGCCATGGCTTATGATGTTAAGTCTGGTGGCAAAACCAGTGTTAAAAAAGACGGCGCGAATGCCTATTCTCTTCCTGCTGCTAACTTGCCAATGAGCAAACGCCTCGATTTTAGCGTCGGTAACAGCTTTTTCCGCAACCCTTGGGTACAAGCGCCAGCGTCAACAGACGCTCGTGATGGCTTAGGCCCGCTTTTTAACACCAATGGTTGTCAGAATTGTCACATCAAAGACGGTCGTGGTCATCCGCCAGAGAAAGATGATTTACATGCCGTGTCTATGTTAGTGCGCTTAAGCATTCCTGCGATGACGCCAGAACAAAAGAAAGCTTACATCAAAGATGGCGGCATACCTGAGCCGACTTATGGTGGCCAGCTTCAAGATTTCGCCCTGCAAGATCAAACGCCAGAAGGCAAAATCGAAATCACTTACACCGATGTCCCAGTGAAATTTAAAGACGGTACGACGGTGACGCTAAGAAAACCTCATTTGAACATTACCGATCTGGGTTACGGCGATATGCACCCTGATACCGAGTTCTCAGCACGCGTGGCACCGCCAATGATCGGCCTTGGTTTGTTAGAGAGTATTCCCGACGAAACGCTACTTGCTTGGGCTGATGAACAAGATGCCGACAAAGACGGTATCTCAGGCAAAGTCAATAAGGTGTGGGATATTGAGAAGGACAATTTCTCGATTGGTCGTTTTGGCTGGAAAGCAGGACAACCGACGTTAATGCAGCAAAATGCAGCAGCATTCAATGGTGATGTGGGTCTTACGAGCCATTTATTCCCAAATGAAAACTGTACCTCGAAACAAAGCATTTGTGACGACATGCCAAATGGCGGCAAACCTGAAGTGAGTGAAAATATTCTCGACTTCGTAGAGTTTTACAGCCAACACTTAGCCGTACCTATTCGCCGTAATGTCAATGACCCTAACGTGAAACTTGGTCAGCAAATCTTTGCTGCGTCTGGCTGTGAAAGCTGCCACAAGACCAGTGTTAAAACGGCGAAACGACCAGAGTTACCAGCGCTTTCTGAGCAGCTTATCCACCCATACACCGACATGCTTTTGCATGACATGGGTGAAGGCTTAGCCGATAACCGTCCGGAATACCTAGCAAACGGCCGCGAGTGGCGAACAGCACCGCTATGGGGCATTGGTTATACCGAAGAAGTAAACGGACATACTTACTTCTTACATGATGGTCGCGCTCGTAACCTGATGGAAGCAGTGTTGTGGCACGGCGGCGAAGCTGAAACGGCGAAACAAAACGTCTTAGCACTGAACAAAAAAGAACGTGACGCATTGATTGCGTTTCTGAATTCTCTATAAGGAAGCAACCATGAAAAAAACACTATTAGTGAGTGCGATTGCCGCAACGTTAAGTTTGGTTGGTTGCCAATCGACCATCGGTTCGAGCTCTGCCAAGCCTGAGAGTACAAGTCATATTTCTCAAAGCGTGTACGAGGTGGAGTTTCAATCAGCTCAGACGTTTTTAGCGCAAACCACAGAACTTGAACAACGCTTCGCAGATTACTGCGCATCAGAGTCGAAAGATGATGCACAAGTAAAACAGCAGTGGCATCAAACGATGCTGGCGTGGATGGCATTACAAGGTCAAGAACGTGGCCCTGCTACGGCGTTGGAGCAAAGCTGGAATGTTCAGTTTTGGCCAGATAAAAAGAACACCACTGGTCGTAAAATGTCTGTACTGACGAAATCTGATCAAGCTTGGAGTGCAGAAGATATCTCCACCCAAAGTGTCACCGTGCAAGGTTTAGGTGCATTGGAATGGCTGCTTTACGATAAAGCGTCGACCTTATCTAGCAATAGCAATACCTGTGCGACAGGTGTTTCGATTGCAGAAAACCTCGATAACAAAGCGCAGATCATCGCGGATTCTTGGGCAGAAAACCCTTGGAAATCGCTAGAGATGACAGAATGGGAATCTGAGTACATTTCACTGCTCTCGAATCAGCTTGAATACAGCATGAAGAAGTTGAGCCGACCGCTAGCGAAGATTGGTAAGCCTCGCCCGTATTTCTCAGAATCGTGGCGTTCAGAGACCTCGCTTTCAAACTTAAAAGCCAACCTTCAAGGGATGGAAGCGTTGTACTTTGCTAACGGGAATGGTCTAGATGCGCTACTTAGAGAGCAAGGCCATGCAGATCTCGCAGACCGTGTCATTCATCAGTTTGAAATGGCGTTAGAAACTTGGCCAGAAGATAAGAGCTTGTTTGCTGCACTACAAACAAAAGAAGGCTATCGCATGGTGCTCTCTCAATACAATAAGCTAGAGCAATTGAAGTACCTGATTCACGAAGAGGTGGCGATCGAGCTTGGCGTGGTTATAGGATTTAATGCAACCGATGGTGACTGATCAAACCCGCCGAAACTTACTGAAAGCTGCTCTATTCGGGGCAGCTACACCTATGATGCCATTTGGTTGTGCCTCAACAAGCTCACGTGAGCCTGCGTTGATCGGCTGCTCTATCATTGGCAGAGATAAATATGCAGCGGTGGTAGCGGATGAGCATGGTATGTCGCTATCTTCATTGCCGATTCCTGAACGTGGTCACGGTGTGGCAACAAACCAACAAGGCCACGCCGTAGTTTTTGGTCGTCGACCAGGTACTTTCTTCATGGTGTTTGATTATCGCTCAGAGCAGATGATCAAACTGCAACTAGCAAAGCCAAATCGCCATTTCTATGGGCATGGTGTTTACTCCCATGATGGCACATTGCTATTTGCCACAGAAGGGGAGAGGGGGACAAGTCGCGGGATCATTGGTGTTTATGATGTGCAGAAGCAATATCAAAAAATCGATGAGTTAACAGGTTTTGGCCTTGGCCCGCATGAAGTGATCATGATGCCTGACGGCGCACTAGCGATTGGCGTCGGTGGCGTACACACCAACGGCCGTGAACCACTGAACCTTGAAACGATGAAACCGAGCTTAAGTTATCTTTCACAAGATGGTGCGTTGCTGGATCAGGTTTCTTTACCGGATCACAAGTTGAGTATTCGCCACTTAGCCCATGATGGTGCGGAAACCGTGCTTTGTGGGCAGCAATATCGTGGTGAGCCGGATGAGTATCCAGCCTTGATCGCCATGCACACACGTGGTGGTGAAATGCAAGATCTTCAAGCTGAACCTGAAGAGTGGGCGCGTTTCAATCACTACGTTGCGAGTATTGCAGCAACCGATGAATGGATCTTAGCCACTTCGCCTCCGGGCAGTTGTTATGGTATATGGTCTAAATCTACTGGCAAATTGGTAGAGCTAAGTGCGTTACCAGACGCCTCTGGTGTTGTGGTCTATGGCGATGAGTTCCGAGTCAGCTCTGGTGCGGGAAAAGTGGTAGAGCAAAGACCAGAGGAGTCAAAAAGTACCTTCGCAAGCGGAGTGCAATGGGACAACCATTGGTCGAGAATTATCTAGAAAGATCATTGAGTAATTACTTATAGAGAGTTTTGTTGTCGTTTTCGGCATCAGATTCTTAATTTTAAACCTGCAAGCTGTGAGATATTTGCCATACTTTTTATTATGGCAAGTAGCGCAAGGATCATTTCAGTGTTTGCTAGGGTTTTAATCATGACGGCACTTCTGGTGCCGTTTTGCAGCTTTTCCACCGTCGTTTCTCTCGAAGCTTCAGCGCAAGTCGAGCAAGAGGGAGCGGTACAAAAGCTGTCTGTAGAAAAAATGATCCATTATCCAGAGGTGATTGATCAACTGTATCAAAGCACCAATTACCGTTTGAACTGGGAAAATGAAAGTGATATTGAGCAGTTTCTTTTTCAAGTAAACCTGGTTGCACTTGCGGATGTCACCGATGAATTCGAAAATCAACTTCACCGGATAAACCAAGTAAGGTGGCAGGGAGATAATCTCGACTTCGATTTAGTGATGACAGATTCACTCTTGATGTACCTTAGTTATCTTGAGCAACTCCCCGAAGAAGGGATTAATTGGCTATTTACAGACAAAGCCCATGTTACGTTACCCGCTCCTAGCATCGATACTTTATCGGTTCTGAGTAATGAGATTACGGTTGGCAAACTTGGTCAGTTTTTGGCAAGTCTCCGGTCTCCATTACAAACAGATGATGCTTTCTACTCCGCCTATTCTTCGCTATCGGAACATTCTCAGTACCAATATCCTGCCTATCAACAAACTGGGCTAGCACGTGTTGGCGATATATTAGAAAACAGACCCCTATTGATTGAGCGAATGGAGATCGTAGGCGTAGATGTTTCTTACTTGGATTTAGTCACTGAAGAATATGACGAACAATTAGAGCTTGCGATAAAAGAGTTCCAGCGTATTCATGGTTTGAAAGAAGATGGCGTTATCGGCCCGAATACCATTCGATGGATCAACTTTTCTCCTCAAGAGCGATTGCATCTGCTGGCGTTGAATTCTGAGCGTTCAAGAATTTGGTCGAAAGAAAGGGATAATGTTGTCTTTGTTAACGTGCCTGGATACGAAGTCACGTATTGGCATGACGGTCAACCCTTGTTTGAGTCTAAAGTTGTGGTAGGGAGAGCATCAAGAAAAACGCCCATCATGTCGGTAGCACTGGATTCAGTTATTCTCAACCCAACTTGGAACGTGCCTTGGACTATCATGGTTAAAGACATTATTCCTAAAGTAAAACGTAATCCGATGTATTTGATTAACCATAACATTCAAATCATTCGGTCTTGGACTTCGAACGAAATTATTGACCCTACAACCATCAATTGGGCAACGGTGAATCCGAGAACATTTCCTTATCGTATGCGACAGGCGTCGGGCTTACAAAATGCACTGGGATTGTACAAGTTCAATATGCCTAACCCACAAGCTATTTATTTGCATGACACGCCAAGTAAGAACTTGTTTGAACAGGACAGACGCGCATTCAGCTCAGGATGTGTTCGTGTAGAACATGCAGACCAATTAGCGGAACTTCTGTTCAAAACTCAGGGGCTGGAAGAACGTTTAGCGAAAAAGCGAGAAAGTTCTCGTCGGTCTAACACGTCAGTTCCTTTGGGAGAGCGCATTCAAGTACACATCATTTATCAAACAGCATGGTTGGAAGAGGGAACGCTTTACTACCGTGATGATATCTATAAGTACGATCACCGCAGTTGAAATATTTAAGGAAAATTTACAAAACGAAGAATCCTCTTTTCGTTCAATAATTAAGCAATAATTACTGCATCTGAAAATCAAGATGGAGCGTTTTATGCATTTGACGTGACAAATGTGTTTGGTTAATGTCCACGACTTGTCTAGTTGTTGAGCACTGTATTTTGAAATGGTAAGTCGTAACTTTTCCCGCCGAGATTTCCTTAAAATGACCGCTGGTGGTGTGGTGTTGGCGTCTGCCCTGCCATCATTTTCTTGGGCTTCACTCCCTGACGAGCCACGTGCGCTGGCGATGAACAACCTTAATACTGGAGAGATCCTCGAAACATGCTATTTCGATGGAAAACGATACATTAATGATGAACTGCAAAGGCTGAATGAGTTTTGTCGAGACCATCGACTGAACGAGGTTCATCCGATGGATCGACGCTTGTTCGATCAAATAAGCCAAATTCAAAAGTTAATTGGTACAGAAGCAGAGGTGATCGTCATTTCAGGTTACCGTTCTCCTGCCACTAACGCCTCGCTGCGCAACGGGTCTTCTCGTGTAGCGAAAAAGAGCATGCACATGGAAGGAAAGGCCATTGATTTCCGTTTAGACGGCGTGAAGCTTTCAACGGTTCGTGATGCTGCATTAAGCCTAAAAGCCGGTGGCGTGGGTTATTATCCAGGTAGTAACTTTATTCATATCGATACGGGTGCTGTTCGTTCCTGGTAGTGCCAGTTGAGACAAGGTTTCTAGTCTCAGAACGTCGTCGATTACCCACAGTTCAAAGCTTGAAGTCGCTAGGCCTTAGTGTCATAGTTGCGGCAGTTTTCACGCAAATTTATTCGGTATAGGTTATCTATGGCTCTGAAATACCAAGTTGTTCCAGTAACATCTTTCTCTCAAAACTGTTCTATTGTCTGGTGTGACGAAACCATGAAAGGTATTGTGGTTGACCCAGGCGGCGATGAAAAGCAGCTCGCTATGCTTATCAAAGAGTTGGGTGTTGACGTGGTAAACCTAGTGCTAACACACGGTCACTTGGACCACGTAGGTGGCACGGAGCCGCTGTCTGCACTGCTTGGCGGTACAGAGATTGTTGGTCCTCACAAGGCAGATAACTTCTGGTTGCAAGGTTTGGAAGGTCAGAGCCAAATGTTTGGTTTCCCGCTGACAGAAGCGTTTGAACCGCACCAATGGCTAAATGAGGGTGACACTGTCACGTTCGGTAATCAAGTGCTGAACGTATTCCATACACCTGGTCATACACCTGGTCACGTTGTGCTTTACAGTGAAGAAGCGCGTTTAGCGTTTGTGGGTGACGTTTTATTTAACGGTAGCATTGGTCGAACTGACTTCCCACAAGGTGATTTCAATACGTTGATTAGTTCTATCAAAGAGAAATTGTGGCCTTTAGGCAATGATGTCACGTTTGTCCCTGGTCACGGCCCTCAATCGACTTTCGGTCACGAGCGTAAAACTAACCCGTTCGTTGCTGACGAGATGCCGCTTTACTAAAAGTGCGTGTACTAAGCATTATTCTGGCTCGGCGGCAGCTAAGTATCGCCGAGTCAGTCCCACAAAATCCTCAGCCTCACGATCTAGATCACTTGCTGATATAAATAGATCGTAGCCATAAAAGCCTCTCTGATACTTCATCCGGTTGGCGAGCATCGCTAACAAACCTTTGTACTCAATCCCATCTCTGTTTATATACGGTTTAGGGTCAAGCACCATATCCTCAAACTTATCTTCACACTGATTTTGTTTCGCGCCTAAGTAAAGCAGTGCTCGCTGGCTGAGGAGAATTTCTGTCGCTATACGAGGGCAGATTGAATTTAAGTAGGGTGAGTAGTGTTTTAGACGAATACCGATCCAAGGTAGCGGTTGGTGCCACCCTTCCTGTTGGTAGCTACAAATACCGATTGACTCAATATTTCGCCATCGGACGACCCAACCTCCTTTAAAAAGGTGTTGCTGAAAGTGAGAAGCTGTCAGCGTAAAAGTGACTTGGCTTTTCTTAATCATCAAGATGGCGAAACCAACGATTGCAGACATCAAAATGACCGACAACATGGCTTGCTTCCATCCCGGAGAAATGGCAACCAAAAACAAAGTGATGAGTGCAACGAGCAACAAAAGTATTCTGTTGATAGGGGAGTTGGGTTTGAAATGTGAATTTGTTAGGTGCAGCGTTTCCATGCTTATAACCTCATCGAATACTTGTTCAAAAATGAGTGGGCAGCTTTATGTGCATTGACTTGCATTTAAAATAAAACAAACCTCTGTTTTTATACCCAGTATTCAATAAATCCGTTCATAAAATATCTGATTAAATAGTAGACGTTCTATGCTTTGAGCGCATTTTTCATCGCGTTTCGCCGCTAAAACCTACAAATTGCTTGTGAATTTTGGTATAAAACGCGCTTCAAATTTTCATCCCTGCTGAGATGCAGTGAACTGGAGAAATATTCAATGAGACTTGCTCATAAGCGTAAAGTGCAGATGAAACTGCAAAAACGCATTAAAGCGACAGTAGCAAACTTAGCTGCAGCACCTAAAGCAGTGAAGCCTGTTGCGGAAAAAGCAGTAGCACCTTCTGTTGCTGAAAAAGCTGTTGCGGAGAAAGTAGTAGCTGATAAAAAAGTAGCTGCAGTGAAAACAGTTGATGTTGCCCTTACTCCTAAGCAACAACAAGTATTAGACATCGTTATTGCGAATGCTGAAGGTATTAACCCTAAAGGCATCGGTCTAGCTGCAGGTCAAGAAGATACTAAAGCGGCATCATGGGCTACTGGCGCACTAAAGAAGCTTCTTGAAGAAAACCTAGTTCAAAAAGAGCAGTTAGCAGGTAACAAAGTTATCTACAAAGCAGTTTAATTACCGCTACCGTTCTAGATTGAATACCTCGGCCGATGCCGAGGTATTTTTTTTATCTTGGTATTGGAAATAATGCATTAAGTACTGACTTTAACACTACCAATAAGTGGTTTGTCACATTTTCTTAAATACTATGTAAATTTTTTGGCAGAAAAATACGTACGTATTGTCTTTTATTTTTATTCATAGATAAAAATATAATTTATTGATTTTGCTATTAACAGTCTTTTGTCATGACGATTATCCTACGTACTTGTACGTAATACCTTAGGCTAATACCTTATTGATGACTTACTCGCTTCCGTGTTCATGCCCATTTCGCATTAGACAACATTGTTACATCTTTTATACCGAATACAGCCAATCCTAATGAAATGGATGACAACAATAACCTTGGTGATAAAGGACGTGAACGATGAGTCTAATCCAAAAATCTTTAAAACGAGTGCTCAAAACAACCGCTGTCGCTGCCGCGATGGCACTCGCAGCGACTTCTGTAAACGCTGCTGAAAAAGTCTATCGTTTAAAGCTTGCTGAAACTTGGGGGCCTAATTTCCCAATTTTTGGTGATACCACAAAAAACATGGCCAAAATGGCGGAAGAGATGTCCAACGGACGTTTGCAAATCCGCATTGATTCCGCAAACAAGCATAAAGCGCCTTTTGGGGTGTTTGATATGGTTAAGTCGGGTCAGTATGACATGGGTCACTCAGCGTCTTATTACTGGAAGGGTAAGGTTCCAAACACACTTTACTTCACTTCTATGCCCTTCGGTATGTTGCCAACTGAGCAGTATGCATGGTTTTACTACGGCGGTGGTATGGAGCTGATGGAAAAAGTGTACTCTCCACATAACTTGATGTCTTTCCCTGGCGGTAATACCGATACTCAGATGGGCGGGTGGTTCCAAAAAGAGATCAAGTCCGTCGAGGACTTACAGGGTTTGAAAATGCGTATCCCAGGGTTTGCTGGTGAGATTTTGGCTGAGTTAGGTGCCAAGCCAACGAATATCGCCCCTGGTGAGCTATATACTTCTCTAGAGCG
Source organism: Vibrio sp. 1978 (assembly GCF_033344345.1). Taxonomy (NCBI): domain Bacteria; kingdom Pseudomonadati; phylum Pseudomonadota; class Gammaproteobacteria; order Vibrionales; family Vibrionaceae; genus Vibrio; species Vibrio sp. 1978. The sequence continues at coordinate 97,415 of NZ_JAWPOP010000013.1, forward strand.
TCGCACAATTGATGCCTTGGAATGGGTTGGTCCATCGCTGGATCTACGTATGGGCTTCCACAAAATCGCGCCTTACTACTACACAGGTTGGCATGAGCCAGCGACTGAGCTTCAGTTCCTCGTTAACAAGCGCACCTGGAACCGTCTACCTGATGATCTAAAAGCGATTTTGCAAGTAGCCATGAAAACGGCCGCTTACGATATGTACACGCAATCGAAACACGAAAGCGGCAAAAACTGGGCATCTATTAAGTCTGAATACCCAAATGTTGAAGTAAAAGATTTCCCACCTGAAGTAGTAGCTGCGTTGCGAGAAGCAAACGATCGTTTGTTGAAAGAACATGCAGAAAAAGATGCTTTGGCGAAAGAGATTCAAGAGTCGCAAGCGAACTATATGAATCAAGTTCGACCATGGTCAGATATTTCGCACCGAGCGTACTTAAACAGTCAAGCTCAACAATAACGTTATGAAGCAGGCGATGCCGAGAGGTTTAGCCTGCTATCGAAGCCCAAGAAAACTTCATAATGAATGCTCCGCACCATAGCGGAGCGCATCTAAACGTTCCACGGAGTTCGGAATGAGAAGTCTTATTTATATTGAGCGATTATTTAACCGCTTTAGCGATTTTCTCGGATGGTTATCCAGCATCCTGTTTATTTTGTTGTTAGCAAACGTTGTGTACGACGTTGTCATGCGTTACGTGTTTAATGATGTGTCTATCGCATTCCAAGAAATGGAATGGCATCTATTCTCTGCCGTGTTCTTGCTTGGTGTGCCTTACGCAATTAAGTCCGGTGGCCATGTCCGCGTCGACATTTTTTATGAACGCTTATCTTACAAAGCACAATCCATCATCGACATCATAGGCACACTATTTTTCTTATTCCCTTTTTGCCTACTGGTAGCTTGGTTTGGTATTGATTTCGCCAAGGAGAGTTACGCGTTAGGCGAGACGTCTGGTGACCCAGGTGGCTTACCATATCGTTGGATTATCAAAGCGATGATTCCGCTGTCATTTTTCTTTATGGCGGTGAGTGGTATTGGATTGTTACTTCATTCAATCAACAAAATTGTCAACCCTCATCTCATCTATGCCGGTAATAACGGTAAGTCGTAAAAGGAAGTCATTATGATCGGTATAGTGATGTTTTTTGTTGCGCTCTTTGCGCTTCTATTGGGATTTCCCGTTGCCTTTACTTTTGGTGGTATCGCGCTGATTTTTGGTGTTTGGGCTGAAGGCATCGAGATGTTTGCTTTTATGCCATATCGAATTCAGTCCATTATGGAAAATACGGTGCTAATGGCCGTACCGCTGTTCGTTTTTATGGGGCTAGTGCTACAGAAAACGAAGCTTGCTGAACAGCTACTAGAATCAATGGGGCGTTTGTTCGGTGGCGTTCGCGGTGGTATCGCTATTTCTACCGTGTTAGTTGGCGCATTGCTTGCAGCTTCAACGGGTGTGGTAGGCGCATCAGTTGTTGCGATGGGCTTAATATCTCTTCCTGTGATGCTCAAGTACAATTACGACAAAGGTTTAGCGTGTGGGACTATTTGTGCGTCTGGCACGTTGGGCCAAATTATCCCACCTTCTATCGTGTTGATCTTGTTGGGTGATGTACTTGGCGTACCGGTAGGGGACCTATTTCAAGCTGCGATCTGGCCCGGTATTACACTTGTTGGCGCCTATGTGATCTACATTCTCATCTACGCGAAGTTGAACCCTCAAGCCGCACAGGCGATAGAGCGCGATGAGTCGATCAGTCGTAAACAAGAAGTGCTCACCGCACTGAAAGCTGTATTGCCACCTTTAGCATTAATCATCGTGGTATTGGGCTCCATCTTTGCAGGGATTGCAACACCAACAGAGTCAGCGGCACTGGGTGGTGCAGGTGCGATTATTTTATCGCTATTGTATAAGCAGTTTAGTTGGTCGATGATTTATGATGCATCAAAAGAGACAGTTAAAGTAACCGCAATGGTCTTTGCGATCTTACTTGGTGCGACCGCCTTCTCAATGGCATTTACCTACACTGGTGGTGATTATTTAGTTGAAGAGTGGATGTTAGAACTGCCGGGTGAAAAGTGGGGATTCCTTATTATTACCATGGTGGTGATTCTGATTTTAGGTTTCTTTATCGACTTCGTTGAAATCTGTTTTATCATCGTGCCAATTATTGCGCCAGTCGCTGAATTGATGGGCATTAATATGACGTGGTTTGCGATTCTTATTGCGATGAACTTGCAGACGTCGTTCCTCACACCGCCATTTGGCTTTAGTTTGTTTTATCTAAAAGGTGTCGCTCCAGCAGGGGTTACTACGCGTGATATCTACAAAGGTGTGATGCCATTCATCGCGATTCAGATTGTTGTGTTGGCGTCTTTGCTGTTTTTCCCAGGTTTTTACGGTATGAGTTAATCACTCGATAATAAAGAGATTTTGTGAACTGAGAGTTTTTACCTTTTGAGACAAGTTGTTAAGCTGTTAATTATGTCTATGCAGACACAATCGATTGGTTTGTACTGCTAAGATAGTAAGCTGTAAAGGCAGCGTTTCATGGAGGGAAGGGATGCCTCTCAAAGCAAAGTTAATTCTGCTGACACTGATACCCGTGGTATTGGTGTCAGCGAGTATCAGCTGGATCTCTATCTATCAAACCAAGACCCTTGGCAAAAGGGAGGTAGAGATCTTTCATCAAAACCTGATCCAATCAAAAGAAGCGGCGCTGAAAGATACGGTCGACGTCGCTTTTGACTCCATTTCTTACATCTACAACGATCCGACATTAGAAGAGAGTGTTGCCAAAACGCGTGTGAAAGCGATTTTAAATCGTTTGAGTTATGGGTCTGACGGCTATTTTTTTGCTTATGATAAATATGGTACCAACCTTGTACACCCAGTTCTTCCAGAGCTTGTCGGGGAAAACTTACTCTATCTTGAAGACGAAAATGGCGATCGCTTAATCGAAGCTTTATTGTATCAAGCGCAATCCGGTGGCGGATTTCATCAGTACCTGTGGCAAAAGCCATCTACGGGTGAAGTCGTCCCTAAGCTTAGTTACGCTGCATGGCTCGATAAGTGGGAATGGATGATAGGGACTGGGCTGTATATTGAGGATGTCAGCCGAGAAGTCGCCAATATGCGCGCGGCAGTGAACAAAAATATCGAAACGACATTTTTCTCAGTCGTCGTGATCTTAGCGGTGACCGTTGCTGTAATCATTGTTCTCACTTTGGCGATCAATCTGCACGAGCATCGCCTCGCTGATAAGAACCTGAAAGAATTGGCACATAAAACCGTGATGTTCCAAGAAGATGAGAAAAAGCATTTAGCGCGAGAACTGCATGATGGAATCAATCAGTTGTTAGTCTCCAGTAAATGTCATTTAGACTTAATGAGTCATAGACTGGAAGACGAAAAACTCAAATCCCACTTAGATAAATCACAACGATCGCTCGTCACCGCGATAAATGAGGTGCGGCATATTTCTCATCAGCTCCGTCCAAGCGCCCTCGATGATATCGGTTTAGAAGCAGCACTGACGACCTTGCTACAGGATTTTCATTCCCATTCCGGGATTGATATCGAGAGCAATTTCGATACTCAGCAGCACAAACTGACTTCGGAAGTCGCAACGACGCTATATCGCGTCGCTCAGGAGTCTTTGAATAACATTGAAAAACATGCGCGAGCGAAAAAAGTAACGGTTACTTTGCAAAAAATGGGCAATATGCTGCAATTACTCATACGTGATGATGGCGTTGGGTTTGTGGTTAACCAAGCAGTGCACCAACAAGGGATTGGGTTAAGGAATATGCAAGAGCGTGTAGAGTTCATCGGTGGTGAATTTGAGCTAATGAGTGAGCTTGGCTTGGGAACAGAGATTACCGTGCTGCTTAATTTGGATGAAATAGTTTATGGATAAACCGATTAGTGTAGTGATTGTCGATGATCATCAAGTGGTGTTGGATGGCTTCATGGCTCGTTTGGAGTTAGAGCCTGACATCGAAGTGGTGGGTACAGCAAGTAATGGTTTGGAAGCGATAGAGGTCGCAAAGCACTTGCAACCGGATGTCATATTGATGGATATCAGCATGCCTATAATGAACGGTATTGAAGCGACTGGTGTAATTAAAGAAGCGCGCCCAGAGAGCAAAATACTTATGTTGACCATGCACGATAATCGCGAGTACATCATGAAGGTCATGCAAGCTGGTGCCGTAGGATATATGCTCAAGGAAATCTCGGCCGAGAAAATGGTGCAAGCAATAAAAACGGTGAACCAAGGCTCGACGTATTTCTGTGAATCCGTCACACAAACACTCTTTACCCAAGAAGTGGTGCCTGCCACGCAAAAAACGAATCCTCTCAGCCGCAGGGAAGAAGCGGTACTTAAATTAGTTGCTCAAGGAAACAGCAGCAAAAAAATCGCCACTTTACTCAATATTAGTTATCGAACGGTAGAGACGCATCGCCATAACATTAAGCACAAGTTGGACTTACATTCGACGGCAGAGTTAGCAAAATATGCGTTTGAAACTGGCTTGACTGAGTAGGAGAGTAGTGCCCGCAAAAAGCGAGCACGTGGGAGCGAAACTAATCGGCTTTGGTAATGCTACCAAGCTCTAGCATTGGAGCAACATCGATGTCCTCTGCATTCATCATCGTCGAGATGCGTTGAACGGAAGATAGTAGAAGGGATTGCTCCCATTCTTCCAATTTTTGGAATCGATTAATGAAGTGCTCTTGCAGCGGCGTTGGTGCTTGTTTTAAGGCTTCTTGGCCCTTGCTCGTAAGTACAGCATGCACTTTACGCTTGTCTTGAACACTGCGCTGACGCTCAACAAACTGGCCTCGTTCTAGTCTATCTAGAATGGTCGTTGCGGTCGCTTGGCTCATGTTAGTGTGGCTAGACAACTGTTTAATCGTCACGTTATCTAAGTCATTGATAGCGCGCATCAAAATCAACTGTGGAGCAGTCAATCCAGACTCTTTGCTCAGCTTTTTAGAATGTAAATCAATAGCGCGGATGATCTGACGAATCGAGACCAATACTTCTTCGTACTTTTCCAATTTATTCATCCAGTCTGTAGGGAACATTTATCGAGGCGACACTAACTTAAATGCGCCCTTATTTAAAGGGGGGAAATCAAAAATTACCCCTACAATTTTACGCCGTGTCCTCAATACCATTTTGTCGCGCCTTTTCGACAAAATAAGAAGAGCTAAAATTATTATAGCAATAAATGTTTGTGGTCTAACTATTGTAGTAGTGATTTGTTCTATCAAAGGCCGTAACCACACAGTGAAAAGTAAGTTATTGGATTTTTTAATAGCAAAAAGATAGACAAAAACGTGTCAAATGATAGGATCTTGCGCCTTCACGGAATGCAAAACGTATCGTGTTCGAAAGATTTTTTTGTTTGGTACGTAAAAACACTACAAAAATAGAGAGGAACGATGACAAAGGGTATAGATAAGTACAGTATCGATAGTACCGACTATACGGTAGGTCAGGACAACGTTCAAAAATGGGGTTTTGATGTTCATAACCCAGTTTTTGGTATTAGTGCAGGTTTAATTGCGCTGTTTCTTGTCGCTGCATTAGTTCTAGATGCACATACCGCAAAGACGGCACTTGATGGGCTGAAGTGGAAAATTATTGGTTCATTCGATTGGTTGTTCATTATTGCAGGTAACATTTTCGTTATTTTCTGTTTGGCGCTTATCGTCTCACCAATGGGTAAGATTCGACTAGGTGGTAAAGACGCTGTTGCCGATTACTCGTTTATGTCATGGCTTGCAATGCTATTTGCAGCTGGTATGGGTATCGGTTTAATGTTCTGGAGTGTTGCAGAACCTGTCGCTTACTTCACCGGTTGGTATGAAACGCCACTTGGTGTTGAGGCAAATACACCAGAAGCCGCGAGATTGGCACTGGGTGCAACGATGTTCCACTGGGGCCTTCACCCATGGGCAATTTACGGTGTTGTAGCACTTTCTTTAGCATTCTTTGCCTACAACAAAGGTTTACCGCTATCTATGCGTTCGATCTTCTACCCACTTCTGGGTGATCGTGCATGGGGTTGGGCTGGCCACATTGTGGACATTCTGGCTGTGCTTGCGACTTTATTTGGTCTTGCTACATCCCTAGGTCTAGGTGCGCAGCAAGCAGCAAGTGGTATTCATCACGTATTTGGTGTTGAGCCAGGCCTTGGCCTACAAATCGTCGTCATTACCGTTGTAACTTTGCTTGCTGTTGTTTCAGTGGTACGTGGTATTGATGGTGGCGTTAAAGTCATTAGTAACATCAACATGGTTGTGGCGTTCTTGCTACTTCTCCTTGTTGGTCTTATCGGTTGGGCGGCGAGTTTAGGCTCGATTCCAACCACACTTATGGCATACGTAGAGAATATTATTCCACTAAGTAACCCGTTTGGTCGTACAGATGAGGCATGGTTCCAAGGCTGGACTGTATTCTACTGGGCTTGGTGGATTTCATGGTCACCATTCGTAGGTATGTTCATTGCGCGTGTTTCTCGCGGTCGTACCGTTCGTGAATTCATTACAGCCGTTCTACTTGTTCCAACCGCTGTTACTGTTATTTGGATGTCAGTATTTGGTGGCCTGGCGATCGAGCAAGTTGTTGATAAAGTAGGTGAGCTGGGCACAAATGGCTTGACTGACGTATCTCTCGCTATGTTCCAAATGTTTGATGTTCTTCCATTTGGTAGCATGCTTTCTATCATCGCTGTTGTGCTGGTACTTGTGTTCTTCATTACATCTTCTGACTCTGGTTCACTTGTTATCGACAGTATCACGGCAGGTGGTAAAGTCGATGCACCTGTACTTCAACGTGTCTTCTGGGCATTCATGGAAGGTGCAATTGCGGTTGCTCTGCTATGGATTGGTGGCTCCGAGGCGGTTCAAGCTCTTCAGGCCGGTGCCATTTCTACAGCACTGCCATTTACCTTCATTCTGCTTGCAATGTGTGTGAGCTTATTGATGGGTATGCGAACTGAGCGTCAGTAATTCGGCATTTTATAAAACCGTCTGACTAACAATTAATCAAAAGGCCAGCAATTTGCTGGCTTTTTTGTGCGGTTTTTATGACGCTCGAGACAAAAAAATGACACATGAAAGTTCATATTTTACAAAGAGTTAATGTGCTATTTTGTTTTTTAAAAATTAGTGAATAGTCGTAAAAAAGTGTGTAATATTCATGCACCTTAACTGTTCTCCCAACTCAAAAAACTATAAATATGAAATTATCATTAAAACAAAAGCTTATAGGCGCAAGCCTTTCTGCTGTTGTTGTGATGGCAACAGCACTTACTTGGTTGTCGGCTGGTCAATTATTTGATCAGACTCGTTCAGGTGTCTATTCACGTGCGCAAAGTCTTAGTACTACTGCGTCAGAGGGAATTTCTGATTGGGTCAATATCCGTAAAGATATTGCCACTGCGTTCAACGACTACTCGACCGAGCAAGACGTTGTTCCTTTCCTACAACAAGCTCGCAAGGCTGGTGGCTTCGATGACATCTTCCTTGGTACACCAAACGGTGATATGTACCGCTCTCATCCGGAGCGTAACCGTGCTGATTATGACCCTCGCACACGTCCTTGGTACAAGGATGCTGATGCAGCGGGTAAGCAAATCATCACAGCCGCATATCAAGACGCAATCACTAATGCACTACTTGTGACCATTGCTGAGCCAGTAATGAAAAATGGTCAGTTTGTTGGTGTTGTTGGTGCGGACGTACTGATCGATCAGCTTATCAGCGATGTCATTAACTTAGATGCAGGTGAAAACGCGCATGCGATGCTAATCGACATGAATGAAGGCACCTTCTTAGCACATCCAGATAAAAGCTTGACGCTTAAGCCTATCACCAGTGTTCTAAAAGATTTTTCAGAAGAGGCAATTGAGCGCGCCGCCGATGAAGGTCGTATCGAAGATACGATAATCAAAGGAAAAGAGAAGCTTTACTACTTCAATAAAGTTCCTGGTACGCATTGGATGTTTGCGATTGAAATGGATCGCGCAACAGAAGAAGCAGGTCATGCGGTATTGCTACGAGATCTATTGTTTACTGCTGTGGCGATCACGATTGTGGTTATTCTTGCAGTTTCTTGGCTAGTTGGTTTCTTGTTCCGTGACTTGAACCGCGTATCAAATGCACTGGAAGAAATTGCATCTGGCGAAGGTGACTTAACGCAACGCCTAGAACCACGCAGTGATGATGAAGTAGGTAAACTGGCGGAAAACTTCAACCGTTTTGTTGGCAACATGCACACAATGGTTACTAAGCTTAGCCACGTATCTTCTGCGCTTTCAGAGCAAGCTCGCACGACAGCACAGCAAGCTGAGGAGCGTAGTCAGCGTATCTCTTACCAGCAAGATGAAATCAACATGGTGGCGACGGCTGTGAACGAAATGGCAGCAGCGACACAAGAAATTGCAGGTAATGCTGATAGCACGGCAAGTAATTCAGAAGAAGCGGTTCAAGCTTGTTCACATGGTTCAAGCCAAGTAACTCAAACGCAAGGCTCTATTCAGAACTTAGCGCAAGAAGTTCAAGTTGCTACTGATGTGATTCAAGAGCTAGAAGCACACGGAAATAGCATCAATACGATTCTATCAACGATTCAAGGCATTGCAGAGCAAACGAACCTACTTGCACTGAACGCGGCGATCGAAGCGGCACGTGCAGGTGAGCAAGGCCGTGGTTTTGCTGTGGTTGCAGATGAAGTCCGCGTATTGAGCCAACGTACTCATGCTTCAACGCAAGAGATTCAAGAAACTATCGAGATGCTACAAGGCACAACAGCCAAGGCGGTCGGTATTATGGGTGACAGTCGTCGTCTAGCTGATACCAGTGTTGATGATGCCAATGCGGCTGCAGCGAGCTTGACGCAAATCCACACTGCTGTTGAGCGTATCAGTGATATGGCAACGCAGATTGCTTCAGCAGCAGAAGAGCAAGCATCGGTAACCACTGAGATCACTCGTAACACTGAAGGTATTCGTGATGTGTCTAACGAGCTGTCAGTCGAAGCTCATCAAGCAGCAGAACAAGCTGCTCACCTGTCTGAGCTATCACACGAACTTGAACAAGAGATTCAACGCTTTAAGCTGTAATCTTGTCTCAACCTAAGTAAAAAAGGAGCCATCTGGCTCCTTTTTTGATCGCTATTAAGTGTGAAGTATATTACAGCCAGAACTCACTGATGGGTTGCTCTTCACTGTAATGATGGGCGATTTGCGCTTGCAGTAGCTCTGCGGTAGCAATTGCATCGGTTAATGCATGGTGAGGCGTATAGTCTGGCAGCCCATAACGGCGTCGAGATTGCGCTAGCCTAACCGATTCTGGCTTTTTCCCTTTTAAACGCTCCCAGAGAGAGCCGGAACGTTTCTGTTGAATGGTTTCTTCAAGGTGCAGCGTATCTAAAACAGGAAACTCAATACCTTCCCCTAAACGGCTTTTGAGCGCTTTATCCAGAAACTCTCTCTCGATACGACGGTAATGAACAACAATGATTTTCCCGCTTAAGCATGGTAGCAGCTCGCTTAAGATATCGCCTAAGTCAGGTGCATCGATCAATTCGCTGTGAGTAATACCGTGTATAATGACTGAATCTTCATCGAGTGCACGCTGTGGACGTACCTTCCAATGACGCGAGTTACGTAGGAAAATTCGCTTCAGGTTAAACGGCACTAAACCAATAGTAATGATGTCATGTTTTTCAGGATTCAAACCCGTCGTTTCGAAATCTAACGCCACGAACTCCACCTCAGATAACGGTGTTTCTGGAGCAGGCGGCTTGTTGCTATAAAACGCAATTAAATTCTCATCCTTCGCCATCTCCAGCTTTTGTTCAAACTTCGTTGGCCACTGAATGGTTGGCTTCTGAAAGAGCTTTTTAATCATGCTAAACCTCACTTAAAGCTCTTGTTCGCTTGGTAGCGGAACTTAAGGAAATTTTGACCATTGCTTAGGATCTGGAATGCATCCTTTAGGTTGCGACGTTCAAACTCAGAGAGGTTTTCCGGTTCGATATTGTTATCAGGATCAATGCCTAGTTCCACATCCGTCGCTTGGTGACGAATACGCACCATGGAAATAAACTCTAACGCGTCTTTTAAGTCTTGTGCTCGACCTTTTGGCAAAATGCCAGCATCAATAATGTCGTCAAGACGCTCAAACGAGTTCTGTGCACGTGAACCAACCGCCAGAGAGTGAACGCGAATTAAGTCGACCAGAGGAGCAGTACCGCGACGTTTGAGGTTGATGGAGTTGTTGTGTCTGCCATCTTTTTCCATCACGAAGTCTTTAAAAAAGCCTAGAGGTGGTGTTCTGTTTAGTGCGTTACGAGCCAAACACGCTAAGAAGCGGTTGTTCTTTCGAGCGCGACGAACAATAAAGCTAGTTAACTGTTCTGCCCATTTTAAGCGGCCATAGACGCCATCCAAGTCGAAAAAGATGGAGGCGTTGAGTAGTGCTTTCGGGTTCGGGTTATCAATCCAGTCAGCAAAACACTCTTCCCACTCTGAACGAGTCATGCGCCATAGTGGGTTGGTTGCCATAATATCGCCTGTGCAATATTTGTAGCCACAGGCATCTAAACCATCGCTGACGTATTTTGCTAGGGCTTCGAAGTATTTACTATGTTTCTCTTCTTGATAGGTCTCATCTAGAATGATGGCGTTATCTTGGTCAGTTACCAACAGTTGCTCATCTCGCCCCATTGAGCCAAGTGCAAGGAAACAATAAGGAATTGGCGGTGGGCCAAGCTCTTCTTCTGCCATTTCTAGCAGACGCTGTTTGAAGCTTCGGCCAATGACCGACATCGCGCTACCCACCATGTGAGAGTTGGCATCTTCATTGACCAAACGCACGAAGCTGCTTTTCACTTCTTCGGCAACAACGGCTAAATCTTCGATAGTCTGTTGTTGGAAAATACTACTCACCAACAACAACGAATTCTGAGATTCATAACGAACAATGTCGGTTGTTTCGATAATACCGATTGGTAATTGGTTTTTTACCACTGGTAGGTGATGTACGTTGTAACGCAGCATCGTTAACATTGCTTCATAGATGTAAGCGTTGTGGTCAAGTGACATGACCTCCGTGGTCATCACACTGGACACATCGTCCTGTGGGGACAAACCTTCAGCTAACACACGGGTACACAAGTCGCGGTCAGTAATGATACCAAGTACTGGGGACTGTGGATCGTCTTCGTCACGAACGAAATCTGGGTCGACGATAAGTAAAGCCGATACGTTGTCATTCGCCATTTGCTGCGCGGCTTGCTGGATTGTCTGACCACGATCAATCGTATGAGCATCGCCAGTTAGCAAGGTTTTCACTTTCGACGTCGTCAGGTCATTGGCGTCTTTGTTTTCTGAAATGGCTTGGCGTAAACGAGCGCTATTTTCAACTTCAACAAAATCCGCAAAGGAATCAAAGTTATCGTAAATTTCTTGGAAAATGTCACCAGGAATACAGTAGAGCAGGGTATCCTCAATGGCTTTTACCGGAAAGCGGACTTTGTTATTGGTGAGCATGCCCATCTGGCCAAATAGGTCACCCTCGTCAAGGCGGTTATACAGCTCACCTTTGCGTCGATAAACTTCAACAACACCGCTTCGCACCACGTATAAATCTTGGATATAGTCTCCAAAATGGATGATGGGGGTATCTTCTCGGTAGTACGAGATTTCGACACTCTCTGTCACCTTGTTTAGTGTTTCTTCAGGGAGTTCATTGAACGGGGGATACTTGGCGAGAAAGTTGTAAATCTCGAGAAGTTCTGCATCCATCGAAGGCGCCTTTTAGTTCGCAAATAATAAAGTAATCTTAACTTAGTTTTAAAACAGAGTCTTATCTGAACCGCGATTTTCGTGCTCAGTCATAAGATTCTGACATATCGCACGATAAGGGAGCTTCATTTTTACTACTATATGGTCACCTCAATTGAAAAAGACGTCGTCGATATGTTTTCTTCGTGATGACTGATTAGATCTTTGGCTGTTTCAGATCGTTATCACGTCTTTAGATTAAGCTATTCTTCTTGAGCCAAGTAGCTCAGGCGATGGAATACAGTGTTTAGATAATTCTCATGAAAGGAAGTCGAATGGTGAGAAATTTATTGCTTGTTTCTTTAGCTGCTTTGCCGGCGATATCAAGCGCAGCGGTCATGGACCAAGCAGAAAAATTTGGGTACGAACACATTCATTTGGATGTTGGTGCCGGAACGACAAACGAAGAATGGTTAGATAACTCTAATGCGACCACAGTTGGACTCGGTGGTAACTATTTGTTTACTGAGAACTGGTTGTTTAATGTTGATTACTCAGCGCAGTTTTTCCATCCGGATGATTTTACTCTTCGCATTGACCGCCTTTTGTTTGGTGGTGGTTACCGTTATGGAGTTACAGAGCAATTCGATATCTACGGGATATATGGAATAGGCGCAATCAAAGCGAAAGCGACGGACGACAAAACGGATAATACGTTGTCTTCCGATAGCGAATTGATTCAAGCTGTAACTGTTGGGGTGAATTACTTGCTCAGTGAAAAGCTTATTGCGACAGCTGAAGTGGAGTTGAACCGTAGTGATATCGTTGATGAGAACAATTTTAAGATCGGTTTTAACTACCAATGGCATAAAGTCATCGGCACTGGTCTTTTTTATCAGTTTAGAGATACTGATTACAGCGGTGAAAGCTCAGATTACGTCAATGAAGTAGGGCTGAGTTTGAAGTTTGTCTACTAGATCGGACGGGTTCGCTTTTGGCGTTAAGTTAAAACAAAAAAGGTCAGCTTATGCTGACCTTTCCTTTTAATAAAGTATGCGACAGTCGATTATAAAACCGCTGCAATGCCTTTACACAGAGGGCCCATATTTGACTTCGTCATACCAGCAACACTGATTCGGCCAGAACCGACAATGTAAATACCGAACTCTTCTTTGAGGCGGTTAACTTGCTCTTTAGAAAGACCAGAGAAAGAGAACATACCATTTTGACGTTCGATGAAACTAAAGTCTGCGTCCACACCCTCTGCTTTTAGTGTCGCTACAAATAGTTCACGCATTTCTTGAATGCGGTCACGCATTTCTGCTACTTCAGCTTCCCATTCCGCACGCATTTCGGCGTTGCCAAGAATGTGAGTCACGACAGCGCTGCCGTGTGCAGGTGGGTTAGAGTAGATAGAGCGAATAATGGCTTTAACTTGAGAAAAAGCGGTTGTTGCGACTTCTTCTGACTCAGCTACTAACGTGAAGGCACCTACGCGTTCATTGTATAGGCCAAAGTTTTTCGAGAAAGAGCTCGCGACTAGGATTTCTTTGTTGTATTTAGCAAAAGTACGAAGACCTGCAGCATCTTCTTCCACACCTTTAGCAAAGCCTTGGTAGGCGAAGTCGAACAGAGGAAGCAATTTCTTCTCTGCGACAAGTTTCGCCAATGTTTCCCATTCTTCAGCCGTAGGATCGATCCCTGTAGGGTTGTGACAGCAGCCGTGTAGAAGCACGATGTCGCCTTCAGATGCAGATTGCAGATCATTTAGCATCGCATCGAAGTCTTTGTCTTTTGTTTCAGCATTGTAGTAGCTGTATTGTGCCGTTTCGATACCAGCAGCAGTAAATACGCCGTTGTGGTTCGCCCATGTTGGGTTGCTGATCCAGATCTTTACATCGCCTAGTTGACGTTTAATAAACTCGCCGGCAACACGTAGTGCACCAGTACCACCCGGAGCTTGAGCTGTTTTAGCGCGTTTTTCGTTTACAATTTCTGCATCAGAGCCGAAAAGCAGTTTTTGCACTGCAATGCCGTACTCTGCTGTGCCTTCGATGGTTAGGTAAGATTTGGTTTTTTCAGTTTCAACAAGTGCTGCTTCAGCTTTCTTTACTGTCGCAAGAACGGGAGTTTCGCCTTGCTCGTTTTTGTAAATACCTACGCCAAGGTTAATTTTGTCTGCGCGAGCATCTTTTTTAAACTCTTCAGTAAGGCCAAGAATAGGGTCAGCCGGAGCGGCAACTACTTTTTCAAACATAATCTTCATCCATGTTAATCGAAGGGGTGTGCTAACATTTATACCTTTCAGCAATATTGGTTACAACCGTTACTGAAAAGAAAACCTAAAAAAGTTGCGATTTGAAACAGAATTCTAACATAACTAAAGTTTTTGCCATGAAAACGTTTGGTAGGCACAGAGTTTGAAGGGCATTTATGCCATGGTTGGAGAAGTTTTGCACACATCCCAATCGTTTCAATTCAGTGCTTTGCGTTAACACGTTTATAATTGTCTAGTGAGGATTTGTTGAGACAAAAACGCCCCACCAAAGGTGGAGCGTTTACTGTTAGAGTATGGATATCGGTTGGGGTTATTTCTTCAGATTGATTTCCGACTCAACCGCATTGGTTTCGATGTCAGGGTTAGAAGAAAGTTTTTCAGTCGCCCAGTCGTTCATATGCTTTAAGATCGCTTTTAATGCGTGCTTTTCGGTTGGTACTTCTGTCTTTTCAACTTCAAGTTTTTGCTTCGGATGCGTACCCGTCGCATCTTCCGCAACGTGTAGCCAATCTGGGTGCCAGTAATAAGGTTGGCCGGAAGGAGAGCTCCAAGAATGTACGCCGTTGGATTCACCTTTGTATTTAATATCTTCTTCGTTGTATTTCGCCATTATTGTTTTCTCTCATAATCCATGAGTTGAGGTGTGCATCACCATTACTATTTAAATGTAACAGATGTAATGAAAATTAATGTGATAACAATCGACTTATTTTGCCCTTTGAACGCTATAGAAGATGCGTACTTCTCATTCAGAAGAATTTACTATTTGGCAGGTTTTAGCTTTATTTGTGTTTAAAGCATACAACGATGGATTCGCCTACCTAATGCTATTCTTGAACGGTGATAGAGCCTAAACTACTCGTCATTCAAGTGTTTGAGAATCGCCGCTTTTGCATGCTCTTCTGTCGCTGTTTCTCCATCAGGGACTTCAAGGTCAGCCTTTTTGTGTTCACCCAAAGTATCTTCAGCGATATGCAGCCAATCAGGATGCCAATAATAAGGGGTGGTACTGCCAGGATGGTCCCAACTATGTACACCTTTATGTTTTCCGCGATACGAGAGATCGTCCATTGTAAAAACTTTCATCGCTTCCTCCTGATTTAAAGACAGTAGTTCGAAGTGAGTTTAACGCACTCAGTCCAACGTAAAACCTTGGTTTTTAGGTATTGCAAAGATGTGAGGCAATATGTGTGTAACGGTCAAAGTATGGGATATAAACGCTCACTTCGTGGCTGAAATATCTATTATAAGATTGATAAATTACGTTGCTAAATTGAATACTCCCATATCAGAATGCTGGCGCGAAGTATGCTATGGTGCGGCTGTAAGTGAAATGAGGGAAACATGAACCGATACCGTCAACTGGCTGAGCTGTTCAAAACGCAGATTCAGCAAAATACTTGGAGAGCAGGGGAAAAGCTGCCATCAGTGCGTGTAACAAGCCGAAACCATTCTGTCAGCGCAGGTACGGTATTACAAGCTTATCAGCTGCTCGAAGCACAAGGTTGGGTCGCAGCGAAACCTCAGTCTGGATACTTTGTTACTGCGGAGTTGGACCGCTTCGAACCGAGTTCTCCAGCCACTTCCGTTTATCGCTCTAGCATCAACGATGAACTTTACGACTACCTCAAAAATCAGGCCTCATCGAATGCGGTGAAGTTTGGCTCCGCGTTTCCAGACCCAGCATTGTTCCCATTAGAAGCGCTAAACCGCAACCTAGCCAGCTCAGGCAGGAAGATGGGGGCAGAGACGTTATTGGATAACTTGCCGCCGGGCTGTGAGTCTCTACGCCGTTTGATTGCTCAACGGTACATCCAACAAGGTATGGTGTTTACCCATGATGATATTGTCGTTACTTCTGGCGCATTAGAAGCGTTGAATTTGAGCCTTCAGGCCGTGACCCAGCCTGGAGATACTGTTGTAGTTGAATCACCGACGTTTTATGGCGCACTTCAAGCGATTGAACGTTTAGGTCTAAAGGCGATAGAAATAACGGTGGATCCGTTAACTGGACATTCAGTGGATCAAATTGAAGCGACTTTTACCGACAATGATGTTCGCGCATGTTGGTTAATGACTAACTTTCACAATCCAACAGGAACCTTATTAAGTGACGGGCAGAAGCAGCGTATCGTCGAACTGGCTGACAAATACGATGTGTACTTGATCGAAGATGATGTGTATTCAGAGCTTTATTTTTCTGAAAAAAAGCCAAGCTCACTTAAAGCTTTTGATACACAAGAGCGCGTATTGCATTGTGGATCATTTTCAAAAAGCCTTTGCCCTGGCTATAGGCTGGGCTGGGTGGTAAACAAACGCTTCAATGCGCAACTTCAAAAGCTGCAACTTATCTCGACGTTGTCAGGCAGTGCACCAATCCAGCAGGGTATCGCGCATTACTTGCAAAACGATAGTTATGATAGCCATCTTAGAAAACTGCGAAAGAATCTTGAGCAGCGGCAATTGGCGTTTATTGAACTGGTTGATAAGTACTTTCCCCAATCGATTCGTTACACGCAACCGGAAGGCGGCTATTTTCTTTGGATAGAACTGCCGAAAACAAAGTGCGGAAAAGCGATTTATCAAAAGTTATTGGAAGCGAACATCACTGTAGCATTTGGTCAGTTGTTTTCTGTCGCTCCAAATTATGAGAACTACCTGAGGCTTAATACATCGTTACCTGTAAATGATGAATTAGAACAAGCCGTGAAGACGGTCGGAGAATTACTTCATTAGCCAACTGTTTACCTGTTTTTTGCTCAAACTGTATCAGTGGACGATACCGAAGCTGTGTTTCAATCATGGGCAGACAACCATTTAGGTTAGGAGCCGGAATGAAAAAGCAGTTGGTAAAGCATGAACTTAGGTTGATGGGTGTTGCTATTTTTAGCGCATTTTTGTTGGTGTTTGCACACTTGATATTGGCGAAATCTTTTTCTCATATGGTTTGGACGGAATACACTGCTGCCGTTATCCCATTTGTGATGTTTGGCTTGTGTGTGGTTGGAGTAAAATACGCAGCGCGAGCAGATGAGGATGACGACGAAAATAACAACTAGAGTGCATACATCGGTTGCTAGAAAATCATTCGTACAAAATAAAAGACCTCCACATGGGAGGTCTTTTTAATTCGATATCACTAAAAAGTGATTAGAAGTTCGCAGAGCGAGGAGTACGTGGGAATGGGATCACGTCACGAACGTTGCCCATACCAGTTACGTAAGATACTAGGCGCTCGAAGCCTAGACCGAAGCCTGCGTGTGGCACTGTACCGTATTTACGTAGGTCGCGATACCAGCTCATATGTTCAGGATCGATACCCACTTCACGCATACGTGCATCTAGAATGTCTAGGCGCTCTTCACGCTGAGAACCACCGATGATTTCGCCGATGCCCGGTGCTAGAACGTCCATTGCTGCAACTGTTTTACCGTCATCGTTAGCACGCATGTAGAATGCTTTGATGTCTTTCGGGTAGTTCTTAACGATTACAGGTGCTTTGAAGTGTTCTTCAGCAAGGAAACGCTCGTGCTCAGAAGACATATCGATACCCCATTCAACTGGGAATTCGAACTCACGGCCTGAATCAAGAAGAATCTGGATTGCGTCAGTGTAGTCAACCTGCGCGAAGTCAGAAGAAACGAACTGCTCTAGACGAGTGATTGCTTCTTTGTCGATGCGTTGAGCGAAGAACTCAAGGTCATCGCGACACTCTGCAAGCACTGCTTTAAACACGTACTTGAGCATGTCTTCAGCCAGTTTCGCTACATCATCCAGTTCTGCGAACGCAACTTCAGGCTCAACCATCCAGAATTCTGCTAGGTGGCGGCTTGTGTTTGAGTTTTCAGCTCGGAAAGTAGGGCCGAAAGTGTAAACTTTGCTTAGCGCACAAGCGTAAGCTTCTGCGTTTAGCTGACCAGATACGGTTAGGAACGTCTCTTTACCGAAGAAGTCTTCGTTGTAGTCCACTTTACCAGCGTCAGTGCGAGGAAGGTTTTCCATGTCTAGCGTAGATACGCGGAACATTTCACCAGCGCCTTCAGCATCTGAAGCCGTGATCAACGGCGCAGATACCCAGAAGTAACCTTGCTCGTGGTAGAAGCGGTGGATTGCTTGAGATAGGCAGTTACGTACACGTGCTACTGCACCGATTACGTTTGTGCGCGGACGTAGGTGCGCAACTTCACGTAGGTACTCGATTGAGTGACGAGTTTTTGCCATTGGGTAAGTTTCAGCATCTTCAACCCAACCAACCACTTTAACGTCAGTGGCAGCAAGTTCGAAGTCTTGACCCTTTGCAGGAGATTCAACAATCTTACCAGTTACTTCAACAGAGCAGCCAGTCGTTAGCTTTAATACTTCGTCTTCGTAATTATTAAGATTATTTGGGACCACGGCCTGAATCGGGTCGAAACAAGAGCCGTCATATATGGCAAGGAAAGAGATTCCAGCTTTGGAATCACGACGTGAACGGATCCAGCCACGAACAGTCACTTCGCTGTCTACTGCTAGCTGACCTTTCAATACGTCTGATACAGGCGCGTAAGTCATGTTTTCAATATTCTCCATTGAGGTAAAAATTCAACTCAACGCTTACTTAAAGTACTTGTCTAATAACATTTTTGTTCAAAAAACAAGCTAAGCGCTGAGTTGGGTAGCATTTTACAGATTCAACGAGACATATTACCTGTCAATTCGCTCGCATCAACCTTTATATTCGTTTTGATGGGGAGAATCTCTCTATTTATTCACTCTTTTGTGCTCTGAAAGTGTGAATTGGTTTAGTAATTGCTCTAAACGTTCGGATAGATGCTCTAAATCAACACTAATATCACGCGTGTGCGATGCTGATTGCGATGTGTCGTTAGCATGCAGTGTGATCACATCTATTTTAGATTGAATATGCTGACTTACATCAGATGTGGTTTGCGTCTGGTTTTGGATATCTTCTGCATGTCTGAGCACTTGGCGCATTTCGTCAACAACGTTATGCATTGTGGCTGATAGTGCCTCGACATCGACAGAGCGTTGATGAGCAAACTGGCAGACGGTATCAACAGAAGTTAATGACTCTTCACTTCCTTGCTGGAATTGAGAAATGATATGTTCAATATTACCAGTGGCTTCAGCCGTCCTAGAAGCCAGGTTACGCACTTCTTCCGCGACGACCGCAAAACCGCGTCCTTGCTCTCCGGCACGGGCGGCTTCAATAGCAGCATTCAACGCGAGCAGGTTGGTTTGTTCTGCAATACCCTTAATAACCACAAGAATGGACGACACTTCTTCGGTTCTTTGGTTTAGAGAGCTGATTTTTTCCCGTACGGTATCAATGTTACTTACTAGTTGTTTGATGTCTTCACTGACGTTGTGTGCTTGACTTGCACTATGAGTGGCGACATCAACGGTGTGATTGACCAAAACAGTAGCGTTGTTAGTCGAGTCCTCAACCGCAGTTTGTTGCTGCAACATATCGGTGATATTACTTTGTACTTCGTTGGTCTCTAGCTGTTGGTTATTGGCCGCTTTATCTGTGGACTGCGCGACAGCAGTTAGTTTACTCGCGGAGTCGGCAAGTGAGTGAGAGGTGTCTTGCACACGTTCTAAGCTTTCGGAGACCGTATCCATGAATGAATTGATTGCAGTAGAAAGTTGGCCCACTTCATCCTGTTGGTGATGCATAAGTCGTTGAGATAGATCTTTGCTATGGCTCACATTCGACATGAATTTCGACGTTCTTTGAATTGGTCGTACAATGATTTTTTGAATCAAACTCATCGTTATGATGAAGCCCACAAATGCGATTACGGCCATTATTCCCATCGCAAACATTGCCTGTTTACTGATCATTGAATTGACATGATTCATGTTGTATTCCAAGCGAATCGCGCCCAACACTTCTCCTGCTGGTGCAACGTGGCAAGAAACGCAGTTGGTGCCACGGTAATTTTCGCTCGATTTCATTGGTAGCGCGACTACTAACCCTTTGCCCCAATCGGCTGAGATTGGTTCAATCACCAGTTCACCATTCAACGCTCGTTGATCAATATCATCGACAGGCTGTTGGTTTTGTTGCCCAGGTCCGTAAAGTTTGGTCACAGTATCAGCTCGCAACACGCGAACTGCTTCAATGCCTTCTTGGGCCAGGGCCTTTTGACGTAAGGTTTCTTTTTGCGACATGGTGCCCGTAAGCATCATCATATTTAGGCTATCGAAATAATTACTAGCCTTATCATGGAGTTGTTCACTAAGAACATCATTGATTAAGGTTTTTTGTTGATGGTATTGGTAAGCCGTAGAGGCAGCTAGAACGCAGCTGAAGACAGCAATTAACGCCAGTAAGAGCTTAAAAGTGATAGTTGAGCGCATAAATTTATAAGTGTAATTGGAACAAACTGCACAATATTAATGTGCACAAATGCGCACTGCGAACAACGAAATGAATGATTGTGACCCCACACATGTTGGGGATATGTAATTGTGATGTGAGTGCTGTGTAATCAAATGTTTGGCGCGTGACAGAAATACGGCGCTTTGGTGTGAGTGATAGCAAAGAGGCCGGGAACCAGCGGAAGTTTTTGCTACGCTTGTATGGGGTAACGCTTGTCTCTTGGCAGCGAATTCCTTAGTATTGCCTGTCTTTTTAAAGCCTGAGAATCAAGATGAAAACAGAATTATACAAAGAGTTTATGTTCGAAGCAGCACACCATTTGCCACACGTACCAGAAGGTCACAAGTGTGGTCGTTTGCACGGACACTCTTTCCTTGTTCGTCTTTATGTAGAAGGTGAAGTTGATCCACATACAGGTTGGGTAGTGGATTTTGCAGAGATCAAAGCTGCATTTAAACCAATTTACAATCGCTTAGACCATTACTACCTAAACGACATTGAAGGGTTAGAGAACCCGACTAGCGAAGTGTTAGCAAAATGGATTTGGCAGCAGCTCAAGCCAAGCTTACCACTGCTAAGTAAAGTAGAAATCAAAGAAACGTGCACAGCGGGTTGTATTTACAAAGGCGAATAAGTCACTTTCTGTTGAGCATTAAACAAAGGCAAGCGAGAAGCTTGCCTTTGTTGTATCTGAATGGCCCAATTTTGATTATGCTTCACCAGCTAGCTTAATGGGTGTCGTAGAATCCATTCTTTTTCATTATCACCCAATGTTGTTTCCTCTGTATTAATGAATCCGCACGCATCAAGAAAACTGATAGCGTATTGCTGACTTTGTGGGACAGTGGCGCAAAGAGAGGTGCTTTTAGGGTTAATGGTATACGCATAAAGGAACAGTTTATGCAATGCCTCACTCCCAACCCCTTGACATTGGAAACGTTGATCAATCATCAAGTACTTAAGCTCCAGTTCGTATCGTTTAGCAAACGGCGCATGTTGGGAGAAACCTTTATCGATAACAAGGTAGCCTACTAATAGATCATCAGAATAAATCGTAAAGAACGCCTCTGACTTACTACGTTTTTGATAAGCCATTTCAAACGGTGTAAAAAATCCTTTTTGCTCTTCTTGCACATCCAATTGCATCAAACTTGAAAAATCTTTCAGTTTGGTGGGTTTAATCGCAATCATCGCTCAATCACAAATTGGCGGCATACCGTTATGCCACCACGAGTTTTTATAGAGTATTAGATCTATTTTAAGTAACTAACCGAGTGAAGAAAAGCTAGCAATGAAGAGGGTAATAATAACCTTGGTGAATATAGGCGCCCAATGTTGTGAGTAAGTGAGCACTGTCTGCCGTTTCTACGCCTTCAACAATGACCGTGCAGCGATACGTATTGCCCATAGCAATTAACTGACGCAAGGTTTCTATCTTTTTATCATCAGATTTTAGGCCAATAACAAATTCTCGGTCGATTTTGAGGTAGTCCGGATTCAGCTTGCTGATAAGCGCCACATTATTATTGCCGGTGCCAAAGTCATCAATACTGATTTTACAATCCAGTGCTTTTAGTTTCGCGACATTGCCATAAATCTCAGAGGTATAATACATCGATGCATTTTCTGTGATTTCGATTGTCAGCAAACGGCAATCCCGATTAGATAGCTCTCTATATAGGATTGAAAAGTTACGCCCTCGCAGCAAAGAAGGACAAACGTTAATGCTGATAGGGATGGGCAACGCTTTTTGTTTGGTGTAGATGGAATCAATCACCAGTAAGGTATGAGTTAGCAGCAATCCATTGCGGATCAGTGTTTCAATAAACCGTTGCGTATTTTTTACCTTAAACCGGGAGAGGGCTTCGTAGTGCACAATCTTTTGCGCCGAAGTGTTATAAATCGGTTCCAGTTTTATTTTGAATTGTCGAATTGCGCACAAGTAAGCCATAAAGGCTTGTAGGGAGCGGTGACGCAGTATAATGAGAAAAAGTAAGCTCAGTAGAATGATACTTTGAAACGGTCCAGAGATGTAATACACCTCTTTATAGCCACTATTCTTTACGTGATAATTGAAGAAGCGTTCATTGGTGTTACCAATCTCTAACGATGTTCCGGTATTCGTTGATAGCTTCATACCGGAAAGAAAAAAACGTGAAATATGATTTTCAACATTGTCGGATAAGTTAATGTTTTTAACACGAACCAAAACAGTTGCGTTATTTAAGTCAAATGATTGGGTAGTGTAATTGCTATTGTTACTCCACTCTTCAAAGGCTTTTTTGCTGACAGGGACAACGGTTTCTGGAGTGACTAAGCATCGAATATTGAAACGATCTAGCATCATGCTCGATTCCACCAACTTCACATTATCAAATAGTGACTTCAGTTCGCTTTCATTAGCAAAGCAACTCCTGCGGGAAAGGTTCTCTGCAATTTCGAAGGCGTTATCCAGATAATTATGTTTAACGATGCTGTTTATCGCGTAGTAACAGATAGCAAAGAAAATGATCGCAGTGATCAACACAACCCACATTGCTTCTGAATAGATCTTTTTATTACGCAGGCAAATACGAAGCGCTTTGCGAAGACTATTGGTTGTGTATTGATTGATCTTCTGTTGATGTTCGATGCCATTCTGATGGTTGTTTTGCATAGTAAAAGGGATGAAGTATCCGGTCCGGTGAATGTTTTCGATAATGTTTTTGTTAGTGGTTAAATGTTCTTCCGTGAGCTTGCGAAATTTCTTTCTTAGAGCGGCCACCGCGTTTTTAAAGCCATTTTCAGGCAGTGTCATTTTGTATTGTTGAGTGATTTTGCTTTCTATTAACCGCTGACTAATCGGCGTATTTAAACTGCCGTATGTGGCGATAGTTGACAGAATGGCGTACTCATTTGGGTTGACAGGAATGGAGTGGTGGAGTGACTGATTGAGCTCTAGAGATATTTCGTTTTCGGACAAGCAAACGCAGATTTGGTTTCCAATTTCAAACCTAATCATGTGTTGATGTGCTCCAAGTTTAATTTTTGGCTACGTTATCAATAAAGCTAGGGAAGAGATGTGATTTTTTACTGAGATATCCATAATATTTGGATATATTCAACGTTTTAGGTTTTTTTTTACTTGTCCTGATAACGCATTCTCCTGGGTTTTTGGGGTATAAAAAAACCCGAGCATAAACTCGGGTTTTGATTGGTATTCAGAAAGGCGTGTTAGCAAATCACTTTGATTGCTAGACCACCTTGAGATGTTTCGCGGTATTTCGCGTTCATGTCTTTACCTGTTTCTAGCATGGTTTCGATAACCTTATCTAGAGAAACAGTTGGAGC
Organism: Vibrio sp. 1978; assembly: GCF_033344345.1. Lineage (NCBI taxonomy): Bacteria > Pseudomonadati > Pseudomonadota > Gammaproteobacteria > Vibrionales > Vibrionaceae > Vibrio > Vibrio sp. 1978. The sequence goes on from NZ_JAWPOP010000013.1 coordinate 121,223, forward strand.
TGAAGAGCGACGTAGTGCCATACGAGTAGAGTTGATTGCTTTTACTGCCGCAATACCGTTACGCTCGATACATGGAACCTGAACCTGACCTGCAACTGGGTCACACGTTAGACCTAAGTTGTGCTCCATTGCGATTTCTGCTGCCATACATACTTGCTCTGGGCTACCACCCATAAGCTCAGCAAGGCCTGCTGCTGCCATAGAACATGCCACGCCAACTTCACCCTGACAGCCAACCTCTGCACCAGAGATCGACGCGTTACGCTTGTAAAGACCACCGATTGCGCCAGAAGCTGCAAAGTAACGGATGTAATCTTTTTCAGTCACAGTTTGGATGAACTTATCGTAGTAAGCCAGTACCGCAGGGATGATGCCACACGCACCGTTAGTTGGTGCTGTAACAACGCGGCCACCTGCTGCGTTCTCTTCGTTTACTGCGAAAGCAAACATGTTTACCCAATCAACAACAGACATTGGGTCGTTTGTTGTCTTTTCTGAAGTTAGTAGCTGCTGGCGAAGTGCTGCTGCACGGCGAGGCACACGCAATGGACCTGGCAAAATACCTTCTTCATTCATACCGCGATCCATACACTCGCGCATTGTGCGCCAGATGTTTGCGAAATAAGTACGAGTTTCTTCATCTGAATGAAGCGCATGCTCATTCTTCATGGTTAGTGCGCTGATGGACAATCCACTTTCATGGCATTGGTTAACCAGTTCCTCTGCCGTTGTAAACGGGTAAGGTACTTTTACTGGGTTCTCAGCTTCTTTACCGAAATTTTCTTCATCAACGATGAAACCACCGCCGATAGAGTAGTAAGTTTTTGAGTACGCTTTTTCGTCATCAATCCAAGCGTGGATCTGCATGCCGTTTTCGTGTAGCTCTAGGTTTGTTTTGTGGAAGTTCATTCCACCTTCACGTGGGAACGATACTGTGTGACAGTGCATGCCAACAGGAAGGCGTTCAGTTTCTTCTACACGAGCGATAAAGCCCGGGATAGAATCGATATCAACTTTCTCAGGAGTGTTGCCTGCAAGACCCATGATGATAGCAATATCTGTGTGGTGACCTTTCCCTGTCAGTGATAGTGATCCATAAACGTCAACGGTGATTTTAGTGATGTCGCGCAGTTTTCCCATTGCACGAAGATCATCAATAAACTCTTTACCCGCTTTCATTGGGCCTACAGTGTGTGAGCTTGAAGGTCCAACACCGATTTTATAGATATCAAAAACACTAATCATATCGATTACCTCAGAAGAAAGCCTCCCAAGGGGAGTTGGGAGGCTTAATTTTATCGTTATATTTTTGGATTAATCATACTGCACTGGGCAGAGATGATTAAAGAGCGCCGTAGATTACAGAACTAATTGCAGCAAGACCACAGATTGCTGTGAAAATTTGCACAGGTGCTGAAGTTTTGTACTTAGCCATCGCAGGAACTTTTTGCATTGCGAAGATTGGCATCAAGAATAGGATTGCGGCAATCATCGGTGCACCCATTGTTTCAATCATACCTAGGATGCTTGGGTTAACGATAGCAACGATCCAAGTTGTGATTACAATGAAGATTAGAGACATCTTCTCGATCTTGCTTACTGGTGATTTTGAACGAGATTTCACTAGACCAACTAGACCTTCGTGCGCACCTAAGAAGTGGCCAAAGTAGCTAGAGGTGATCGCTGCGAAAGCAACCAATGGACCCATGTAAGAGATCAGTGGAGATTCATGCACGTTTGCTAGGTAAGAGAGAACAGAGATGTTTTGCTCTTGCGCCGTTGCTAGTTGCTCTGGAGACAGAGAAAGTACAACAGAGAAAACGAAGAACATAACAAAGCCCATCAGCATCATTGCTGCGCCACCGGTGATAGCGTCAGTTTTCTTAACTGCGTCATCACCGTATACACGACGTTGCTCTTTAGAGAACTGAGAAATGATTGGGCTGTGGTTGAAAGAGAACACAATAACAGGGATTGCTAGCCAAACGATAGCTGGCATTGCACCCCAGTCAGGTGACACTTCCATCATTGAAGTGTTCCAACCAGGAATTAGGTATACAGACAGTGCTAGTAGGATGAACACGAGAGGGTAAACCATTGCTGAAGTTGCTTTCAGCATAAGCTCTTTACCGAATACTACGCCTGCTGTCATTGCAGCAATAAGTGCACCAGAAAGTAGCCAGCGAGGAATAGATTCCATGCCCATTTGGTTAACTAGGAAAGAGTCAACTGTGTTTGTGATACCAACACCGTAGATAAGTACGATTGGGTAGATAGCGAAGAAGTAAGCGAACGTAATAAGGTTTGCGCCAGTCTTACCAAAGTGCTCTTCTACTGTGTCGGTGATGTCCGCTTCAGGGTTTTTCGCAGAAAGAACGAAACGAGCTAAAGATTTGTGTGCGAACCAAGTCATTGGTGCTGCGATTAGGGCTAGGATTACTAATGGCCAAAAGCCACCTGCACCTGCTTTAATAGGAAGGAACAGTACACCTGCACCTACTGCCGTACCAAAAAGGGACAGACACCAGGTAAAGTCTTTGTAAGAAAACTTACTAGACGATTGTGCGGTAGAAACCGCAGAAGTAGTTGTATTCATTTTTTAGTTACTCATTTGGGAACAGGAAATAAGTCGGGAGTAATTTTGCAAGATTTTACACTAGGAAAATTAGATCTAAATCATTTATTGCTTACGCTTATTGAATGATATGTCAAAAACCTGCTTTTTATCACGAAAATGATGTGCTACTCGTGATTTCTGCTAATGAGTAAAATTAGAAAAACTTATCAATAGGGCTGTTTGTATAAATTTATTTCACCGCAAGCGTTTGCGGTGAAAATGGAAAATTAATCTAATGTGAATGAATGTTTATGAAGCAACGTTTTATTAATATTGATGCGCATAATGATCGCGCCTATAAAAGCACCGATATCAACAACTATTTAATGTGAAATAATATGTTTTTGCATTGATTCGATAATTTGTGCCGTCATGCCCCAGATGAAATGCTGTCTATATGGGATAGCAAATACACGATGACTGCTTCTTTTTAGGTCAAATTTGGTGCTATACAATTTTTTGGGGTTCAGAATATGGTTGGCAGGAACCTCAAAAACTGACTCTACTTCATTTGGGTCAATATGCGTTTTATATTCCGGAGAAACAAAAGCCAAAAAAGGTGTCACATTAAATTGACTAATCGTTGGTAGTGTAGGCAGTTGACCAAACACATGAATATGCTCATCTTCTATCCCAACTTCTTCTTTGGTTTCCCTTAAAGCGGTATTCACGAGCTGAATATCTTCCTGCTCATATTTGCCACCGGGAAAGCTGATTTGTCCCGGATGATGGCGTAAGTGGGCTGCACGCTTAGTCAGAATGACTTGTAACCCGTCATCGCGTTCCACAAAACCGATTAAGACTGCCGCATCTCTCAGGGACTTTTCTTTCATCCATTTCAGTCGTGCAAGGGACTCTTTGTGGTAGCCCGTTGGAAGCCGAAATTGAAAGTTCTGTAGTAAATGAGTTTTGTCGATAACCAAACTGAGTCCTTATTTATCGTGCCTAACCATTATTTATTATACTCAAAGACGGCAAAGCGTATGGCGTTATCGTTACTGGTTACCAAATAAAACATTCGCATTAAAGCACTCGCCAGCACTTTCCCTCTTTGTGTTGTGTGTCTCACTCTACTTGAACATATTAATTTGAAACTTATAAGGTTATACACCATTCTTTATTTTAGGACGTCACTATAGGGCAAGTATTGGCCAATGAAAGGGATTATTTTCACCGAGTTCATGGAGTTAGTGGAAGAGAAATTCGGTCTTGATGTGTTAGACCAAGTTCTCGATCTTTCTAACGATGAAGGTGTTTACACTGCTGTTGGTAGTTACGATCACAAAGACTTGGTTAAGTTGATCGTGAATCTCAGTAAAGTATCTGGTGTTCCCCCCGAGCAACTGCAAGAGGTGTTTGGAGAGTGCGTCTTTTTGAATTTACTTCGCTCTATTCCTAGTCACGCCAGTTTGCAACAGTGTGAAACGACGTTTCAATTTGTTCGCCATGTTGAAGACTTTATTCATGTCGAAGTTAAGAAGCTCTATCCTGATGCTAACCCTCCGCAATTTGATTTCATTAGTGAAAACCAATCCCAATTGGTATTTGACTACCACAGCGCAAGATGTATGTCTCACGTATGCTTAGGATTGATAAAAGGTTGTGCTGCACATTTTGGTGAGGTAGTTCATATCAAACATCAAAACCAGTCAGAAGATGGCAGCAAAGTACGTTTTTGGTTAGAGGCTCAATAAGAACGATATGACGGGAAGTTCCTCATTAGAAAGGAAACTCAAACGAGAAGTTGCATCAAGAAAAGCAGCTGAGCAGCTGTTGGAACAGAAAAGCTTAGAGTTATATGAATCCAACCAGCAACTCAGTGTTGCATTGAAAAAGCTGGAGCTGAAATCTAAAAAGGATCTTCGTAAGTTTGAGTTTGAAGAGCAAATTGATGCCACGTTGATTAAGTTCGGTCGTACTTTTTTATCGAGCACGTTCGATGAAGCAATGATAGCGAGCTTTATTGAGCAGCTCACTTCTAACTCGATCATTTCTGCGGCTTACTTGTTTCTTGACGCTACAAAGCTGAGCTCATTGCGTCGTCATCACTTTGGTCACTTACAGCTTCGTCATAACAACGAGATTTTAACCTCTCCTAATTGGCAGGGAGAGAATTTGCATTTGCCAGTTATCATTGATGGGGAAACGGTTGGGGAGTTGATTTTCTCTGTGTTGCAAGATCAAATCGATCAGTCTTTTATTTCCAAACAGATGGAGCTCGTGTCTGACTTAGTTCATGGTGTTATTGGTCGACACTTAAGTTTAGAGCGAGAGGTCGAGCTGAGAAAGCGGGCTGAGGAATCAGAAAAAGCGACGAAGGAGTTTGTCGCCATGATTAACCATGAGCTGCGAACTCCTCTCAATGGCGTATTGGGTAGTGCGGAGTTATTGAGTCGAACCCAATTAGAAGAAGAGCAGCGTCAATACTTGAGCAATCTGACTCAATCAGGGGACTTATTGAGAGTTATCATTAATGATCTTCTTGATTTCAGTAAGATGAATGCCGGTATGATGGAAATCATACATAAAGTCTTTGCCTGGGAGGAACTTGAAAAAGCCATCATGGGTGTATTTGCAGCTAAGGCTGCGGAAAAACGTATCCATTTCTCTATCGACAAAAAGCTGGGGATCCCGGAATTTTTAGTCGGTGACTTAGAGCGCATTACACAAATTTTGGTTAACTTGGTGGGAAACGCGATTAAGTTTACTCACTTGGGTGGCGTCGTGTTACGGGTGGAATGGCTTAACGGCACGGCTTATTTTGAGGTTGAAGACACTGGTATTGGCATCCCAATAAAAGCACAGCCGTCACTCTTTGACCCATTTGTCCAAGTTGATCGCTCGGCGAAACGCAGCTTTGAAGGCTCAGGTTTAGGTCTCGCGATTTGTAAAAACCTCGTGGATTTGATGCAAGGTCAAATTAGCTTTGAGAGTGAAGAGCGCAAAGGGACAACTTTTAAAGTTGCTATTCCTCTTGAGGAAGGGCAAGCACAAGGCACAGCAGAGGGGGAATTGGTCACCATAGAGCGAAGCGATTTAGCAGGACGCTCAATATTAGTGGTTGATGACATCAGAATGAATCAAGTCATTGTTACTCAAATGCTGAAAAAACTCGACATTACACCTGATTTAAAAGCCAACGGCAAAGAAGCATTAGAAGCGGTGAAAAGTAAAGACTACGAACTGATATTCATGGACTGCCGAATGCCAGAAATGGATGGTTATGAGGCGACGATGTATCTGAGAGAGCGTGGCTTTACTCATCCTATTATTGCATTAACCGCTGGCACTACCATCGAAGAGCGTCAAAAGTGTATTGATTCAGGCATGGACGACATCCTCACTAAGCCGTACACCGCAACCGATATCGAACAGATTATGTGTAAGTGGCTTGAGCAGTAGACGCTGCCTCTTAAAAAGTATGTTTGTTGGCCAACGGCTAAAAGCTAAAGTACATGCAAATAAAACACACAAAAAAGCGCACCACACCGGCTAATGCCGATCATTTAACGATGTTTTTTGGGTCATTCTAGCGAGCCTTGGCTAGACTAAGAATCTAGTAGCAGCACGCCGAGCGGATAATGAAACAAATTTGACCACAAAGTGCTTGAATAGAAGAACCTGTATCACGCTCTTTCGTCGCTGTGCAGGGTGATGAGATACAGAAATATGCCACTCGCTGTTAAATGAGCGGCATTATCCGTTCTGGAGGCGTTTTAGATTGTTTTCGTCAATAGCATTAAAGCGGCGTTGTGTGCTGTTGAAACCTACGATTGCAGCGCTGGCAAAATCTTTGAAAGCTTATCCAACGTTTCTTGATACTCAGAGGCGCAATCGCTATCTGCCACGACGCCGCCGCCAGCCCAAGCGTAAAGTTTGTTTTTTTCCGCTACAAGAGTTCGGATAGTAATGCTGGTGTCCATACGACCATGGCGTGAAATGTAGCCAATACTGCCGCAATACGCGCTGCGTCGATGCGGCTCCAGTTCTTCAATAATCTGCATTGCGCGAACTTTAGGTGCGCCCGTAATTGAACCGCCTGGAAAACACGCTCGCAGCAAATCCGCAGGAGCGTATTGTTCATCCAAATTTGCACGAATGGTGCTCACCAAATGATGCACGGCAGGGAAGCTTTCAATATCGAACAGCTTTGGAACGTGAACGCTACCCGGTGATGCAACTCGACCAATATCATTACGCAGCAAATCGACAATCATCAGGTTTTCTGCCTGATCTTTTTCCGCTGTCTGCAAGTCATGAGCATTAGCGTTATCTTGCTTTGGATCTTCGCTGCGTGGTCGAGTACCTTTGATTGGTTTCGTTTCAATGACGCGATCTTTGAGCTCTAAAAAGCGCTCTGGAGAGATACTCAAAATCGAAGACTCAGGCATACGGATAAACGCTGAGAATGGCGCTTGGTTGGCGGACTCCAATTTCAGATACGCTTGCCACTCGCTGCCTTGATACGGTGCGTTAAAGCGCTGCGCCAAATTGATCTGATAACAGTCACCGCTCAACAAGTATTCTTGCACCTTGTCAAAGCGAGTGGCGTAGCTCTCTTTCGTCATGTTTGACTGCCAATCACCAGACAAAGCGAAGTCAACGGTTTGTTCTGCTTTTTGCTCGTTTAACCATTGCCAAGCTTGCTCGATGTTCTGACCGACTAAGCATGCTTTTTTTAGGTGGTGGTCAACAACAACGGCCCATTCATACAGACCTACCGCCATATCCGGCGTGTTGAGGTCCTTTTCTGCCACTTCTGGCATCGTTTCTACGCGGCGACCTAAATCGTAACTGAAGTAACCGAGCGCACCGCCGACAAAAGGCAGATCCAATTCTTTATTTAACTCTACGTGAGGAAGCCACTGTTCTTGCAACTGATGAAGCAGCGCAAATGGGTCATCTTGAGTTGAATAGGCATTCGATGGCGTTTCAACTTGTGTGTTGTCGGCAGTGGTTTCTAACGTTGCAATTGGGTTGGAGACCAACACATCGAAGCGGCTATCGATATGCGTTTCTGATGCAGAACGCAGCAACATCGCCCAAGGTAGGTGTTGAATGCGAGAAAAAAGGTGAAGAGTAAACTCTGGTGCGTATTCCAGCGCTTTAAAATCAATGAATTGATTGTCCATGTTGTTCATTTGTGTAATTTGTGACAAAGAGATCGTTCACTGCATGGCATGTCATGGGCAGCAAGAGTATCATATTCCTCTGTATAGCCAAACTCCCTCTATTCATAGGGTTTTGAGATGGTTTACAAGTAGGCAACTTCAGCATTTCGTGTGTCGATATCAGCCGTTCGACAATTGTTTATAAAAAACGAAGCTCAAAAGAGCAATAAGCTCAACAAACACGATTGAAGCCAAGCCAATAATGGAAGCATAACTATAACGAGGCATGTAATGACGGTAATACGCAAGCAGGATGTGATCAGCAGTGTCGCTGATGCGCTACAGTATATTTCTTACTACCACCCGCTAGACTTTGTTCAAGCTCTTGAAAAAGCCTATCACCGCGAAGAGAGCCAAGCCGCTAAAGACGCGATTGCTCAGATCTTAATTAACTCCCGAATGTCCGCAGAAGGTCACCGTCCAATTTGTCAGGATACTGGTATTGTGACGTGTTTCGTCAACATCGGTATGGGCGTGCAATGGGATTCGACCGACATGACGGTTCAGCAGATGGTAGATGAAGGTGTTCGACAAGCGTACACGAACCCTGATAACCCGTTGCGTGCGTCAGTACTTATGGACCCTGCTGGTAAACGTATTAATACCAAAGACAACACGCCTGCCGTCGTACATATCAACATGGTTCCGGGCGATAAAGTTGAAATTCAGATCGCTGCGAAGGGCGGCGGTAGCGAAAACAAAACTAAGATGGTGATGCTAAACCCATCTGACGATATTGCTGAGTGGGTAGAAAAAACGCTACCAACAATGGGGGCGGGCTGGTGTCCTCCTGGCATGCTTGGCATTGGTATCGGCGGTACGGCTGAAAAAGCAGCGGTATTGGCAAAAGAATCTCTAATGGAACACATCGATATTCAAGAACTTATTGACCGTGGCCCACAAAACGCAGAAGAAGAGCTTCGTTTGGATATCTTCAATCGCGTGAACAAACTTGGTATCGGTGCGCAAGGTCTTGGCGGTTTGACGACTGTTGTCGACGTTAAAATCAAAACTGCGCCAACGCACGCGGCTTCTAAGCCTGTTTGTTTGATCCCGAACTGTGCGGCGACTCGTCACGTACACTTCACGCTTGATGGTAGCGGCCCAGCAGAGCTAACACCACCTAAACTAGAAGATTGGCCAGATATCACTTGGGAAGCGGGCGAAAATACGCGTCGCGTAAACTTAGACACAATTACTAAAGAAGAAGTACAAGAGTGGAAGACAGGCGAAACGGTTCTTCTATCAGGTAAAATTCTGACTGGTCGTGATGCTGCGCATAAACGTATTCAAGGCATGCTAGATAACGGTGAAGGTCTACCTGAAGGCGTAGATCTCAACGGTAAGTTCATTTACTACGTAGGCCCTGTCGATGCAGTTGGTGATGAAGTCGTTGGTCCTGCTGGCCCAACAACATCAACGCGTATGGATAAATTCACCGACATGATGCTAGAAAAGACCGGCATCATGGGCATGATCGGTAAAGCTGAGCGTGGCCCTGCAACGGTTGAATCTATCAAGAATCACAAAGCGGTTTACCTAATGGCTGTAGGTGGCGCTGCGTACTTGGTGGCGAAAGCGATCAAGAAAGCTCGCGTTGTCGCATTTGAAGATTTAGGTATGGAAGCGATTTACGAATTTGAAGTTGAAGATATGCCAGTAACAGTGGCCGTCGACTCAAATGGTGTTAACGCGCACCAAATTGGTCCAGACACTTGGAAAGTGAAAATTCAAGAGATGGAAGCATAAGGCAAAGGGCAATCTTGCTGCGTCTCAGTAGAGAGAATGTGACAAGGTGCTGATTTACCTAGCAAACAATTGACAAAAGTGCAGCGAAACCTGCACTTTTTGTCTATATAATTAAGGATATAAACCTTTAGGCATAGCAATCAAACGTTATGCGAACAATAATTAGGAGACGGCATGCCTCGTTTTATTCAGATTCTACAAATTATTCTTGCTGTAGTGATAGGTGGCTTTGTTGGCTATGACTTGATTCTTCACGGTATCAGCATCTTTGATGAAAAGTACGTGACCATCACATGTGTGTTGTGGTTGATTTTGGAAATCGCTCTATTTGTTATCTATAAGTTAATCGAAGACGACTAGGCTTAAAGAAAGCGGGTTCCTGTTTAACATAGTAATCAGCGCATATAGAGTTACTAATGCTGTAGATTAAGTAAGCCTCTGAACCACTCAGGGGCTTTTCTTTTTTAACACAGCATTAAGCCGGATGTTTTGTTCATCTTTTATTAAGGTATATAAAGTTAAACTCATAGAATTCGGGATAGAACAGTATTCATAGATCGAAATTCGAAGTCGCTGACAACGTTGTTTTAAAGTGGAGTAAGATAAAGAAGCGTAATGAAGAGAATAAAGAAAGAAGTTAATGACTTTATCAACAGAGGTATGGACTCTAATGTTCGAATTGCTGTCACCGGACTTTCTCGTGCCGGTAAGACGGCATTCATCACGTCATTAGTGAATCAGCTTCTTCATACTGCAACCCATGACAATTTGCCTCTTTTGACTGCGGCTAGAGATAAGCGCCTTATTGGGGCGAAGCGTGAGCCTCAATCGAATATGATGGTGCCACGCTTTGCTTACGATGAGGCGATGAGCCAAATTCATGCCACTCCACCTCAGTGGCCAGTACCGACACGTGATGTGAGTGAGATTCGCTTAGCGCTCAAGTACAAACCAAATAAAACTACGAAAAAGCTGTTGAGTAAAACCGCAATTTTAAATGTTGATATTATCGACTATCCAGGAGAGTGGTTGCTCGACCTGCCTTTATTGGACATGGACTTTGCAACGTGGTCGCAAACTCAGTTTGATGCACTTAAAGGCCAGCGTGGCGATTTAGCCAAAGCTTGGCTTTCTGAACTGGAGAAAGTGGATCTCTTTGCAGAAGTGAATGAGAAACTACTTGAGAAAATTGCACACACATACACCGAGTACCTTCATGCCTGTAAAGACGCTGGCCTTCATTGGGTTCAGCCTGGCCGCTTTGTATTACCTGGTGAGCTAGCAGGCGCGCCGGTGCTACAGTTTTTTCCGTGTCGTGTTGATTCGGAAAGCAAAGCGTCCAAGGGCAGTAACTTAGCGATGTTAGAAGCCCGTTTTCAGGAATACCAACAGAAAGTCGTGAAAGCGTTTTATAAGCATCATTTTGCGACCTTCGATCGCCAGATTGTACTGGTGGATTGTTTGCAGCCTCTCAATGCCGGTGATGAAGCGTTTTACGACATGCGCCAAGCGCTAGAACAGATCATGCATAGCTTCCGCTATGGTCGTAGTAGCTTTTTGCGTCGTTTGTTCTCACCAAAAATCGACAAAGTGTTGTTTGCTGCTACAAAAGCGGATCATATCACGCCCGATCAGCACCCAAATTTGGTGTCTCTGCTCCAACAAATGGTGCATCCAGCATGGCAAACGGCAGCCTACGAGAATATTGAGATGAGCTGCATGAGTATCGCTTCCATCCAAGTAACCACGACGGGGTTTATTTCCTCTGGAGATAAGACCATCCCGGCGTTACAAGGAACAACATTGGGTGGTGAGCCGATGACTATGTTTCCCGGAGAGGTGCCGAAAAAGCTACCAAATGCAGCGTATTGGCAAAACAACGGGTTTGATTTTACGTCGTTTCGTCCGATGCCCTCACCGAATGATGAGCCAGTGAAGCACATACGCTTAGACAAAGCATTGGATTACCTGATTGGAGATAAATTGAAATGAGTGAGTTGAAGCAAAAACAAGTTTTCTCTGAAAAGGTAATGGAAAAAGAGCAGCAATCGAATCAACCGGAATTGACGGCGCAGCAAACATTCGGCGAAAAAGAAACATTTGTACCTGTTGAAGTTAAAGAAGCGCACCAGGAGACCGAACAGGAATTGCAACTCGAGCATGTCATTCGTCCAAAATCGGGCAGAAAATGGCTCGCGACTGGCGCATTTGCAACTTTTGCTGGTCTGGTTGGCTGGCAAGCGGTGGACTCGGTTATAACCGCAATTCAGGCTTCTGATTGGCTAGCCTTAAGCTGGACGGGGTTTATTGCTGCGATCGCTTCGCTTGGTTTAGGAGCTATGGGTAAAGAGCTTTGGAAACTGCGAAAACTACGAAATCATTTTAGTGTTCAAGAAGAAGCAGAAGCACTTGTTAATAGTGAGAGCGTTGGGAAAGGGAAAGCCTTTTGCGAAACCGTAGCAGAACAAAGTGGTGTGATGGCAGAGAATCCGGGCTTTGATCGTTGGCAGAACAGTATTAACCCTGCTCATAGTGACGCTGAAATTCTTGATATGTATGACTCGATGGTGGTGAGCCAACAAGACAAGTTGGCAACGAAAATCGTATCACAGCACGCAACCGAGTGTGCGGCCCTAGTCGCCGTGAGCCCTCTGGCTGCCGCTGATATGTTGCTGGTGGCTTGGCGAAATTTCAAAATGATCGACAACCTCTCCAAGGTATATGGGGTAGAGCTAGGTTATGCATCTCGCATCAAGTTACTAAGAGCGGTATTTGTCAATATGGCGGCGGCTGGTGCCAGTGAGATCGCTATTGATGCCAGTATGGATTTGATGTCGATGGATCTTGCTGGCAAAGTTTCTGCTCGTGCGGGGCAGGGACTAGGTGTTGGTATTCTAACGGCACGTTTGGGCTTGAAAGCGATGACCTTATTGCGTCCACTACCCTGGTATCCTGACCGTCAGGTTAAGTTGGGCACCATACGCAAGGCAGTGGCGGCGAAAGTTGCATCAATTACGATGAAACCGTAACGAATATCAACTTTGATGGATAGGATTGCTTGACGCCATTCCAAGCATGATAGAAACTACTGTCAACTTTTCCTGACAGTTGTGAATTGGGATATTTTAAGTGCGTCTTGAAGTCTTATGTGAAGATCGACTCGGCTTGACCCGAGAACTGCTCGATATTTTAGCGTCTAAAAGCATCGACTTGCGCGGTATCGAAATCGATATTAGCGGTATTATCTATTTGAATTGCCCGGATATTGATTTTGATACGTTTAGTGAGCTGATGGCTGAAATCCGCCGTATTCCGGGGGTGAAAGACGTACGTAAAATCCAGTTTATGCCGATGGAGCGCCACAATACGGAGCTGCTCTCGTTAGTTGATAACTTGCCCGATCCGGTTTTTGCCATTGATCTTAAAGGTGCCGTAGACATGGCAAACATGTCTGCACTTTCGTTGCTTGGCCTTCACAAGCAAGAAGTGATTGGTACTCAAATCGGTGCTTTGTTACCAAGTGTTCGTTTCTCTCGTTGGTCTGAAGGTGTTAATGGTCGAACGCGGGAAAACCTTGTGATTGATGGCTTGGACTATGTTCTAGAGTTGATGCCCGTTTATATCCGAGACGAAGCGCAAAACTCGACTCTAGCGAGTACTCTAATGACGATTCGCTCTAGTCAGCAAGTTGCCAGAATTGAAGAAGCACTACCGCTGCATAATCCTCTGGGTTTTGAGCACTTTGTTGGTATATCGAACCGTCATAAAGCACTAATGAACCAAGCTAAGAAGCTGTCTGTGCTTGACCAACCATTGTTGATTGAGGGCGAAACGGGGACTGGTAAAGAAATGCTTGCTAAAGCTTGCCACAGCCGTTCTAGCCGCGCGAGCAAGCCATTCCTAGTTTTGAGTTGTGCTTCTATGCCTGACGATGTAGCAGAAACCGAACTTTTTGGTCATGCGCCGGGTTCATTCAATCATGAACAAGGCCACAAAGGCATCTTTGAGCAAGCAAATGGCGGCACGGTATTTCTTGATGAAATCGGTGAAATGAGTTCGCACCTTCAAATCAAGCTGTTACGTTTTCTACAGGATGGTAATTTCCGTCGTGTCGGTGCAGAAGATGAGATGCATGTCGATGTTCGTATCATCGCTTCAACAAAACATAACCTTGCCGAGCTTTCTGAAGCAGGAATGTTCCGTGAAGATTTGTATTATCGTCTCAACGTACTTACGCTCAGCATTCCTCCGTTACGTAAGCGCTCAAACGACGTTGCACCATTGCTTGAGTTGTTTGTGGCGAAACATGCTCAACAGCTTGGGATTGATAAGCCAGAGTTTGATGATGGTCTAGTTGATGCCCTTGCAAATTATCAGTGGCCAGGAAACATGCGCCAGCTGGATAACATGGTTCTTCGAGCGCTCACGGAAATGGATGGTGATATACTAAACGCGGATCACTTCAATTTACCTCAGCCTCAGTCAGTCGGCGCTGGTAGTGCAACGCTTAACATCGACGGTTCTTTGGATGAGATCATGCGTGATTATGAATCTCAAGTTCTGGAACGTTTGTATCAGTCATTCCCATCAAGCCGCAAGCTTGCTAAGCGCTTGAATGTATCGCATACCTCAATCGCTAATAAACTGCGTGATTACGGTATACGTAAGAATTAATCGAATTGAACGAAAAGACGGAATTAATCATTTGTAATGGAAGATAACAGCTCATCTATCGCCGTTCATAAGTTGGACGGTGACTTGCTTCTTCGTACCGCTGAAATCGGTGACGCAGATATGATTGCCGAATATTTTCAAGCGAACCGAGAATACCTGAAACCGTTTGAACCGAAACGTGAAGAGGCTTTTTTCTCAGTGAACGGTTGGTTGCAAAAGCTTATCAAGCTCAATGAGCTGCATCGAATGGGATTGGGGTATTATTGCCTTTTAGTCAGAGCCTCTTCGGGTGAAATGCTAGGTACGATATCCTTTAGTAGTTTGAGTCGTTTCCCTTTTTATTCTTGTAACGTCGGATATTCTCTCGCTGAAAAAGCGCAAGGGCATGGTTATATGCGTCGTGGATTAACCATGGCTTGCGACTACATGTTTAATGTCCAGAAACTGCATCGTATTCAAGCTGGCTACATGCCTCACAATAAACGTAGTGAATCTGTGCTAGAGCATGTAGGGTTCAACCGAGAAGGGTATGCAAAAGATTACCTTTTGATTAATGGTGAGTGGCAAGACCACGTCCTAACGTCGCTTATTAATCCGAATTGGCAGCCAGAAGGACGATAGTATGGAACGATTGGAAAAGCAGTTAGCACTTGTAATCGAGCTCGATAAACTCAAAAGCATTTTGCGCCGAACTCGAGTTAAAAGTGCTGAAGGGCGCCTCGAAAATAGTGGTGAGCATAGTTGGCATGTCGCACTGATGGCAATATTGATGGAAGAGCATGCGAATGCACCTGTTGATATTTGCCGAGTGATGAAAATGTTATTGATACATGACGTAGTAGAGATCGACGCGGGCGATACCTTTGTTTATGATACTGCTGCGTCTCAAGAGCAAGCAGAAAAAGAAATCAGAGCCGCAGAGCGCTTGTTTGGTATGTTACCCAGCGATCAGGAGCAAGAGCTATTGGCGCTTTGGCATGAATTTGAAGCCGCGCAGACCGATGATGCTAAGTATGCAAAAGCACTCGATCGGTTAATTCCAATGCTCTTGAACTACCATAATAATGGTCAGAGTTGGAAGGAACATGGTGTCTCACGCGAACAAGCACTTACCATTAATAAACGAATTGAATTTGGCTCTGTTACCTTATGGGACAAAGCGAAAGAGTTGATTGAAGAAGCCACAGAGAAAGGTTGGCTGAAATCGTAATAAAGGAGACTGAATGTCTTATTTGCCTTTGGACGAATACCAAAGAAAATGGATTTTTACGCATCAGTCGATGCCTGTGCCAGAAGAAGATTTGGCTTTTATTAAGCCGATGAGCCAAGCCCGCTCAGCACAATTTTGGAAAGAAAATATCAGTGCTCAAAGCCCTGATATGGATAGACTTAGTTCCCAAGACTGGCCAATGAATGAGGCGAATTGGTCTGAAACTGTGGATTGGATGGTTGCGTGGGAGTCGGATGATCCTGACATGCCAGCGGAAGCTGAGGCACATATCGATTGGCAAGACGATGTAACCGTTTACTTTTGCTACGAGAAGTACAATGTCATCGAAACGAAATGGTCTATTTTTAAAAAGCACTGGAAGAACTTTCTCTTTTATGACGATGGTCCGATACTAATAGGACGTCGCCGTTCGCAAGCACTTTGGTTTGATTCAAAAGGCAATGTGAAACTCGGTGTTCGTCAATAAAGAGTTATAAAACAAAGCCACCTTTCGAGGTGGCTTTGTTTTTCTAAAGGCTGGATAATGGACTCAACACACCACCAGCCCCGCGCTCGATAACGTGAGTATAGATTTGCGTGGTATATACACCCACGCTATAAGTGATTGTTTTTATTGGTAGCTATCACGCCCCAACAGAAGTGGGGCGCTGGTGGGACAATTCAGAATTATTTATGGTTATACGGATTAAAGTTCGTGTGTAAAGATTTGAGCATTAATTGTAGCAACTCATCACTCCCCAAGTGCTTCTGACAGGTATAGCTTTGATAGAAGGAAAAAACAATGTCTAAAATACTCAAATCTGTGAGATCATTAGTCAGTTTTCAGAAGCAAGGAAAATCATATGGAATTTAGCATCGGCGCTACGATTACCAGTGCTTTAATCGGTTCAGTAGCCACAATCATATCGAGTCAGGTCTTAAAAAAGTACGAAGTTACTAAAATAAGTAAGAGGATTGACGAAGAACTTAACCAAGCTTCTAGTACCATTGAATCTGCCTACATTCCGATTTTGCAAGAAGCAATGGACGCTCTAGCTAATAACAAACAATCAACTGCAAGTGTTGTTAAAGTACAAATGCCAATTTTCGAAAACTATCTACATGTAGTATCAGTGAGCACAAGCAAAAATACTTCTTCTAACCTAAAGTATTTGTACAGTCGGCTAAAGAAACTAAATGAACGTATAGATTTTTTGGACGAGTTGACAATGAGCATGTATACAAAACAATTCATTGATAATCAGGCACTAACCTCAAATGATTTCGAGACGATGAAAGACTTTACAATTCAAACATATAAACAATGTTATATCATGAATTGGTACATAAATCGCTACAAATGCAACACCAAGTCATCACTCCTAGATGATATAACTCATAATCAATCATTTAAAAAAGATTACAGCATCCTGATAAGCAACCTAAATTCAAATATAGCAAAGACTTTCAAAGCTAATGTAGATAGTCAGTGATTGGGATTCACTGCTCGTAATGCTAGAAGAATGGATAACTTTGTGTAGGGTATAGCCCATGCGCAGGATGTGAATGAGTGAAAGGTCTACCAAATAAGGGGCAATTCTGTTCCGCGCATTGAAATGCACATCATAATTCGAATGGCCTCATTTATTCGAAGCCATAAGCCCATTTAAATACTCGATCTGCTCATGCGAGTGCGACTTCATGAACCTGCCGTAAACACGTTCCAACATCATTGTGCTCTTGTGCCCCATTTGCTCCGCGATAAAAGATAGGTTTGCGCCTTTGGTGATCAACCAACAAGCGTAAGTATGTCGAGATTGATATGAGCAGCGATGGCGAATGCCAGCTCGTTTAAGTGCGCGTGACCATAGTCGATTGTATGTTGTCGTTTTATAAGTCTCACTCGGTGCTTGGCCATTGCGTCGTTCTGGAATAAACACGAATCGAACGCTTTCCTGGCGAAACGTGTTTGAACCTTTTACTTCCACAAAAATATCTCTCACTGGGCTAAACATGGTTAGCTCTCTTTGAGACTTAAGGGCGAGGAGCGCAGGTTCAAGTAAGTGAATAGTTCGCTCTGACTTCTTATTCTTAGGTGTCGTGAATTTTCGTTCAATGGTGACGTTGCGGGTAACCTCGATCGTACCTTTCTCAAGATCAATGTCTTCCCAGGCTAACGCACAAAGTTCACCAGTTCGCATACCAGTGTAAATGGCTAAGGTGAACATATTCCGCTGCTGTAAGTTTGTCGTTGATTCTATTAGGAGGTGGAATTCTTCTAGTTCTAGTGGGTCCGGCTCACCAGAACCACCACTAAGCAACTCAACATGCAGAAATGGATTGTCATCGATAAACTTTGATTTCACCGCCAAGTCAAAGCATCGGCGTAGAAGTTTGATCATGTTGTTGATCGTCTTTGCGCTGCGTGAAGCACCGGTGCGAGTAGGGGAGTCGACCATTAACTTTTGGCACTTTAGTGCATCCATGATCGTGATGGTGGAAATAGTACGTTCCTCTCCAACAAACAAGCAGCATGCTCTTGCTGTAGTACTCAATACATAAAGTGACTGAGAGGCCATTGTCGTTTGCTTCAATTGAATATAATCATCAAACAGCTCGCGAACGGTAAGGTTCTTACCTCGCTGTTCTGGTGTCGCAAACAGTAGTGCTTTCTTTGACGTTGGAAAACGAGATAAGTAATCAAATGTGCCTAATGAAATTTCAGAAAGTATAGAAGCGCGTAGATGTCCCGCTTTTTTGAGATTGCCTTTGGTGACTTCCCAACCTTTTAGTGTCTCCCGACAACGCATCTCGCGGTAAGTAAAACTAATGCGGATAGACTTACCGCGGATCTCTACACCTTCTGGTGTGTTCATTACGCAACCCTTTCTCTTGCTGAAAACTCATCAATGGCAACACGGTCATACTTAAAACTTTTGCCGCCACCACTACTTTTACCGGATGCTTTTTTAAAGTGAACGCCTTCAACCCAACGAAACTGACGATAGTCTTTGATTTCATTGGTGGACATGCCCGTCAAATCCATCAAAAGATCTTCTTTCACCCAACGGCTAGGCTCTAGTTGAATCACCGTAAATGTTCTCATCGGTAAAACCTCCAATAAATAATGAAAATAAAAGTCCTGCAATGCCCCGTTATCAAGCGATGGGGCATAGGCGAATTACATAAAATGAACTGCTGGCCGAGAAGCTAAAGCAGGCCTACTGATTGCTCGGCAAAGTGGGACATGAACTCAGGTGATAGACTGATATCACTCGGGAACTCTTTACATACCCCATAACCGTTGGCTTCGTTCTCAGGTTTGATGAAGGTCAGTTGAATAACTTCACGACCTTGAATAAAGCTGAAGTAGGGGCCTTTTGCTGTCACTGCGCCCAGTTCGGTTTGAAAAGTTGCATTAGCCATTATTTCACCACTATTCCAAGAGCTAATTTCCAGAGTGGTGTCCAAGATGTTGCAACCGCTCGTTTCACTCGTTCTTTGATAATCTCTCGGTTTTCCATTTTCTTACCACGCTTAACAACAGGTGTATGGACTGCTTCTTCTATGGTCATTCCCATATCACGAACTCTTCTGGATAGGGTCACTTGTTTCATGCCATAAGCTTTTGCGATAGTAGGTAGGCCAATCATTCCGTTGTACTCATAGATTTTTCTAGCCATGAGTAAGTTCTCCTTTTACATATTGCAGTGCATGGTTAACACAGCATTGAATAGTGTTTGCTTTGTCGTAAGTACCGTAGTGGTAGTACTGAATGCCACGTTCGATGGCTTCATCCAGCTGGTGGCCGGAGATGCCTTGTGCTTGTAGCTTGTTGGTTAAGTGACGTTTAACAAAGTGTTCGTTTGGCTTTTTGGTTTCTGACATCTCACGCTCCCCACTGCGGTAATAAAACATTCGGTTTGAACGGATGAGCCTTTTTGACAAAGCGGAAGCCTTCACAATTAGAAGCTCCTCTTGTATGCGGCTTCTTGCCTGGAAGGTTGTCTTTCTCGTCCATCGTTAGCTCGTAGTAAGGGTGGAGTGATCTTGGCTCAGACTTAATACCAACCCCCTTACCACGCAGGTAGTAGACGGCTTTGCAAATCAGTTGCGACTTAACCCCTAAATCACTACAAATCTGATAGGTCGGGTTTCTGCCTGGATGTTCAAGCAAGTATCTTCCCACCGCTTTTGATCTTCCGCTGCCATTTATAGATTCAATGATGAGTTGGGCTTTTTCGTATTGTTCCTTGGTTAGTGCCATGCTCCCTCCTTTGAAGAAAGTCGGCGGCAACGTTCGTCACCGCCAACATGATTAGCTGGAGAACGAACCGATAAAGGTGTCAATCTCGATCTCGCCTTCTTTAAAGCAGGCTTGTAGCTTGGTTTGGAACTCTTCGCCCATTTCTTCTTCGTGTTGTTCAAACTTCTTGATGCGTAGAACTAGGATTTCGTTACCGATGGTGCTCATGCGCATTTCAAAGGTGCGTTTTGCTAAACCTAAGTACGGAATACAGGTGAACTTGAAGACAGCAGGCATTGGGAACTCTTCTTTTGTGCGAACTGCGATCGACTCGTACTCAGATTGGTGATGGCTAAAATCATCTACGTTTGATTCACGGCCTGCTTTCGCTTCGAATTTCATGTTACGAATCGCAGCTGAAGCCACAGAATTTTCAATCAGCTCACCAGTAGTAGAGAACACCTGAACAAATTCGCTGTAGTCTTCGACCCATTCAGCCAGTTGTTTTTGGTTGTTCTTTTTCTCATCCATATTGATGAGCGCTTTAAATGCAGCCGTTTGGCGCAACACTAATTTTGCTTGGTGTTTACAGTGACCAGGAACAGCTTGAGTACCAAGATCAAAGATAGTCACTGCGGCCATTTGCTCAGCATCAATAAAACATTGGTTACCTTCGGTTTGGTAATGCTCGTGATAGCGTACGAACTCATCGATATTTGCCGTTTTCATTGTGCCGCGAAATTGATTGCGGTTTGGCATGTACTTCTCTAAGTCATGCAAATCGAATGACTCAGGTAGAGCAGCAACAGGGAAACCTGCCTTCTGTAACTGTTCTAAGAACTGTGGGGCATTCGCTGATTCTTGAATCTGTTGGATTGCTGATTTATCCATTTATCTGTTCTCTCTTTAGAGTGATTGCTGGTGGACTGGGTTAGCCGCGAACTTCGCGAAGCTGACCTTCTTCAATAACGGCTTGGCCGTGAATATCTTCTTTTGGTCGGTCGTAGGTGAGTTTTCCGCCTTTGCCGACGTAGGCGATAGAGGTGTACTGAAAGTCCTCACTCTTGGAACCAAAGCCCGATTTAGGTTCCTTCACCGACATGTTGGCCGTGATTTCTACCATTTCGTTGTTGGTACCCATTGGCTTGAGCTTTAGGTTCAGCTTCACTTCGCCTTGTTTATCGCTGTACGAAACAGCGCGCGACACGTTGGAGAGTGCAAGGCCAATAACGTTGGAGATGACGCCGCCATCTAGCTCTTGCATCAATTTGGGAAAGTTGGTTGTACGATCTTCTATGCTTAGGTTGCCTGCTTCTTTGCTCATGATTCGTTCCTCAAGATTGGTTATCCACACCCTAAAACCCTTGCTCTGAAAGGCTTTAGGTTGTGCCCTAAGTAAGGGCATTCCCGTTCCCATCCTTGGATAGTCACTTCCGGTCACCGTTTCACTTTTCGTCGTAAGACAGACATAGGCAGAAACGCTCCGGTGCAGTGGTTATTCGCCCCACCAGCTGCTGGGGTCAGTCGTTGTAATGAACCAAATGTACCATAAGTACATATTATGTAAAGAACCAAAAGTACATTTATTTGTATTGGGTACAAAAAAACCGCCCGAAGGCGGTTGTAGCAGTAAAGCTTGAACCTTAGTTAACTAAGGTAACGGGAGGTATCAGAAATTGTATCTGACCCCTGCGGTTATCCCTTGAATCGAGAAATCGACATCATCAAACTTGGCATATCGATATCTGTAACCTACACCGATATCAATCTGATCGAGCATGTAGCCAATTTCAATACCAGCTTGGTAGGCAATTTCAGATTCAGATTCAGATTCGCCGTAAATGTTCGTTTTGCCTTCCAGCGAGCCGACACCCAAAATTAATGCGCTATAAAGGTTATTGCGGCTTTCAATGAATTTAGGTCGTGCGTTGATGAAAAAAGCGTCACCCTCAACACTCACATCATCTACAAATTCGGCCTCACCAAAATGTTGATATTCCAGTTCTACACCTAAATCAATATTTGGTGAAACTGAGAAGCTGTAACCGCCAAATGCATTGAAACCTAAATCATTACTTTCGTCGATAGAACCGTCATCTGATTTTAGTTTTGTATTGTCACTTACCAATAAGCTAGCGCCAGTGTAAAAATGGTTGTCACTAGCAAAGGAGGATGCGCTGAAGAGAATAGATAGAAGAATTATTTTTTTCATTTGTAAGCCATATCTGATGTTAAAACATACAGTTTATATATAGATAAACTGCAAGTATATGATTATTTTGATCTATATCTTCAACGAAAGAGGCTACAGCATTACCGAATACCAGAATACACGACCGAGCACGACAATATCTTTAGCCTGTTCTTGTGAGTAGCGTTCTTCAGGGTGTTCTTCTGCGTTGTAGCTTCGAACCCTTAAGCCACCACCTGGTGTTTTGTACAAGAGCTTCACTCGAAGTTCACCTGAGTGATTAATGGCGTACATTTTTCCGTCCACCACCCCAGTGCTAGAAGTATCAATCCCGACAGTTGAACCGTCCGGTAATACGGGTTCCATACTATTGCCCGTCGCTTTTACACATACAGCACACTCTGGCGGAACGTTGTAGCGGCGTAATGTCGATTTAGCAAAACGCAGTTTAAGACCAGTATGTTCACGTTCGGCTACTTCACCGCTGCCAGCTGAAAGGCGAATATCTGCAAAAAATGGCACTTCTACCTCATCATCTGAAAGTGGGGTTTTACGATCCCATGCGTCAATTTCTCCTAAAATTTCCGCATTGGCTTCCGTTGGTTGTTGAGGTTCGTTGGGGTTGGAACCGCTGTGTTGTTTTCCGTACTGCAGCCAGAACAGATCAACTTTGAGGAGGTTCGCTAATTCTTCCATTTTATTTTGGCGTGGCATTGACTCTGCGTTAAGCCATTTGCTTACAGCTTTTGGCGTCACTTTAAGTGCCTTCGCTAAAATAACGCCCCTTCCATGATCTTCTATCCCAGCTTTTGTACAGGCCTGTGCAAGCCTTTGGGCGAAGTTTGAACGCACATTTTCACTATGAACCATAGGTTCAATAGTAAAACTTCTTGATTGTACTTTCAGTTCCGTCATAATATGTACTTATAGTTCATTGTAAGGGCGAAATTATGCTAAAACAGGTTATTACTCAGATAGGTGTACCAAAAGTAGCGCTAGCTTGCTGCGTTAGTAATAGAGCTGTTTATAAATGGTGTGAGAGAGGTGTACTTCCTAGAACGGATTTCACTGGTGAAACCAATTACGCCTCGATCATTTCGGAATTATCTCAAGTGACAGAAACACCAGTCACTAAAGAAGAACTTCTCAACATTCCACGATAGAACAATCTACAGATTGCCAAGGAGGTACTCCATGACCCACACACAAGGCAGGGGGAAATTCCCTCGCTTCTATGAAGGCGTTATTCGCTTTAAGAAACACCACAGCCTGCGCGCCATTGCGTTAAGGCTTGGGTACTCAGAAGTGGATTACAGCAACCGACTAAAGAAACGTTTTAACACCAACCAACCGGAATCAAAGTTGTTTGTTGATGATGTTATCGCGTTCACCAAAGAGTCTGGCGACTACAGCATGATCGACGGCCTATGCAAAGAGGTCGGGCTGTGTACACCAATGCCGTTTAACTACAACTCCCAGGCAAACCTCAACACCGAATTTTTGGTTGCTACTAAGGCGCTTGGTGAGATGGCCGAGCAACTTAACGTAAACAAGCTTTCTGCCAATGGAGTTAGTCGTTTGTCTTCATCCATTCACACGCTGGTGGCCTCTGCCATGACGATTGGTTATGCCGCTGAAAGCCGCTTTGGTGGGATCAGCATGGCCATGATGTTTGGCGATATGTCTTCGGGAGTTTTGTCATGAATGTGATGGAGACGCTCAACACGATAGAGCAGCTGGCGCAGATGTATCGCAACTCTATTGCACTGGAGCAGAACGCCGCAGTTAAGCAACAACTGGAGAAGGAAGCACTAAAGGCGATCAACGCAAAGAGCCAGAGATATTTGGCACATCTAGAAATGGAAAAGCCCCAACAAGCGGCAACTTGTTAGGGCCGTGAATCAGCAAACGAAGGTCGATTCAATGGAAAGAGTAACACAACAGCGCCATCGCGCAAGAATTAAGGCTGTCTTAGTTTTTGATAACTACGTCTATTTTTTGGCGACTAAACCAGGCGATTGGAAATGGGTAAGTAAACGAACTGTAAGCCGAATGACACAGGAGCAGGGCTATGGAATTAAGTGAGCGTTTAAAGCAGGTTGATCACCTCCGTCGCGCTGCGATGGGGAACGCCAAGTTTAAGGCGAGTGCCAAGCAGCATGAGTCGGCATTAAAACCAAAGTCACGATCTCTGGCAAAGAGTAAGCCTCGCAGTTCGTTTGCGGATTGGGCAGGGGGTAAGTGATGGCCGATTACATAGCGTCTGATTTGGCTGCTGATGATAAAGATTCTTGGTCGACGCCAGATTGGCTCTTTGAAGCTCTCCATAAAGAGTTTTGGTTTACTGTGGATGCTGCAGCGAGTGAGAACAACCATAAAAGGGCTTGTTACATCACAGAAGAGATGAACGCTCTAGAAATGGAACATTGGGCTGATTGTTGGCACGGGTATCTGCATCTAGAGCATCAGTACGCTTGGATCAACCCACCTTACAGCCGTGGGATGATTAAAGCCTTTATGGAAAAGGCTTACGAGCAATGCCATAAATACAAAATTAACTCTGTTCTCCTAGTTCCTGCCACACCAGATGCTGGCTGGTGGCCTAAGAACGCGACTGAAATCCGTTTTATTACCAATGGTCGTGTGTCATTTATTCACCCAATCACTAAGAAGTCTGTCAATGGAAATACTAAAGGCAGTGCTCTCATTATCTTTAAGTACACCGATCTAGGTTGTGGAGCCGTGACTCGCTATGTAGATCGCAACAAGCTGCGAGAAGTCGGTGAAATGTTGTTGGCTAAAGAAAAAGAAGAGGCGAAATAATGTCAGTTAAGGTTATGAGCTACGTTTGGGACATTCCGAGTTTTAAAGGTTCTGATAAGTTGGTGATGCTTTGCCTAGCTGACCATGCGGACGATAGCGGCCTTTGTTGGCCGTCTATCGATACCATTGCTCGTAAATCTGGTGTTTCACCTACCACCGTTAAATCGACACTTAAGAAACTGGAAAAGGGTGGATGGCTATTCAAAAAGAACCAATTCAAAAAGGCGGATACGGGTCGCTTAGTCCGTTCGAATAACCAGTACCAATTGCCTGTAATGCTGTTGAAAAAGAAAGCAGATGAACAGACGGATTTTGAACAGTCGAATTTCGTCTGTTCGAAAGACGAACGTTCGAAACTCGAACAGACGAAAGAGCATAGGGGGGTAGGTCAAATTCCGGCTGGGGGTAGGTCGGAATCCGGCTATAAACCACCAATAGATCCACCAATAGATCCATCAAATAAAGATCTTGCTCCGAGCGAACTGCTCGAAGCCGAACCAGCTTTGTTTGAAATTCCTTTGAACAGGAAAGGGGAGTTTCATGGAGTAACTCAACCGGACATCGACCGCTATTCGGATTTGTTCGGTGCAGTGAATGTTCGTGCTGAACTGAAAAAAATGATCGGTTGGTGCGATGCCAATCCCCGTAAGCGAAAAACCAAACAGGGTATCGAGAAGTTTATTCAAGGTTGGCTAGGCCGCGAGCAAGACAAAGGGCGTTACCTGCCGCCAGAGCAGCAACCGCAGCAAGCCAAATCGGATGGTGACGAGATCAAATCTAAGGTTCGTCAGCTTGAGATGGATATCGACAACGAGAACCAGCACCTGCTGCGCGTGATGAACTATGGCGGGTCTGAACAGGCGATCCAAGCCAGTAAGAACAAAATCAAACGTCTGTCGGACGAACGCAGGGAATTGTTAGACCAGCTAGCGGAGGTGGATTCAGATGGTGGAGAAGTTAGTTGGCGTGATGGTTTCGCGGCCTAAGGTTTGGGTGCCCGGGGAGCTTTGCAGGGAATTAGGGATTTCTGCTTTGGAGTTAACTCAGTTAATCACTAAGGCTCGCAAGCAGGGTGTGGAAATACATCGGATGTCGGACACGAGAACCGGCAACACAATCAAGATTTGGATAAGGGCCTAGGGAGACAGGCAAATGTTTGAATTAAGCACAAATACAGAGATGACGATGAGCAGTCGAGAGATTGCAGAACTGACAGGTAAGCGTCACGACAATGTAAAAGTAGACATAGCCAAGATGCTTGATGAGCTAAATTTAGATGCCCTCAAATTTCAGGATATCTATTTTGACTCCATGAATCGTAAGCAAACGGAATACAGGCTCGACAAGGATCATACCGAGTGTTTGTTAACTGGTTACTCCGCCATTCTTCGCATGAGAGTGATTAAACGCTGGCATGAGCTAGAAAAACAAACTCAGCTTCAAGTTCCGCAATCATTTGCTGAAGCACTGCAGTTGGCCGCTAACCAAGCCAAGGAACTGGAAGAAAAGAACCAGGCATTAGCTATCGCAGCACCAAAGGCAGAGTTTGCCGATGCTATCGCGGGAGCGGATAAAGGGGTGAAACTTGGTCAGTTTGCAAAAGCGGTCGGTTTAGGGCCTGTCACTATTTTCCGTGTTCTACGAGAGTTAAAGATCTTCATGAGCCGTGGAGATTCTTACAATTTGCCGTATCAAGACTATGTCGAGCGTGGTTACTTTACGGTGAAGCAGGGCACTTACGAGACTAACTCCCAAACGCGAATCAGCCACACAGCATTGATCACCGGAAAGGGTGAAATCTGGCTGCGTAAAAAACTTCTTGAAACAGGTCATTTAAAGGCGGTGGCAGCATGAGGATCATTCGAGTATTACCCAATAGCAAAGCGGTCGATGCCTTGTGTATTTGCTATGAGAACAAGCGGGTTTATACCCATGATGGCAAACCGTATTTCGTCACTGATTTGGAGGTTGAAGGCAGAGGCCGTTCTACTCGATTAATGGCAAAGCTAGAGCCTGTATTTGGAGAGGCCACGGCATGAGCGCATTAGAGAAAACGCTTCTTTTCCAAATCAAGACGATGGGGTTAGCTCTACCTGAGAAGGAATACCGATTTCATGAGACAAGGCGCTGGCGTTTTGATTTTGCTTACCCAGAGCAGCAGCTGGCGGTGGAAGTGGAAGGCGGTACCTGGACGGGAGGTCGTCACACTCGCGGCAGTGG
>NZ_JAWPOP010000140.1:0-1115 GCF_033344345.1 Vibrio sp. 1978
GTATTGCCGTTTGGTTGCTCCGAAGTCTCTGTCGACTCTTTGGTGATCTCTGCTGTCTTGGCTTTCGTGGTTGCCATATTCAATTCCTTATTGCATTAAAAAGCCCACCAAATGGTGGGCTAAATATAATGGTTAGAATTAAGCCGCAGCGTGTTCTAGCGCGGCGATAGCTGCAACATCTTCCAACAGTACATCAAAGCGGTGGAAGCCAATGAAGCCCATCTGGTCGAATTCAGCGTAACGCTCGGTCAAACGACGCAGATTCATGTAAGACACTCGACGTAGAATGAGCGACATCCAATCACCGTAAAACACTGACTTTTTACTTGCACCAGCTGCGGCAATGCCTTGGTCGATAACGTACTGATCACCATCAATGGTGGCTGGTGCAACACCGGCGATCGCAGGCAGCCATAATGGACGGCCATTGGAATCGTTCATCAGCTTAAAGCCTTTGAATGTGTCATCGTTAAACGCCCAACGGGTGTTCGGACTGTTGCGATAAGCAGGGTCTACCTTGTGCTTTAGGTTGATCAAATCCGCGTAAGACACGCCAGAGATTGCCGCAGCCTCATGCTTCAACTGCACCTGTAAGTTCAAGCCTTTCAGGTTATTACCAGTGTCATCACCTGTAATGATTTGACCAGCTTCGAGACGGCCCAAACGCTGACCGATACGGCGCGCTACAAACGCATCGATATCAATCATGCTGTCTTGCAGTAACTCATTCGATACCAGTACGATTTTAGAGCTGCCTTTCTTCGCTCCAATCTCAACTTGGCTGAAGGTCGGGTCACCTTTACTCGCTTCTTGGTTTTCTGCCAGCATTTCACCAATTTCAGTTCGACCATCGGACACAGCCCAAGGCATCGCGCGGCCATCTTGAGTATTGATAACCTGACAGACGTTCGCGATACCACCGTACACCGCCATGCTTTCAACCACACGATTCACAAAAGCTTTTGGTACGGTAAAACCACCACCAGCCCCCGTTGCTGTACCTAAAGCACGAAGTTGGGCTTTGTCTTCTTGCGATAACTCCGCAAAACCATGGCGCAAGTAGCTGGTAAAGGCTTCGGCTTGGCGTTGCTCTGTCGGTGACTCTTCACCGTTGT
>NZ_JAWPOP010000141.1:0-1113 GCF_033344345.1 Vibrio sp. 1978
AAACCACTCATAAATTGAAGATATTTTCGCCGTGTCACCTTCAATAGAGACGCCTTTTTTGCTGTTGATAAAGGTCTTTGCGGCACTCTCTAGCAAGGTTTGAGTATTCTCAGCGGTAAAAGCTTGAGTTTGAAGATTCGGGCAGCCTAGGCTTGCACAATTGACAGCGTAGTGCGTTCTTGGGTCTTGCCAGATTGGTCGTAAAATTCGGTGCTCAATATCATTTAAGGTCAGACTTTTTCCGTTAATGGTGATGACATCTTGATCCCATGGGCCAAAGCTAAACAGCCCGCCTAACTTGGTGATCGACGTTATCGGGTAGTTATCCAAAATTAGGTGAACCGTCAGCGCGTTGTACAGATTTACCCAATACGCGTATTGCTCGGCTTGGCGGTATTGCAATGGATTTAAACTAGCGAGACGTTGAATGTACTGCTTTAACTTTGTTTTATCGGCGAACGAGACTTGGTTGTAACGAAATAGAGTGTTGTCGCCTCGGGTAACTAGATAGCTGTCGAGTAACTGTTGCCACTCCAGATGAGAGATTGAGGTTTGGTTGACCCCGTTGGACTGCTGCCAATAAGGCCATAAGTCGGCTTTTGGTGCGGCCAGAGCGGAAAAGGAGAGTAGGGCACACAGTAGCAATAAGAAACGCTTCATAGAGAGACCTTTAGTGAGACTTAATTGTTAGTGTAGACCCGTCTAGTTGTTGTTTTCTTTCTTTAATCTATGCATAAAAACAAAACAGGCTGACAATGGTCAGCCTGTTATTTGTGTATTCAAGGATGCGTTTTAACGCAGGAAGCTCGGGATATTGGCTTCATACTCAGCGATTTTGTCTTCGTGCTGAAGCGTCAAACCGATGTTATCTAAGCCATTAAGCAGGCAGTGACGACGAAACTCGTCGATTTCAAAGTCATACTCCTTGCCGTTTGCGCGCACTTTTAGGGCTTCCAGATCCACTTCAATTTGCGCACCTTCATTGGCTTCAACGAATTGGAACAGTTCATCCACTTCTTGCTCAGTCAGACGAACCGGAACCATTTGGTTGTTGATGGAGTTGCCGTAGAAAATGTCCGCAAAACTAGGTGCGATCATCGCTTTAATGCCATA
>NZ_JAWPOP010000142.1:0-1106 GCF_033344345.1 Vibrio sp. 1978
CTCAGCTTTCTAAACAGCGCATCACTTTCTTAGGTGCGGGTTCTGCGGGTTGTGGTATCGCAGAAGCGATCATTGCGCAAATGGTATCGGAAGGGATTTCTGACGAGAAAGCACGCTCTCAAGTTTACATGGTCGATCGCTGGGGTCTGTTACAAGAAGGTATGCCTAACCTGCTTGATTTCCAACAGCGTTTGGTCCAAAAACACAGCAACACAAAAGAGTGGGAAAATGAAGGAAATGGCTTCTCACTACTAGATGTAATGCGTAACGCGAAACCAACGGTACTGATTGGTGTATCAGGTGCTCCTGGGCTATTTAGCCAAGAAGTCATCGAAGAGATGCACAAACACTGCAAGCGTCCGATTGTCTTCCCGCTGTCAAACCCAACCAGCCGTGTTGAAGCAACACCAAACGACATCAGCCGTTGGACAAACGGTGAAGCGCTAGTGGCAACGGGTAGTCCGTTTGATCCTGTGGTTCACGAAGGTCGCACTTATCCTATCGCACAATGTAACAACAGCTACATCTTCCCAGGTATCGGTCTTGGCGTTTTAGCGGTTAACGCAAAACGCGTGACTGACGAAATGCTAATGGAATCAAGCCGAGCGCTGGCTACATGCTCTCCACTTGCGATTAATGGTCGTGGTGCACTTCTACCACCTTTGGAAGAAATCCACCTAGTATCGAAGAAGATTGCTTTTGCCGTTGCGAAGAAAGCAATCGAGCAAGGTGTGGCACTGGAAATCACAGACGAAGCGCTAAACGATGCTATTGACCAAGCGTTCTGGCAGCCAGTTTACCGCCGCTACAAACGCACAGCATTCTAAGCTTGAGACAACTTGTATAATTATTAGCCCCTACTCTGTAGGGGCTTTTGTTTTTTAAGCTGTTTTTTATCATCCTAACCAGATTTTGGCATAAATGGGCTTCTCTCTTTTTGTTTCTATCAGATATGATGAGGAATACACATTTATTAAAGGGTATAAGACGTTTTGCTGTTTTCTCGTATAAGGTCAAAGTGGAAGCTTAAGTGTTCGTGGAAGCGAATTGCTTTGATTTTGTCGATCTCTTTATTTGGACTCCTTCTGTCTGTCGTTGCCATCGAC
>NZ_JAWPOP010000143.1:0-1089 GCF_033344345.1 Vibrio sp. 1978
CCCGAATTCAACTGCGAAGTGCGACACTCGCCAATATCAAGCGGCCAGTGCCATTTCTTTAAAGACAATCGCTGGTTGCTTGAAGTCTAAACACTTTCTTGGACGATAATTTATCCGCGATAAAGCGAATTCAATATCGCTGTCTGTTACTGTTGTTAGGTCGGTTCCTTTCTTCACATATTGCCTTAAAAGACCGTTAGCATTCTCATTGGCTCCACGCTCCCAAGAACTATAAGGGTGGGCAAAGTACACATCAGCCTCCAACTCCTTTGCGATGGTTTCATGGCCTGCAAACTCTCTCCCGTTATCTGTCGTGATGGTATGGACATGCTCCCTGTAAGGCATGAGTAGCTCTATGGTTGCTTTGGTGACATCATCCGCTGACTTGGATGGCACTTTCTTCACCACGTAAAATCGTGTTTTACGCTCTAAAATAGTCACCATAGCCCCAGTACCGTGCTTGCCTAATACGGTGTCGATTTCCCAATCACCAAATCGCTCCTTACTGTCAACGATGCTTGGCCTATCATCGATCGAAACCGCATTTTTGATCGCTGGTGCTTTCTCTTTTTTACCACGACGATACCGCTTGTGGCCTTGCCTCAAGTGGCGATATAACTTGCCACCCGCGCGTTTATCCTGCGCAACAAATCGGTAGACCCACTCATGGCTGACAGCGGCACCGACTTTAGTCAATACACTGGAAATCTGCTCTGGACTCCAATCTGCTTCTAAAAGGAGGCGGATAAAATCAACACGCTCCTGAGGTATTCGGTATTTACGCGCTGATGTGCGTTTTTGGATTGATAACACCTGAGCTTCGCTTGGGCAATAATGATTGCCCTTGCTGCCGCGTTTAAGCTCCCGATATACCGTAGAGCGATGGCATTGAACGGTTTTAGCAATCTCAGAAATTGAAATCCCCCGTTCCAAAAGAGCAGAAATCTGGTATCTTCTGCCCTCGGTCAACTGCTGATAATTCATGGTAGTACTGCTTGTTTCTTTGGCGAGAAGAGCGTACCACTTTCAGTAGTTGACTTCCTCTTCTACACCTATCCATGAATGTCGCACTTATTATCTGAAATCGGG
>NZ_JAWPOP010000144.1:0-1085 GCF_033344345.1 Vibrio sp. 1978
GTATGTTTCTATCTCACAACCGCAAAGTCGTTCATAAAAATCAGATTGATAGAAA
Source organism: Vibrio sp. 1978 (assembly GCF_033344345.1). Classification (NCBI taxonomy): domain Bacteria; kingdom Pseudomonadati; phylum Pseudomonadota; class Gammaproteobacteria; order Vibrionales; family Vibrionaceae; genus Vibrio; species Vibrio sp. 1978. Next base: position 56 of record NZ_JAWPOP010000144.1, read on the forward strand.
GATGACTGAATGTGGCTCGAAATGCCTAATGTCATGGCCAACCAACTCAGGAAGAGTAGTAGTACTATGCGCCCATATCTCAAATACATCATCCCAACGGTGATTCCGTTACTTATTTGGCTGATGCCTTTGTCAGCGTTTCCTTTTGACGGCATCACCATCGTCCAACAGCGAGTTATCGCGATCTTTTTGCTGGCTGCGCTCTGTTGGGTGTTCGAGCCTATTCCAATTTATGCCACGTCGGTGGTGATCATCGTGCTTGAGTTATTGCTCGTTTCGAACAAAGGCATTGTCTTGTTTCGAACACAAGAAGGGCAGCCTCATTTTGGCGAACTACTGCAATATCACGAAATCATGGCTACCTTTGCAAGCCCAATCATCATGCTGTTTTTAGGTGGTTTTTTCTTAGCAATGGCCGCAACCAAATATCGTTTGGATGTGAACCTCGCTAGGGTGTTGCTCAAGCCGTTTGGGCAAAACCCTAAGTTTGTCATGTTAGGCCTGATGCTGATCACCGCTATATTCTCGATGTTTATGTCGAATACCGCGACCACCGCGATGATGTTGTCGATATTAACGCCAGTTATCGCCGTGTTTGGGCCTAAAGACCCGGGCCGAATTGCATTCGCGCTGTGTATTCCTGTTGCTGCGAACATCGGTGGTATTGGTACGCCAATCGGTACGCCACCAAACGCGATTGCTTTGAAATACCTCGTGGGTGATAACTTGATTACCTTTGGGGAGTGGATGGTGTTCGGCGTACCATTTGTGGTGATCATGATGGCGCTTGCTTGGCTTCTGATAGGTTATTTATACAAAGCCGAGCAGACGAAAATTGATCTGAACATCAAAAGTAAGTTCCTAAAAACACCAAAAGCGATGATTGTTTACGTCACATTCGCTGGCACCATCATTCTTTGGTTGATGGGCTCAGCGCATGGCATGAACTCATACACCGTCGCTTTAATTCCGGTTGCCGTGTTCTCGCTGACAGGGATCATCAACAAAGAAGACCTCAAAAAGATCTCTT
>NZ_JAWPOP010000145.1:0-1084 GCF_033344345.1 Vibrio sp. 1978
CTGAATTCGCGATTCGCCAACGTAAGTTCGTTCTGTTCTTTATCGTATTGAGCGTGATCGCTGGCATCTATTCTTACTTCGACTTAGGCAAGTTGGAAGACCCGAGCTTTACAGTAAAAACTGCGGTAGTCGTGACCCTTTACCCGGGTGCGTCAGCCGAAGAAGTCGAGCACCAAGTCACCGATACCGTGGAAACCAAATTGCAGGAAATGGCGGAGTTGGATCGCTTGCGCTCATTGTCTCGCCCAGGTTTATCTATGGTCTTTGTTGACCTCAAAGAGAGCCTTAATTCCAAAGCACTTCCGCAGGAATGGGACTTATTGAGACGCAAAGTGGACGATGTAAAACTGCAGCTGCCTTCCAGCGCGCAGATCAGCGTAGTACAAGACGAGTTCTCTGAAGTCTACGGCATGCTTTTCTCTATCCACAGCACAGATGCTGCGCCAGAAGAGTTACGTCGCTACGCCGAAGAGCTGCAACGCCAAATCAAAGCCGTCGACGGCATCAAAAAGATCGAGCTACACGGCATTCAACCTCGCGTTGTACATATCGATATGCCAGACGAGCGCTTGGCTCAATATGGTTTGTCGATCGCACAAGTTTGGAACCAACTGAGCACACAAAACAGCACGTTCGAAGCGGGAAAATTCGATGCGGGTACAGAGCGTATTCGTATTGCGCAAACCAGTGAGTTTCAGTCTCTAGAAGACATTCGCAATTTAATCATCAATGGTGGCACCGGCGAGTTTGGCTCGGGGTTGATTCGTCTTGGTGACATCGCCGACATCACCATGGGTTATCAAACACCAGCATTGGCAGAAAACCGCTACAACGGAGAGCCCGCTGTCACCTTGGCTGTGAGCCCAGTTCAAGGCATTCACGTGGTGTCACTTGGCGATACGATTCAAGACATCATCGCTAACTACCAGGCAACGCTGCCGCTGGGTGTCGACATCTCGACCGTTGCTTATCAACCTGAAGAAGTACAAAAGTCTATCGACGACTTTGTTGGCAACCTGCTTGAAAGTGTCGCGATTGTGTTTGTGGTGTTGTTGGTCTTCATGGGTTTTAAGAGTGCGACCAT
>NZ_JAWPOP010000146.1:0-1082 GCF_033344345.1 Vibrio sp. 1978
TCGAAGAGTTTAATCGCGGAACGCAAGTACGCTCCGATCAAGGCTTGGGATTAGGCTTGGCGATTTCCAAAGGGATTGCGCAGGTGTTGGGGCACGAAATTTCAATGCGTTCGTGGTTTGGCAAAGGCAGCGTGTTCTCGATAACCTTGGATAAGGCTTGTCACGTTCAGCCACACCCTGCGAAAGTCGAGACCAGTCCTCAATCTGAGTTGTGCCACTTGCGAATTTTGTGTGTCGATAACGAACCTGACATTTTGGTCGGAATGGAAAATCTTCTCTCTCGTTGGGGATGCGACATACGCGTTGCGACGGATCTCGTCGAAAGTTTACAAGCGCTCGAAGGCGATTGGGTGCCAGACGTCATTTTCTCTGATTATCGATTGGATAATGGACGTACGGGGTTAGAAGTGTTGCAACAGTGTCGTTTGCGTCTGGGGAATCGTTTTGAAGGGGTGATAATCAGTGCTGACCGTACTGACGATATGATGGAAGGCATCAAAGCGAACGGTTTCAGCTTTATTGCCAAACCAGTTAAGCCACTTAAATTGCGCTCTGTGCTCAATCGAGTCGCGTAACTTAGGTAAGTTGAGCGCATGAGCCAGATAGTAAGAGACCTCCGATGAGAGGTCTCTTTGTATTCTGCAGATATTCAAAGCAGTGCTTTACTCAGCCACGCCACCTTGAGTCAATTTGGCTGGATTAAGTAGCCTTTCAAGCGTTTCGCGGTCTAAATCCGTTTCCTCTTCGGCCACATCAATGATGGCTCGTCCTTGTTTGTAGGCTTTTTTCGCCACTTCGGCCGCTTTTAAATACCCGATCACCGGGTTTAGTGCGGTGACTAAAATCGGATTCTTGGCCAAAGCAATATCGAGGTTATCTTGTCGAACGTCAAAGGTCGCAATCGCCTTATTGGCAAGGGCGGTCGCACTGTTCGCAACGAGCTCAATGCTCTCCAAAATATTATGTGCAATCACGGGTAGCATAACATTCAACTGGAAGTTGCCAGACTGACCCGCGATGGTGATGGTTGCGTCGTTGCCAATCACTTGCGCTGACGCCATGGCTGCGGCTTCAGGAATAAC
>NZ_JAWPOP010000147.1:0-1071 GCF_033344345.1 Vibrio sp. 1978
CGTTGAACTGTCTAAACAAAACGACCGCACTTATTTGAGTGCGGTCGTTGTATTTCTTTATGTGATTAGTTCTGATTCACTCTGGTGCAATTTCGACCTGCTTTTTTAGCTTTATACAATGCCGCATCCGCCAGTTTGATGACTTCAGCAGGTTCTCTTCCGTTTCTACTGTCTGCAGCACCAAAGCTCGCCGTGACGAACACCGATTCTCTTTGCATGTCTTCGGTACCTCGGTTTTGCTGGCCTTGCTTGTGATCGTCAGGGCGAGAGGCTTTGTCGCGGAGGATCATTTCATATTCAGCGATAGCTTTACGAGCTTCTTCTATGTATTGGCGACAATCTTCAACGTTTTTTCCCTTGAAGACCATGGTGAACTCTTCGCCGCCGAAGCGATAGACCTTTGCACCACCACGTGTTTTCATCAATCTTGAAGCCACCATTTTTAGCACATCATCGCCGATGTCATGCCCGTACGTGTCGTTAAACTTCTTGAAGTGGTCGACATCGAGCATTGCAATTGTGAATTTTCTGCCCATGTGTTTTAGATCTAAATCTAATGCTCTGCGGCTTGGAATCTGCGTTAGGCTGTCAGTAAACGCAAGTTGGTGACTCGCCGAGGTTGAATAGATGATGATGAGCAGACCAGTAAGCGTAAACATGGTGCTGGAAATGTACTGCACATCAAAGAAGATGAATGTCGCGGAAGCCAAAGCCATTGCAGAATAGGTCATCGCATGAATGATTTTGTTGGTTTTCAGCAGCAGAATACCGAGAAAGCACACAATACCAACACAATACAAAACAAGAATAAACGGCAGCTTAGATACGCTAGGCACAATGAACAAAATGCCGCTGGTCCATTGCTCAAAGCCACCATCAACGTAATATGCCAAGATGATGTAGGACCACAAGATGAACATCACCAGCATCAAAACATAGATGAACATGGCTTTTGAATCGAATCCATCTTTGTTGAACAGAAAGACCGTCAAAAAGGAGACAGGAAGCAGGGTAGCGAGAATAGTGAGTTCTAATAACGCGGTTCCGCTGTTTAGAGGGACTTGCAATCGA
>NZ_JAWPOP010000148.1:0-1070 GCF_033344345.1 Vibrio sp. 1978
CCATCAGGTAACCGCTCATTAAATTGATGGGTATCTGAGTTCGTTTTACGCATGGTGAATTGAAAAGATGGAGCCGTACTTTGAAATTCCACACCCTTGCCTTGACCATGCTGACTGCACTTGTTGCCGGAAACAGTATGGCAACGACACCACCATCGCCAATTTGGCATCCGATCACGCTGAGTGACGGAAGCAATAGCGAGGCGATTTTACGCGGAACTGCTGATTTCCATTGGTTTGAAGACAAACAAGGCAATGCCTTGATTCAGGAAGATGGCGTTTGGTTTTTTGCTCAGATCCAGCGTAATTCAGACACCCCTGAGTTGCTCTCGACTGGTATTGAGAAAACCCAATCCAGTGATGCGCCTGATTCCGCGAAGTTTCGTCCTGACGTGCAAGTTAAGCCGGAGCTGTCTTCGTTAAAAGCGATTGAACCTATGGCTCGCCAAAACTTATTGCGCACGGCACAAGGTTATCAGGCGATGAGCAGCTCGAGCGTGAAACAGCAGCCTCTGTTGGTTGTGCAGGTTTCTTTTAACGATCAAGCGATGGTGCACAATTTCGAGCAACGTGTTTTCGACACGAATGGCCAAAGCGTTGTGGATTACTTTGATAAAAACTCTCAAGGTAAATTCAAAGTCGTCCCAGCTATCGAGAGTTACGGCACCGCGAATGATGGTGTGATCAATGTGTCCGTGGCACAAAGCCACCCAAATTGTCACTCTAGTTCTAGCGACACCACATGTACGGCCAAGCTGAACGCCGTGTTTACAGAGGCCTACCAAAAACTGGATCCGTACTTCAATCTTTCTGCTTACGACAGTAACCAAGATGGAACCGTTGAACCTTCAGAGTTGTCAGTGATGTTTATCTTTGCTGGTGGCGATCGTTCAACCGGATTCCTTGACCGTCCTGCTATCTGGCCACACAAATTCTCTCACAATGATGTCACGCTAGATGGCAAAAAGATCACTGACTACTGCGTGTTTGCTGACTACCAAGTTGATCATCAAGCGACGTTGGGTGTGATCGTACATGAGCTTGGCCACTTAATGCTTGGCTTGCCGGAC
>NZ_JAWPOP010000149.1:0-1068 GCF_033344345.1 Vibrio sp. 1978
GTGGATAGATTTTGGGTCGATACAAGAGAATGGTTTGCTACTCTCGCACCCAGAACAAGGGGAGTTTTTTCTAGAACCATTTGTCAGCCGACTCTATAGCGACAACATTGCTATGCAGATCGATAGTATCGCCAACGGACACGGCATTGGTCTCTTGCCAACTTGGACTGCACAAGGGTATGAGAAACATCACCCCGGCCGTATCACCCCATGCCTTGAAGGCTGGCTTTCAGAGCCAATAACGATCAACTGTTATACACCAGCAGGGCGTCATCCTCTTCGCTTATCCGTACTGCTTGAAGATATTCACCAAAGTATTCCGCTAGATTGGAAATATTGAGACAAATAAAAAGGCCATCAACATGATGGCCTTTTCTCACAACCGCTCAACAGAGCCGGTTTAAACAACTGTCTCGATTACGCTAGTAGTTCTTTTGCGGTGTTCACTACATTTGCTACAGTGAAACCAAACATTTCGAACAACTGGTCAGCAGGTGCAGATTCACCGAATGTTGTCATACCGATGATGCGACCGTCGAAACCAACGTACTTGTACCAGAAGTCTGCGATGCCCGCTTCAATAGCGATACGTGCTGTTACGTCTGATGGTAGAACTGCTTCACGGTAAGCTGCGTCTTGTTTGTCGAATGCATCTGTTGATGGCATTGAAACAACGCGTACTTTCTTACCTTCTGCTGTTAGTTGCTCAGCGGCTTTCACTGCTAGCTCAACTTCAGAACCTGTTGCGATTAGGATTAGCTCAGGTTTGCCATCACTGTCTTTCAGGATGTAGCCACCTTTCGCGATGTCTGCAACTTGCTCAGCGCTACGTGGTTGTTGCGCTAGGTTTTGACGAGAGAAGATAAGTGCTGTCGGTGCATCTTTACGTTCAATCGCTAGTTTCCATGCAACTGCAGACTCAACTTGGTCACATGGACGCCATGTGTTCATGTTTGGAGTCAAACGTAGAGACGCCATTTGCTCAACAGGTTGGTGAGTTGGGCCATCTTCGCCAAGACCGATAGAATCGTGTGTGTACACTTGGATGTTCTGAATTTTCATCAAAGC
>NZ_JAWPOP010000014.1:0-144520 GCF_033344345.1 Vibrio sp. 1978
GCCTGCCATACGTTGCCCTCAGAAATTATCGTTATTCATTATATTATACGATAATTCCTTTTGGGATAGGCTCTAAATCCTTCTTGAAGTTAGAAATTAATTCAGCTAGAGAATCGGCAAGCTTTAAAGCGACCTTGTAGTCATAATCTATGAGAATTACCTGTCCGAAACTACCTTCCTCTGTTGGACTTAAATCAACGCAAATTAAACAAGATGAACAGTCATCCGCAATTGGGATTCTACTTTTGCCGAAGGTATACTCTTTATCTATACCTTTATCGGTATAACTGAGTACGTTTCCATCACCATCATGGCTATAGTTTTCTACAAGGCTTGAGGTCTGTCCGATAGAGAGTAAAGCGACGCCATAAGCAAAATTTGCTTGCTTCTCGGGGTCCTGCCCTTTAGATGTTTTGTACAGTTCAACTAAATCTTGTGGTAGCTCTCTACCCACATTACAGCGAAGCAAATTTATTTCTTCTTCCGACGCTGGCTCTAAGAACGCATCAGCAACTAGTGGTGCTTTATTAAGTATTTCTTTTCTTACTTGCTCGAACATTAATTTTCCCTCGTTTTCATTGTAATCTTCGGGTTTGAAAGAATAAGCTTCAAAATCGAAGCGATGGTATTAATCTATTTCTTCTGCACTGCTCCAACTCAAATACCAGAAGTCTTAGTTAGAATGAGTACTAGTTATGCGGAACATAGGAAACTCGTATTACCCCTATTAATTAGAGGTAATGCGAAATGCGGTTAACTTGAGCGAGTATGAGCAAAGAAAGAGCCGTTTCCTAACTTCTAAATTTCTCTGTTTCATGGGCATATTTGGGTCGGAGAGTTTTGACTGCTCATCACCGTGTTGCGCGCATTAGTGTAAAACTGGTAGATTAGAATTTTAATAAAATAAATGTTACATCTCTAGATTTTGAACGAATAACCCTTCACGATTCTTATACTTGTTAACGGCTCTTATATCAGTAGAAACGTAATCACCACCTTTATTATCAACTTGTCTAATCTCGTATCCTCCGCAATGAACAGAAATATTCGCTTCTATTGAATGCTCATTTTTTGTTTCACCATTTACTTTCTTTGCTGACGAAACCCATTGGAAGCAAAACCTATCTTGATTATCTAAATATTCCGTAAGAGCAACTGATGTCCCTTTATCCACTTCGAAATAATCAATTGATAATATCTTGGATATGCCAGGATATTGGTAAGATGGGTTCTCTACTGTTGGTTCACTTAGTTCGGTTTGATTAGCACAGCCAGCAATAACTGATAATGTCGATGCCATAAGTAGTATTTTCTTCATTTTTGTTCCTTGTAGATGATAAAATTAGCCCCACGATCTATTAACGCTTTCGATAGTGGGGTTGTGTATGTTTATCTAATTGTTTACGTTTTGAAGGTCACGATAATCAACAGACTCATCAGCACTTGAGATGCTTGCTGCCTCACCGAACATTGCTATGTAAGCACTTGGGAAAGTCAAAGCGGCCCCTGCTATACCACAGATTAGAACGAATTTTCCTACGCCCTTACTTTGTGGTGAGCTTTCTCGGCTATTCCATGCCCAGGTTGCAAGGCTAATGACAATCATTGCAATACCAATCCATAAGCCTATGGTATATGTAGCACTACCACCTGCAGCTGAAATTGCATCCACGTTTTTTGCAGCTTGCTCTAGCTTTGTTTCATTGGCTGCCATCGTAGTTACAGAGGTTAGTGCTAGAGCGATACCCAGGGCACCGGACCATTTCGTTAGTTTATTCATAGTTACTCCGTGCTATCTCCTTCATCGAAGATATAAGTTGTGTTAGAAGAGAGGTTTGCCCGACCAGATGAGTCGAGTGTTATTGGGTCCACTGTGTCACTAAAGGTAAATACCTCACCCACTAGATCTAAACCACCGTGGAAAGTTAATAATGCGCCAGCTATTGAGAAGGATATTGGCCATAGAACAGAAACATCATTATCCGCTTTGTTTGCTTTGTACCAACCGATGAAACCAAACACGACAAGACCGAGGCCAAGTACTGCTCTCAAATTCCAGAGAACTGCAATCCAAAGTCGAACATGTTTAATTACATTTATTCCGCCATCTGCAATGGTGGAGTTATGCGTTTCTGAAGCGAATGAACTACTGGATAATGTGTAAACAAACATCCAATACCACTTTTTCATCGAAGCGCTCCAATACAGTAAGTATCTGAACAGATTGTTCCGTCAGCCGAGATTTCTCTAACAGTTCCAATGAAGTCGTAGTATTTTCCTTTTTCTACGGAAATAGTTCTTTCGCCAGAGGTCTTGGTAAGATTTACGACTAGCGCACTGTTTAGGTCCTGCGACTTAGTGATCATTGCGTAGTCAGGAAGAAGAATTCGCCCATCCTTGTATGTTACTCCCGTACTTGGAACTACCATTTTTGGCGCTTCTATTGGCTGTACTACAGTCGAGCTAGATGCTATTGCCATCGTTGGCTGTACTACTTTGCTATTTACTTCTGTATTTTTACCAATATGTTGGGTGGTAGTCTTAGCAACCTGTACTGCCGTTGGCTTTGTAATCGATTCTTTAGCAGGTTTTACAACTTTCTTTTTAGACTGCTGAGAGCGTCGAAGGTTGGCTAGTTCAGTCGGCGTGTACTCCTGGCGTTCTTTATCAATAAAGTATTTGCTGCCAATAAGTAAAACTCCGTCTTCTCCCTCACCTTTAATGTTGGTGACTTTATGGTTGCCAATTTTTGATTTGAACGGCTCACTTTTGTAAAGAGTGATGTAATGTGGAGAGTTATCGGATCTATCTGGTGCACGTACAGCAAAAACCCCCTCAGCAATCTCATCCACAACGTTGAATTCTTTTAAGCGTTTACGCTCACTACTTCGCGCTGCTTTCGTATGTCCGTTTGAAAGGCTATTGTTTAATTTAGCAAACTCGCCTTCAAATGAATTTACATCGCTTTCCAATTTATCCAATCTATTGGTTAAACTAACGTTAAAAGTTTCTTGAGCAGAATTAAATTGATGATATGGCTTCAATCTCATTGTAATTGAGTCATCAATTTGTTGCTGTAAGGTCGAACTGATCGTCTGTGTAATATTCTGTGACGCAGCTTTCGAGGTTGACTTCACAATCTCACTTTTTTGCTTACCAAATTCATCCTTTACTTTGCTAGGAATGTCTATTTTAGTAATGATTGATTGAGCGATTTCTTGTCTTTGTAATTCAGTGATAGCACCAAACTCTTCAGACTTAGTAATCACATCTATTTCAGTCTTAATGAGTTCAGGCAATGATTGCCTGAGAGCGGTGATCTCACGCTCAAGATTTCTCTCTAGCTTTTGTATTTCTTCTACTTTGGAAGGGCCTCCAAAATCTGGTATCAAACCCATTTTATGTGCAGCTAAACTAGCACCACCAACAAGCAAAGTAGCTCCTACGACATAAACGAGTAACTTTACTTTTGGCTTTGCTGAGCTGCTTTGGCTTTTATTCGCTTTGCCAGCATTTGCGTCTTGAGCTTCGTTATCGCTCATGATGATCGCTCCTTGTTTTTAATTGAATAATGTATTATATAAAAGATCTAAATTAATTCCATAAACGAGTTTTGTTGTCACTCGGGATTGATACATTTTGCCCAATATTCGATTTGCGAATTTCAGAGCTTAGGTCAGTTTCTTCGGAATTAACTTCTGTTAGTCTATTTTGCTCCGCCATCATCTTGAGAAGATCGCTCTGATTCGGAGTTTGAATTTCATCCGTTTCTTGTACTTGATTCTCAAACAATAAGTACATAGTTTGACCTTTCGGTATCTCTACCTGAACAGGTCTTCTCGCATTATCGTATAGGATAGGTAAAAAGCCTTGTGCAGCTTTGGCGATACTATAAACAATTCTGTCTCTCGTATTATCAATCGCACCTGTCGAAGTTGTTGTTTCCCCATTTGATGTTGTCACTGTCGTATCAATGAGTGAATCCAAAAAACCTGTCATAAACAAACCAGCAAACATGCCACCAAACCTCTGGATGTAATGGTGGTCTACTTCACCTTCTATAAGCGCCTTTTCAGTTTCAGCAGATAATACCCAAGCTTTTACAGGGATTTGTTTCCCATCTCTAATAACAGACGTTACAGTTAAGGCAACACCTGGAGCTTGTTCTATAAGCTCCATTTCACCGAACGCAATACTACCTTCTGCTTTTCCGGTTAATAAACGAATTCTGATTGGGCCAGGAATGTCTGAGTCGATAGGCAAGGTGGTACGGGCATAAACCAACTCACCTGCATCAAATACTATAGACTCTTGGTCTACTTCAACTGGTGGCTGTCTATATTTTTCATTAGAGGTTTCTTTTTCATTGTCCGTATACCCAACTGTGTTTTCTTTCTTATAATAATTAGGATGAATCCCCATTTGAGTCTGACCTCCATCAGAACGATACAATGCTGAGGCCACTTCTTGTTCTGCATCACTCGGGTCAAAAACGAACTGTGATGTTTTACTATAAATGTCAGCCTTCTTACTATAAGTGATTTTGTACTTTTCGCCTGTATCTGGTGCGTAAGGGAGACCTGAAAATAATGCTTGTGCACCTTCTGATATCTTTTTTTGTCGCTCAGCTTCTAATTGTATCAACCGCTGTCGCTCAGCATCGGCTTTGTCGTTTCGATTCTTTATTTCTTGAGCCTTTAAACTCATTTTAGTCGTTGCTAGTTCGTTTCGGAGATCTTCTAGCTGGCTTGAAGTTTCTATATCTTGTTTAGGCAACGGTAATTTTACGTCTCTACCTGCACTATTCTCTTCTGTATCTGAATTTGTCTTTTTAGACTCAGCATCTTTGCCAGACTTAACTTCTTGCCCCAGGGGATCAACCTCCTGCGACTTAGGCTTGTCAACTTCGGTTTTTGTATCTGGTCCCGTTGCTGATTCTTGTACGCGAGTTTTACTGATATGGCTCTCGCCATTAGTAGCAGCCTGTTTACGCGCGTTCTTCTCCCTTTCTTCGGTTTCTTTAGCGATAGGTGAATTTTCAGGAACACTGATTGTCCCATCAGTTGAGTTCTTAATCACATCGTCAGTTTTAACGACAGGTCTACCCGCTGTTTTATCACCTTTGCCCGAAAGGTCTTCTGTAACTTGATTGGAAGCCATATAGATTGCGTATCCAATCCCTCCGGCGGCTACTACAAACAAACCTACAACGATTGCTATTTTTTTTAATTTCATCGGTGAGAAGCCTTATAGTTCACTTGTATCCACAAACGCTTTTACTTTCTGTCGACCATCGCTAAACCAATAGAATGAACGGGGGTAAAGCTTGTAAAGGTTGTAATCACCGACACTTCCCTCTCTTACCAAAGAGCTACCTTTGCTTCTTAAAATGGCTGTTGTTCTGATATAAACAAATTCATTATATAAATAGGCTTGGCCATTGATTCCTTGCAATTTAGTTTCTTTGGCACCAGGCACACCTGTTGTCGTACCTGAAAGAAAAGAAAAGAATTCTGGACCAGCTTTATCAAGATCTACACTTGAAGTAGAACGGTATTGTATTGGCTTGGCGTTCGGGCCAATTAGTGGAATGATCACTTGTCTTCGAGAATTGTAGTAATCTGTTTTTTCAGAACTAATCATGAAAGGAATAGTTGTATCTAAACCCTTCAGCTGAAACCAGCCCGAATGAGTTACTCCAGGTAAACGAGCTTCCAAGCTATATGCGTTACCGGGTGTTTTTCCAGCCTCGAAGGCTCCCTGAGCTCCTAGCTTAACATATACAATAGGCCAAGGAGCTCCTGTCTGGTCGAAAAATGAAATAGACCCAGGGAAGCCAGGGTACACCTGCAAAATTAACTCCTGAGGTAGTGAAGGATCGAATTTAATCGTATCAATTAGACTTTCCGGGGGCCTTACTAAAAGTTTATTTTCTGCAATTAGCCTCTGCCTTTCTATTTTACGCATCCTTTCAATAAAAGCAGGGTCGGAGTTCATTTTCTCACTTTTAATGATGTCATTCTTTTTATTCTCAGCCCTCAGTATCTCAAGTCTGTCTCTATTTTGGTAATTACTCTGGAGTTTCGAGTATTCTAGATCTGTTATGTACGTCTGAATTGCATTTTGTTCATACACCTCAAGTTCACGCATGTTAATCAATATATTTTCTATACTTCCATATTTCTTTAACAATGCATCCGCAATTGCAGCATGACTAACTTGGTTAGTTTGATTAGCTTGAGAAAACGCCGACAATGACAACACCACCGCACTTACTGTTAAGCGGAAATAGGCTTTCAGAGAGGAGATGTTTCTTGAGTGCATTGGTAATCCTTGAAGTTTAACAAGCGTAAATATATTTCATTTGTGTATTAAAAACAACCCTACTCAGACAAACCTAACGATTGTAGTGTTTTCTCTACAATATCACTGACTTCTTCGTCGCCGAGAGGCTCTGATTGGAGTTCTTCTTTAGGATATTCCAATATGTCCTTGACTTGATTGATCGCCGCCTCTGTGGCTCTTTCAGCATTAGGCTCATCTAAACCAGCTAACAAATTTATATCTATAGTAGTACCAGAGATAGTGCCTTTATTGTTCTCCTGAGCGCTTTCAAGAAATGGATCTGATAGGTTAGATGAAACATATCTACTGTTATAAGCGATATCCAACTCGCCGTATGCATCATTGTCAAAATTAGCAAGGTCTACTTCGGAGGTCTCTTCGTTCGTACCTAAATCTTGAGTGGATAAATATGCTGGTGGCGAAACAACTTCTTCGCTAGTACTGTGCTCAAAGGGACCTTCGGCATAGAAGTTGTTGTACTGCATAATTGAATCAAAATCGTGTTCTTCTTCTGGCCAATCCTCATCACTATAGGTGTTTTCAAAGTCATTAAAATCGAGCTCATCATTAAAGGCTGAAACTTCTTCATTATAAGCCTCCATAGAGCCCATAATCTGTACTTCAGCATCTGTTTGTGCAAGACCAACAAGCTCTTCATCGAATACATCTACTGATGATTCTTCAGGTCGTATTTCTTCGACTTCTTCAATGGCGCTCTCCGTTATCAACGTTGCGTCTTCTTTAATTATCCCTAAACCAATAGCCATCATCATTTGTTTAGAGATGTTTTCAGTGAGGTTTAATGCTCTTACTTCAGTTAGATTATTTTTTAGCTCTAAGAACTCCAACATTTCGACATTGCTATCGATATAATCGTTGGCCTGTTGAACATATTCATTGGATTTTACTAACTGCTGCCTCTTAGCCGTTTCTACCTCATCGTCAGAAGGCTCAAGCACCTGAGCAAAATAGTTCAAACGAGAAGTTTCTACATCTGGGAAGTCGAGTTTTAATGCTCGGAATGGGTATACATCACCACCAAAAATGTATAAGCCTTCTCCAGGTTCAGCACTAGCAAGCATCTTAGCGTTTACAGTATCTTTTTCTTCTACTCGGACATCATCGTTATCATGGACCGCCCCAGCCAAATTATTCTCTATTCTATCCTGACGGGAACCAAATACCTTGCCAGTTCGACCAAGCGCCAACTGTAACGATTCACCATGGTCTTCATTTTTAAGAATGAATTTATTGTTTAAGTTGCCCATTAGTGCTTCATATTCATCCCGGCCGCAAACCTTCTGGAACATTCCGGCTGTCTGAGCTCCAAAAAGAACGTGAAAACCATATGAACGAACCAAGGCAACAATCATGTAAAAACCTTTAACCGCATACATTCCGTACTCATCAAAGAAAAGTCGTACAGGATATCTAGCACTGGAAGGTCTATTGTCTACTGTAGTAATTCGAGAACCTTGTAGCTTATAGCCAGCAGCTCTCATTAAAATAGGCCGTAATCCCTGCAATAGAAGCCTACCCAATGCTGCAACGGAATCTGGGTTTTTGGCAATGGAAGGAAGCAGAACTAATAATACTCGCCCCCCTAAGCATACATCCGTCATATTTACTTCCGAAAGTTTTGTCACGAATATATGCCCCATGGTTTCACTCAAGTCAGCCATGGTTTCACTAATCATCATCACACAATATGTGTGCTGTTCATCTGCTTTACTATTAAGATCAAGGTTGTCTATCTGTTCCTCAGTCATATCAAATATGGCATCACTAATAGAAGGCAAGGTTTTTAAATACTGCTGGAGTGGTTGTCGGTACTTTAAAGGCACATCTTTTCGCGCTGCCTTTTTGAGCATAGTTTTAATGACAAGAAAGTTTCGAACCACTTCGATGTTTAAATCTAAGCCTTCCACATCCCTTTCGTAAGCAAGATACTGATATGCTCCCCCAATCATAGTAGAACTACGACCTTCCCAAAAAGAGCTATCCCCTCCATCCGTTTCACGCCCTAACCCCATGGTTATAGTCTTCATCTGGTCAGGGGTTCCCGCATTTAGAATATTCATGTTATTCGAAATGCGATCGTCGTCGTGCATGTTAGTAGTATCTAAGGAGTCCATGGGAGTCAGAAAATTGAGAACCAACAAATCGTGGAGTCTATCTAATCGTTTCAAGATAGCGAAAATTGTCCAAAACAATTTTATATCCGCCTTACCATCAACTATGACTGCTGATGTTCCTCCTGGCTGGAGAAGTGCTTGAAATAGCAATGTCAGTATAAGTACAGTTTTACCCGAGCCCGTACTGCCCATGACGAGTGTATGTCTTGTTTCCATATCCGGGTTGGATACGAGTAACCTACGTAGAAAAAATTCAAACCCGAATATTAATGTACCGTTTCCTCTTTTACGCTGGGGAATAAGATGGCCAGCTTTAACTGCGTCTTTTAACGACTCCTTTTTTGAAATAAACTGCTCCCACTCCGGCGCGTCAAAAGGATATTCATGCTTCTCTCTTGAGTTTGTAAGCTTCAGACAAATTGCAAATGCAAAAATAAAGTCCCCATTTTGAGGGAACATAAACAAAGCAATCCCGCATGCAGCAATTAATAAAGGAAATGACACATTTACTGCTGACTGTATTCGCATCCACATAGTGCGAGAATCACGATGAAAGAGCTCTGGGTTATTCAGTTCAGGGTTTGTGTTTAGAACCGACTGCTTCTTAAAACTGGCCATACTAATCAACTTCCTTGTACTGCTTCATTAACTCAGGAATATCCTCATAAGGGTCATTGAAGACTTTCTCATCCTTTTCTATATCGACACCTAGTGACTTTAGAATCTGTTTTGCCTCATTCTCTCGGCCATCAGCCTTTTTCTCTATCTCGCTGAGATCAAATAATCTACTAAATTCATCCTCATCCATGTTCAGGAGGTCTTCTCCTTTCTTACCTGCTGTTAATATTCTCTCTGCATTAATGTGAAGGTCTTGCACTGCTCCTAGGACACTTGGAATTGTCATTCGAAATCCGGCTTTTCTTTCCATAAGAAAATGCGAGCGAGTACCACTTGCTTCTAAGAAAGGTGTTTCTCTGCCGATAGACTGCAATACCATTCCTAAATTTCGGTCATGCTTAGTTACCCAAGTAAACTCGTTTCCTGCAATACGGTTTACATCTTTAAAGAGAAGCATCAACGCCCAGATTACAGTAGTAGAATAAGCATGCTTCTTTGTTACCATTGCATAGAGGATTTCTTCGAATGTACGGGTTGTCTTTCCATCCATTTTTTCCTTAAGCTGTGTAAGAACCTTTCTTTCAATACCGTTAAATAAAAGTATTGTGTCTTCGATACTGCCAGCGTAAGGGACGCCATCATTCAATAAAGTTGTTGGACGAAAGCCACCTATTATCGCTCCTCCTCTCTTAAACTTATCCGCTTCATTACCCTGTTTATCTACATATTCAATTGGAATGGTTTTCCCATTATCATCAAACAACCGTGCTAGTTTATCTTCCGAATGTAGTTGTTGCGGTAAAGGACAGAGGAGAAGCCTCTCTAAGCTGATAGTCGCTGTTCGAGAGCAAAACTCTATTGTTGAGTCTTTCGGGTTCTCGCAGTAATAGAAGTAACAAATAGGCCTAAAATTGCTAACAAACCCCGTTTCTTTTTGCATTTCTTTGTCACGTTCTATTTCATCTAATGTGACACCCAAAGGAGGATTTGCTGTGAGCATTTCGTAAGGAGATACACCCATAGCGTATCGGTTTTCATAGTCAGAGCGATTTTCGAAATTGTAATCATGTGAATAGTCACAAGGGTTTTCACCCTCTAAACGTTCTTTATATTTAGGAAACATCCAGCCAATGGAATATCCCATCAATTTATCGTAGAAGTTGGGCGGTACTATACGTTTTAAATGAGGATGAACCTTGGAAGCAGCCCGTATCATTGATTCAACGTTGTGTTCTTTTCTGGTTTTAGAGCGTATTGAATATTCTTTACAACCTAAGTAGATCAGAGCTAAAGCGAAGGGCCATTTAAGTATATTTCCGAAAATAGAGTCGTAAGCTCCAATATACTCGGGTGTAATCATCGTATAATGCAATTCTAATATTTGATATAGCCCCTCCTTAAACCCCCATCCTTGAAATCCTGTTAGCCAAGAGGTAGTTACAACCACGAGGTTCTCAAAAGCAAAAAATGTAAACATCTGAGCTATCTTTAGCATTCTCCACACAAAAGCAAGTATGTGGAAAAAGTGCGCGTAAACCCCGTAACCCATACCTATTGCTAATGCTAGAGCTAGGGCGACTGAAGCATTCAACTCTGATTCTTTTTCTGGCGTACGCTGACTCATAACTTAGGAATCCTTAAAAATTATGTTTGTGTCATCAATACGTCGCTCTTTAAGAATCATTTTTAGAGAATCATACTTTCCTTTGGTCAATGGAATGGGTAACACAAGCCGTGCCCTTAGACCTTTTCGATGAAGTATAAAGTTTACGGTTATGACGAAGTAGTAATAGAGGAAGACAACACATCCGAAAGTCGTTAAAACTTTTGCCGAAAAGTTCTTGTCGGAAGCTGTTAACGATTGCATAGCTTGAGTTATTTCGAAGGTTAAGACGATACTGATCACACAAAATATGACCGAAGCTCCGACAATCGCTTGCCCTACTAAATGTGACTTAAGTACTGGATGTATCGTTCTGAACTGTTTCCACATTCCGATATATGTGACGAATAAACTAAGTACCGGAGCAAGAAGAGAAACTCCACCTGAAACAGGCATTAAGAGTAATGAAAGATACTGTAGAAATATTAAAGTTAACATTTTTGCACCGTTGCTTTTAATCCATTTAAGGCATATATTTTTCACATCATAGCAAATTTATCAACGGATGGAATGGTTTTAGCTAAACGAAAACAACCAAATCTAACATCTCGGTCAACCCTCAAAATCAAATCAACCAAACAACCAAACAACCAAAAATATGGCATTGCTTTTCATCCGTAAAAGACATATATTTTTGTGATTATAAAATATGTCATAGGTAGTAGTAGTTTGGAGTCACTGTTAGGAAGCAACGTCATTTTGTTTTCTCAAAAAGAAAAAGAAACTTTATGCATTATCTCGAATGTCGAATATGGACGCCGTGTTGCTGAGTTACAACTATCTTCGGCTGATAGCTACAAACCTGTTTTGAGTATTCTTGTCTCTATTGTCGATAGTAACCATCCAGAGTTGGACACCCTCGATCGCTGCTTCCTTGTTAACTCATCAATCTCTACAGATTCCATTGAATTAACAGAGCTTTTAGAAAAGTTTAAAAGCTCAACCCAGTCATACCAACAAACGATAGAGATTGATGGTGTTGAATTTTCCTATCTGCGCAAGGAAATAGAAAGGTTACAACTAATAGGATAAATGTAATGGAAAACGAAGAGTCTGTTGGCTTTAAATCAGTTACCCAATCTGCCGAGTTAATTATCCATGCAGGGTCTTCTCCCATCCCAGGAGAAGTCAGAAGCCGCCTAGAAAAGATACCAAGTATAAAGCCAAGACCAGCGCGCAGAATAATGGGTGTGAAATTGGCTGAATTGGGTGTCAATAGAAACCCTTATGTTGCAAATAGAGCAACTAAGGCTTTACTTGCACTGACTTCAATTACGTGGGGCCTCACCCTGCTTTTATTGACTGGTTCGCTGGTTAATTTTTACCTGCTTGAAAGAATAAATATCAGCGCTACCTCCCATGACGCAAGGATTGAGCCTACTGGCAAGCCTGTACGCATCGGTAACTTGGATTAGAGGAAGGATATGTTTCGCTCATCCGTAATTAAGAATCATCGAGGGCTCCTATCTGGTTTCGTAGTGCTGGTGGTCATTATCTATTTCTTAGAGTTTGCACTAAACACTCTTACAACAAATAAATCTGGTTACTACAAGATCCCCACTTACAACGATAAGGGCATTACCCGAATAGTTCCTCAGGTCCCATTAAGTGACCGTCTTTTTTCTGACTCTGAAGTTATGGATTTTGTAACTGAAGCTATGTACAACACACTCTCTCTATCTTTCGATAGTTATGAATTGTCTATGACAGAATCAGCATTACTATTCTTTACTACTTCTGGCTGGAAGTCATTCTCAAGCGCAGTTCAAGAAGCAGAAATTTTATCAACCATTTTCTCTAATAAAGAAATTATTGAGTTTTACCCTACCCGAGCGCCTTTTATGGAATACAGTGGCACAGTTGACGGGAAAATTGATGGAAGATTCACAAAAGATGCCTACTGGGTATGGCGAGTTAAAGTTCAGGGCAAGATTATGAAAAAATCTTTGAAGGTTAAAGACGCAACTGAAACTGAGCTCGAGGCTATTCAGAATCAAAGGCACCAGGCCGCTAATGTAACTTTCTGGCTTGATTTACAACGTGTGCCAAAGGGTAAGGGGGCAAGTGCAGTTAAGATCATAAGTTCTTCTAATTGGGATGTTGATTGGTTATGAATATTCCACGACTTATTCGCATACTTAAATTCGACTGGCCATTTGTGCTTGCTATCGTTTTATCTGTTTTAGCTATTTTTAAACTTTCCGAATTCAATGAAGAACTATTAGGGAACCCGGATAGAGTTTTTCTTTATTCTGATGGTAATGGTGGTTACACAAGGGCCTTTGTATCACGTGACCCACGCTATACAGACGAGAAGGTTGTCAGGTTTCTTCGTCGTATGGTGAGCTCATGCTATACCGTCGATTATAAAACCGCTCAACACCTAATGAACGGTGAACGCGATAACGATTATGCCAACTGTATTGAAAAGCACTTTGCGCCAATAGCCGCCACATCACTGTTCAATGTTTATCCTACTGACCCTATGATTGAGGCGATTCTTATGTCAGAAGGTAAGGCTAACGTTGTTGTTCCTTACGATCCTATCGTTACCTTAAAGAACAAACCTGGTAAGCCTTTAGTTTGGGTAGTTGAGGTTCCGATAATGGTAACAGTCCAATCGGTATCAGGAGACCAAACAACCTCATTCATTGCTCACTACACAGTTCTACCTGAACCTAGAGCGGATAACGCAAGTTCATTACTCATCGACAGGGTGGTTTTTAGATGAACGTTAAAGACCTATTCAATTTTATTAGTACAGCTTTGGGGAAGACTCCGTTAACAGGAAGACAAAGTTCGAAGTCTACTGAGGATAGCTTTGTTAAAGGGGATACCTTTAGTTGCCAATCAATACCCTCCAGCGAGGTTAACCGTAACCACGATGCCGTGTTTGAAACAGATAAACGTCATAATTTAATCTATGACAATTTTAAGTCTGTCCAGCGATCTCCATACTACGCTCTGGTTTTATTTTTCTTAGCTATTGTTGCATTTTTATACGCCTTGAACCTGTTCATAGATACCACAAAGATTACTTCAACAAACTACTTTATTGCATCAACGACAAGTGATACTGCTGTATACCCAATACCCACAGATAAGCATATCTTGCCGACTAAGGACCAAGAAAGAAACCCTGGCGAAACTTACTCTGAAGAAGAGTCAGAAGTATTAGTTCGTGAATATCTAGTTGATAGCCTTAAAGACTGTTTTTCAATGAACTACTTAAATGCAGCAACAGTACTGTCTAGGTGCAAGTCCAACCATTTGGACTCTGAAACAGACACCCAAGACATATTTATTGAGCTTCTAAGAGCAAGTAACTATATAAATATAATGAAGAAATACCAGACTTCTGCATTACTCCACGTAGACACAAGCTCTATTAAACTTTTGAACAAAGCAATAGCTCAGCGTGAAGCCGTACCTGGCAGCGGCGTTATGCGTAGCCGCGCTGTCTGGATTTACCAACTTAAGATGCATTATACGATGGAGAAAGTTTCTGTCTCTTCTCCCACCTTGTGGCAAGTTGAGATGATCAGAGAATCTGCTTTCAACAAAGAGTTCCCTGTTTCTATCTTCAAAATACGCGATATCGAGTGAGTGAACATGAAAAGTCAAAATAAAGAGCTTCAAGTTAACCCGAGAAACTTTCAACCGTCTTTGTTGCAAAAAAATTTACATAAATCACGCAAAGGAAAGTCAAAAACTAAAAAAGCGTTGGCAAAAGCTCCAAACTACTATAGAGACCTTTTTCAGCCAATTGAAGGGGTCTTTAGCCGACCTTCATTTGGCGAGTTTCAATTCACTTACTGTGGATACATGATAGCTAACCAGCGTGAGGGTGTTCTCAATATCTATGTACCACAAGAAACAGACTCCCCATTACTAGAGTCACTCGAATCATACGGGTTTTATCTATGTAAAAAGTACCCTATTTCTGTACCCAATAGCTCTAGATCCTCAAGACTTCTTATGAAGCGCTATCTTTCAGAAAAAGTATCAGATCAGCAAGCTGTGGAGACAATAATGCAGTTAAAGATCATGCTAAATGCAGCAATAAAAAAACAACAACAAAGTGAGGATTTAGATATATCGGCAATGCCTAGCCTCAGTCCTACAATATTTAAGTCACTAAAAGATATCGGTATAAATAAGCAATCAGAGTTAAGGAAGGCAGACTTAAATGTTTTGTTCCATAAGATCAAAAGTGGAAACTCGAAGAGCTATAAAGGGGTACGCTTGTTATTTCAGCTACATTGCTTAAGAGAGGATACTCAAGTTCCTTACTTATCTAACGATACCAAACAACGCTTAGTTGATTCTTATAATTTTTTCGCCAAAATTAGAGGATACGCCCCTCTGACTTATATGTTTTACAGCTAGAAAATAACCTTGCATTAGTTTCTTTCGACATGCAATTAAACCATCAGTTACAAGGTAACCAGTCGCTCATTAGGCCTCTATTTATTAGTTAGTTTCAAACAGCAATAGATGTTGAATGTATGTAATTCTCCACAAAACATATGGTGACGTTAGCTAGGTATCGTTCACCATACTACAAGTGCTGATTCCCTCATTAACCCTATATTTTAAATCCTTCGATTCTAGTTTCCTTTACCTCTACTGTTAGCTTGGGGTGTGGTAACTGTCCTCTAGCCAGCATTTGAATAGGATTTCCTGTTCGTTTTGTAGTGGTTTCTTTATTACTTTTTTCATACGCTACTTTGGGTGATATTGAAGACTCCCAGTAAAGAAGGTCTACTGGAAGAGCGCATAGAAATTGTAGAGGTTTCCGTGTCTTGAACTCACCGTGAACTAAGCGCCTTTGTGCATATGAGTAAATTAGATCCTTTTCTGCACGAGTGGTGGCCACATAGAATAGCCTAAGCTCTTCATGAACATTGTCTTTCTCATTACCTTTGAAGTGTGCTTCTTCTTCGCAGCCAATGACATATACACGCTTAAACTCTAAGCCCTTACTAGCGTGTTCTGTCATTAACTGAACCGCACTAGCCCCTTGCTCACCAGAATCCACCAGCATGTTAAGTTCTTTGATACAATCATGTAAGTGTCCATGAACCTCAGTGAAAGCAAAAAGGCGCTTTGTTAAGGTAATGACGTTTTGCTCTCTTTTATTAACTTCTGAGATTACTTCTGCTGTCATCTCTTGAGTTTTATACTTCTTCTTAGCGTTATCTATAATTTTGGGTTTGAACAGCTCGACCCAGATTTGATGCAAACCTTCCTCTAAGCCAGAAAGTACTTCTCCCCACTTATTTCTCAGTTCAGAATCACTAAGTTCATAGTTATTTATTTTTGCTAAGTCAGTGATTGAACCGCATTCGAACAATGCTTCTTTGATAATTGAGTGGCACTCCAACAAAGAGGCAAATCCAAGCTTTCTATCTTGAGATTTTACAGTTCCATACGTGGTCATGTACTTACAGTATTCAATAACTGTTAGGTTTTTATCAATGAGCTTTTGGCGCATAGTTACGCCCTTAGTTTTAAGGCTTGCTGCATCAATGACACGTGAAGCAGCCATAACATCCTTCTCATTAGCACAGAAACGTAGGAATGCACTCCAGTCCTTTACTTCTTTACTATCAAAGAAATCCTTGTCGCCAACAACTCGGTATTCTACCCCATGCTCAATAAGTTGAGCTTCAATTGGGTCTTTGATTACTTTTGAACGATACAGAATGGCAATTTCTTCTGGTTTTAATTCACCAGATTCGATAGCCTGTTTAATCTCATTGGCTGTCGTAATTGCCTCATCCTTGTCATTGGCAAATTGTCGGGCAATTGGCTTATCACCCTGAATATTTGCCATTGCTATCATATGTCCGTCTGTAACCTTTTGGTCTTCATGCATTAAGTCAGCAATAGCATTGGCCACATTTACAACTTGTTCAGTTGATCGAAAGTTCTCTCCCATCTGAACAATCTTCATGTCTCCGAATTCTTTTTGAGCATTTAGTAACTGACCGACATCTGCAGCCCTGAAAGCATAAATACTTTGTTTTTCATCACCAACCATAGTTAGGTTATTGCCTTGACCAACAATAAGTTTTAACAATAAGCCTTGGACTGGGTTAGCATCCTGATGCTCATCGGCAAGTACTGCTTTAAACTGGTTTTGCAACCAGGTTCTAAAACCTACATCATGTGTGAGAATTTTTACCGCATGGACGAGAATGTGGTCGTAATCAATAGCATTCAGCTCAATCATTCGTCTGTAGTAGACCTTCCAGATACAAACGCAATGGCTTAACAAGGCTTTCTCATCAAAAGTCAGATTTGGGTTGGTTTTGGACTGGTGCTCGAACTCAGACTTAGGACCACGACCATAGGACAAGGATAGCCCCATGAAGTTTTGAACATACTTTGCACCACCGTGCTCTTTTAAGAACTCATAGTCTGAGTTCGATAATGTTTTCTTAGCTGACTCATTTATTAGTGTAAGGGACTCAGTTTCATCCAAGATAACTAAGTCACTCGATGTATAACCGCACTTTACAAAATATGGGTGTTGCTTTTTGATGGCAGGTTTTATGACTTGGTTTAGTGCAAAGGAGTGCCAGTTACAGATAACAGCTTGATAAGCTTTGATACCTATACGTAAGTAAAGACGCTCTAACATTTCCGCAGCAGCTTTCTTGGTAAAGGTTATGGCACAAAGTCGACAGGGTTCCAAGCCTGACTCAATGAATGTCGCGGCCTTCTCCACAATAACGCGAGTCTTACCACTACCTGCCCCCGCATTAATCATGCAAGGTACTCCAGTCGTGTTGACTCCTTCATACTGAC
Organism: Vibrio sp. 1978; assembly: GCF_033344345.1. NCBI lineage: Bacteria > Pseudomonadati > Pseudomonadota > Gammaproteobacteria > Vibrionales > Vibrionaceae > Vibrio > Vibrio sp. 1978. Next base: position 17,578 of record NZ_JAWPOP010000014.1, read on the forward strand.
TCGCGGTTAATTTCATTCTCATCCCTCCCATTTAAGTGTTTATATATGGTATTTTAATTCAACCTCAAAGTCAACTTTAGTCTATTGTTTTTTGTTGCTAAATGATATATTTCATTTAACGGAGGATTGCGTCTATGTTTGAATTTTTGGGTGTAACAGCAGCTGACGGTCTTGAGCAACTTAAAGAACCGGAAAGGTCTTATTACGAATATGTAATAGAGCATGGCGACACGGGGCTGTACAAAGCCATGCCGTGGAAAAGTAAACGAGATTTACTTCTTACTTACAAAGGTGAGATTGAAGAGTGTACTTTAATCTCTAGCAAGCTAAACAATATACATCCTAAATACATACGTACAATCATGAGAAGCGAGAATGGTTGGCCAGGAGCTGACCAGAAAGCCAAGAACGGTTCTGGTGATTTAGGAATAATACAAGTTAACCCTAAGGTTTGGGATCAAGAGTTTCGTAAGCTTGGTGTGACTATAAACTGGGAAGACGTCAGAGATGATGTATGTGCAAATCTATTTATTGGTGGTGTCATTCTGGCCAGAAGATTAAACGCAACGAATGACATTTTTAAAGGCCTCGCTAACTACCATCGATATGCAACTTCAGACAATAAATATTTTCATTACTCGTACCGCCTGAAAGCAATGAAGCACTTTGCTGATATTGAATCTGAGTATGGTCGTTGGATTTCTCACCGAATACACGCAGTCAATAAACTAGGAGAATAGCCATGTGGGTCGCTATTGCAGAGAAGTCTTCTCAAGCTGAAAAGATCGCATCAGCTTTGAATCTTAGAAAGCAAGGTGGATTATATTCAGGCTTCTACAAAGGGCAAGAACTGATCCTTTGGTATGCCGCAGGTCACTTCCTCGAACTGTCTCCCCCTACAGAGCAAATACAGAACTTCAGTTGGAACGATCCACGTACTCACGAACGCATCCCTCGCAAGGTTCCTTATAAAGTTTGTCCGGACATACCAGCTCGTGACGGATACCCGGCAAGAAAACCAGGAGAGCGAATCCAATTACTTAAACAGTATGTCGACAAAGCGACTTTAGTCATTGGTGCTACAGACCCAGACCGAGAAGGTGAAGTCATATACCGTAGCATTTTAGATTTCCTTAAATACGATGGCCCATTAAAACGAGTTTGGTTAACAAAGGGGTTATCCAAGGATGCAATACAAACCTCTTTCGATGAAATGGTCGATGCATCTCAATACTACGGCGAATATTTAGCTGGGTCTAGTCGTCGTATGGCAGATTACGCAGCCATGGTTCTAACTGCCACCTACACTTATTACTCAAGAAGGGGAATGCTTGGAAAGTACCTAGGCTCAGGGGATAAGAAAAGCTCAACGACATCTGTTGGTCGAGTTCAGTCGACTGTTGTAGGTTTTACTTACCATCGTCATCAAGAAAGAGCAAACTTTAAATCTGTAACTCACTTTCGTCCGGTACCGCTGATCAGGTGTAACGGCGCTGTAAGTTTTGAAGGCCGATACCTTCCAGAGATAAAAGACTCCGACTATGACTCCCCTATCCCTGGCGTAAAGTGGGATGAAAAAAATCTAGCATCCAAAATATCGCCTGATATGTCTGAGGAAGAAGTCGAGGAGTTAACCATAAACAATAGACCTAAACCTCTTTATATCGACAAATCTATTATGATGGATTTTACGGAAAGGCTTAAGCAAGCGTGCATATTGGATTTAGATATAAATGAAAGTATGGCGACTTCTGCCCCACCAAAGCCTTTATCACTGACCAAACTACAGAGTCTGATTAGCAACGCTAGTGCCACTGATGTCCTCAATGCAGCACAACGCCTATACGATTCTGGTTTTATCACTTACCCAAGAGGTGAAGAACAAGAGATTTCTGACAAAGATTACAACCCTAGGGATATTGCGGACAAATGTACTCAACTAGCAAAATGGGACCAATTTGGCCAAGCCGCCCTTAAAATCGCTGCCATTCAAACGGGACAAGACGATACCTGCGCAAGTTTCAAACCAAGCTGCTATACGCCAGGAGATAAAATACACGATGCTCTAGCTCCTGTTGTTATACCTAAACCAGGAGAGCTACAGGGGCTAGATCTTCAGGTCTTTGAAGAAATTACGTCGCATTACTTGCAAGCACATTTACCTCCATCAAAATATTTAGTTCAAGAAGGGGTTTTAAAATTCGATACCCATGGGCTTTTTGGAGAACCGGTATCTAGTTTCAAGATCACAAAGCGATCTTGTATAGAAACTGGGTGGGAACATTACTTTAAAGGTAAAGAGACCGTCCAAACTATCAGCTTAAACGATTTAGACAAAAGCAATGTTTCAATTCCAGATGTTGAGCTAAAGGAGTCTACTACAACTAAGCCCCCTCTCTTCACTGAGGCCTCACTACTTTTTGCGATGTACCATGCGGCAAAATTCGAGCCTAATCCTATTCTTAGGAATTCACTCAAAGAATCAAAAGGCATTGGGACACCAGCTACTAGGCCAACTCAAATCGCAACTATCTTAATGCGTGAGTTCGTAGCGTATACTAGCAAGGGTAAAAACCCTTCGATTGATATCACCCCAAAAGGGATTGAATTGTATAAGGCACTACCTGATTCATATAAAAGCCCTGGTACTACTGCCAAATGGGAACTCAAACTTTCTGACATGAGTAAACTCCCTCAACGAGAAGCAGAAGCAGCGTCTCTGGAATTTATAAACACTCAAATTGAAAATACTGAAAAGCTAATAGGTTTCCTGAATAAAAACCTGTTTGATAAAACACCAAGAGACGGTGTGAATCCTAACATGCCACTTTCAAACCAAACCAAAGATAAACTTCAGAAGCGTTGTAAAGGGCTCGGACTACCAATGCCCAGACAGGCCTTAGCAAGTGAGGCTAAAGCGAGGCAATGGCTACGAGAGCACCCTTGGTTGGTAACTGACGCTATGCGAAGAAAGATTTCACAAATATGCTCTTTCAAAAAGATCCAGCCGCCAGCGCTTAAAATGACTGACTTTGGTAAAGCTCTAGAATTTATAAAAGTTCACGAAGATGATGTCCCAAGTACTCCATCTAAAAAGTTTCTTGATTACGCAAAACAGTTGGAATCGAAGACTGGCCTGAAAATTCCTTCTCAAGCGATTAGTAACGCCAAATTACTATCTAAATATGTAGAAGAGGCAAAACGTATTAAGAAACCAAGTAAAAAGACTATTGCTGCTATTAACGAGCTGGCTAAAAAGCTAAACGTTAGGGTTCCTGCTAGTGAATTAGAAAATGACGAAAGAGCAAAAAACATACTTAGCCGTATGAAAGCAATGATTGCTACAGCATCAAAATAAGGGGTTCAAGTAGATATGATGAATGATATTCTCAAAAGGTATAATATTCTCGAAAAGTATAAACAGGCGTTCCTAACTTCTGACTTTTATAATGACCAAAAAGTTTTAGCACCGGATGATTTAGTCCCGATGATAAGAGGGTTTCTCCATGCTAATGGGGAAGATTTATTAGTGGACAATCACACTAATATCTCTGCGTTCGCCAAGTCAGTCTTTGCGGAGACCAACCAGGAAAAGTTCGAAAGCTTCTTAACCGAACTAAAGTTACTTGTAGACGAGCTTAATTTAGACTTTAGAGGTTCTGCCGACATACCTAACTATGACAATCTCTCTATTACGCTTAGCTTCGACACAGCAAGCGAAGACCAGATTGATAGATTGATCCGTTTCGTCAGAAATAACCTCACGAATAATTTCCGAGCATCAGGCCAATACCCTTTAGCTGTATGGAAAGCTTTCATTATCTCCTCAGATTGCTGGTCGGTAGAGTTCCGATTCTCACCGAGATGGGAATTTAAAGAAGATATCCAAGGATAGAAGATTTAGAGTTAATGGTGTTAAATGCTGGAGGACATTATCAGTATTGGCAAATCAACTAACTAGGAAGATCTATGCACAAGGTGACTACGATATTAAAAACAAACATTGGGAACGTGGAAGGTTACTTAGATGAGAGCGGTAGCCTGTTTATTCTGAACCCGCCTAAGATTGAAAATCGCAAGCTTGCTCACTTCCTCCCAACACCTTCACAACGTTCAAAAGATGATGTGGAACAAAACCCGAATAACTACCTAAAGGTCGAGGAACCGAGTGAGTTCGAAGGGGTTTGGGAAGTGAGTGGACCAAATGTAGGAAAAGGGGATGCGTTCACACCTTATCCTTTTATGTTTAAGAGAGTAAGCCCCCCATCTGAAGGTAGTTAATACGGCACAACTATATTTTGGGTGGTTTCTTAATTGTCAAGATAAATATTTTTAGGTGCGGTTATTTCTAAATCGAATTAACAAACCGTAATTTGGACTTATAGACAGGGTCTTATTCAGTTAGTTAGTGTTCACTGACTGATATTTTGAATTTTGCTATTTATCCACAAATGATCCTCGAACTGCACCTTGATAAACTTTTTTTATCGCACTATCTTGATACCCGTGAGCTCAAGTAGTTCAGTGCATGGAAGCAAATAGTAGCTGTGCTTAGTTTCTTTCGTGATATTAAACTGGAGCTCAAAATCACTTAAACCCCACCATAGGCAGGGTTTAAGAGAGAAGCCAAATCGAGTAGCTGCAACTACTCATTATGGCTGCTGGGTATCATTCTCGACACCTGACACACGAGACTATAGATCACCAGTAGCCTATTTGGCAATTTTCTTGTTCAATAGTTAATGGTGATTAATATGTACCCACAAAGGTTTATCTATCTGATTATGAGAGTATGGAAAGCAATGGTCTCGGTATTCAAACTCAATCCACACATATGTATCAAAGGGTTAATGTATCTAGTCGAGTTTTTTAGAGACTAATCCATTTGTATGTACACACTTCTTAAGGTGTGTACATTATTTAGACAAAAATGTTAAGTCCGTGTGCTCTAACTTCTTATACACATTTGGGTATTGGGCTCGAGAAATCTTTAAGTTTAAAAGACCTTGGGCTATTTCATCACTTTTAAATTCGGAGAGGTCAAGTTTACTTTGCAAATATCTACCATAATCAAACATTCTATTTACCTTAGCTTGTAATACTCCCAGCTCAACTAGTTGATATTCCGCATCTTCTCTCCAACTAGGCCTACGGCTCGACTGCTTATTCTCATATTCATTTTCTACTCTAGCGGATAAGTACTGAGTCTTACTTAGTATTTTTGCCATTACCAGAACAACATCTATGTCTGCGTTTTCCATGCATTTTGTGAATATGGCTGTTGTATTGGCCAAATCTAGTTTCGGTGGTACAGGCTTCTTACCTGTTCTTTTCGGCATACCTTTCCAAAATTCAATTGATTCGGTGTAGAAGCTAGCCATCTCAGTTGTGTATTTAGTTAAGTCAGACAGAGTTTGAGGTAACAATGCTCTTGCTGCTAAAAGTTGGCTCTCTCGATTCTGTTCTTCGTGATATTTAGCTGCATAAACCGCCAATAAGCTTGCTGTAAAAGCAATCATTGCTGCATTCAGAGTTTGCCAATGAGACCAAACTTCTTGGACATATGACCAATTTCCACCACCATCAAACCATGGCTTTAATATCATCATCACGAAATACACCCCGATCAAAATACAACCAAAGGTAGAAAAGTATACTCTTACAAAAGTATCCAAGAGAGTTTTGGGAGACCCCATTCTTTTCTGTATTGAGCTAAGAAATTCAGTACTGATACCGATAACTTTGCGAAGATAATTGGCCCCATCACGAAGCTTCTCTACCCCAGATAGTTCTTTATCCATGTTGTACCACTCCTAGTAAACAATTTTTTAAAGCTTAAGGTTACCAAATTGTACTCGTTTCTATGCATAATGAGCGCGATACTCAACCACAGTCAACTAAGAGGTTCATAGTTTCGTGTCTATGCTCTAGATAGCCGATTAGGTTGAGGAGCTCTCGGAAGGAATTAGACCAAGCGTAAGTAGTAAGCTTACGCTTGTTAGAAGAGTTCTTAGTGAGGATTAGAGACGTTCTTGGTCAATGAGTTGCTCTAACGTATTTCAAATGTATTCCCGTAGGAGTGATATTGGTTAAATCTCGACTGTATACATACCCATACTTTTGTAAGAGGTCAATTGAGTGATACGTCCAGCCAGCGGCAAAGGCTACACCAGCCAAGGCAAAATAAACACAGATTTTATTAGCTAGCTGCATTGCGCTTTGAGAGTAAACTTCATTAATTTTTTTTCCGCACAACATAGCTTTTGGGGCCATAAAAAAAATACAACCTAACGCCCCTAATAATCCAATCGGCACCCACAGAGTTAGAACGGATAGCTGAACAGTGTCAGCTTTATTCAATAGTTCAAGATAGTCTCTATAGACTACATAAGATGGATAGCCCCAACAAATTATCCCAAACAAAAGAACAAAGATACCAGCCAAACGTAATCTTGTTTTATGTGACATTCTCAAGCATCCTTACGACTTGATTAGAAACTTTGTATTCACCCCAAACAACCTCAATTAAGACATATGTTGCTGTAACAAATAGCGCACCAACCATTACGGGAGCTCCCAGAGCTGCCGTAGCAAATAACAGAACTTCACCAGCTGCTGTTTGCAACATGAATTTGAACATATCGGCACCTACATTGCCAAACCAATCCACTAAGTGATAGTCGTCTTTAAAAACTAAGTCGCTGGTGGCTAGACTAGCGGACACCACAAAGGTTAAGGCACCCGCACCCTTGAAGTTTGCAGTTCTAGATTGAGGACTAAAGCCTGCTTGCACCGACTTAAATGAATTTAGAGGGTACTTCTTACCATTCATATTAAGCCGAGTACCATTGACAAACGCATGCCGTAGCACTTTGCCATTCTCGTTTGTCCCTGAAAATGCGACAAATAATTTACCTCGACTTTCTACCAAATCAGCTTTAACGCCTAGATCGCCAAACTGTTTAGCAATTGATATCGCATTAAACATAGGCTCTGTGTGATTGAACCAAGACTTAGCGGTGTTAATGCTCAAGGCGATAGCAGCGACATCCTTACCAGACTCCAGCCAAACGTTATGTAATATTTTATGTGCATCCTCTAAATCTGTAATTAACACATGCTGGTGGTTTTTAGCCATTTCATCCCCAAGTGAACACTGTAATCCTATTGAGTCACTGAGAAGCTGAGGAGCATTCAATCCTAGAGAAGTAGGTCCTAACCCTGCTTTTTCTCTATCTCTAAGAACCCTCTCACGATTTTCTGCCCATCTTTTTTCATCGCTTGCTGAAGGAGTTAATTCAGCTCTACGCTCTCGTTGCTGACGAGCGAAGAGCTCTTTTGTGGTTTCTCGTCTTTCTTCTGGGGTAACAGGGGCAGATTCATATCTCATAGGATCATACTTACACTATAAAAATATGATTATATCAATATTTTCAATACGTTATCATTATCAACAATGCCGATTTACGCTTTAACTGCCAGAAAAGCCATTATGGCTAGTTAAATGTTCACATTGAAACCTAAATCACATCAACTTGAACTCAAGTAGAAAGCTTTTAAAGAATAGTTCCCAAATTGGTATGTAATTTATGATATCGATACTATTCATCTCAGACCACTGAGTTGCTTTAATGTGTATGGTAACCGATCGCTGATGGATAGTAGTCCTTCCATAATGGCACATTCTCGTGTTGAACAACTTTCCTATAGTGGAATACCTTACCCTGCTCGTTGCACCAATTTTTTAGATACATCTCAGGTAAAAAGTGATTGTCTTTTTTTACGCTCAATGAAGCCTCCATTTTCTCTTTTAACGCTGCATTATGGTGCTACAAAACCTTACCATACCACCGGGCTTATACCTTACTACTCGAATCTATAGTGCAATTACAGTGTCTCTCCTTGCTCATGAATCGTATACTCAAAAACCTATGGTTCACAGATGTGCACCAGGCCATCTAACCATCCCAATAGCTCATGCTCTTCCTTACATTGCACCAGTACATAGCTGGATATATAATTACTGTATATACATACAGCAGTCAGACGTGTTTTTAAAATGGGTGTTTTACAAATATTTGATCAGTCAATAAATTGCGGCATAACAGGCTTTGAAGACCCAACAAGCGGGAGTGTCCGTAAATCCCTGTCATTGTCAAAACAGCTAGTTCATCATCCTAGCGCAACCAAATTAACTGTTGCTCATCAAGATGTACCTTACTTCGGTATTTCAGATGGCGATTACCTGCTTGTTGACTCAAGCCTACAACCTGAAGCAAACGACTGTATTTTGGTTGAATACCTTGGCGAAAACGCTCTTGTGTCATTTCAAGAGATACAAAAGCAAGAAGATATTGTAGTTCAAGGCGTTGTATCTGCTCGTTTTCATTGGTACAGAAAAGGCCATTCGATACCTATACATAACTCATTGAAAGAGTTCGACCTTCATGAGTTATTAATACCTCCTGAGCAACAACATACATGTGTATTGATGCGTGCAAACGGTAAGTCTATGTTACCAATCATTGATAACGGAGATTTGCTACTCCTTAACCGCAGCCTCTCATTTAAAGAAGATCATCCCGTTATCATGGCTTTAAATGGTGAATTGGTATGTAAGAGGTTGAACAAAAGACTGAAAAAAGCATACAGCGACAACCCAAAGTTCAGATCTGTTTATCTATCATCAAGTGACGAAATTCGCATTTACGGCTGTGTCTCTATGGCTATCCGAATTTACCGGAGAGAACTTCGTGGCCGTTAAATCATTCGCACTAATAGACGGAACGGGATTTTATGCGCACAGTAGTGCTCAATTTCATCCTGGTTTAAAAGGGAAACCAGTACTCGTGTCAGCAGGCCAAGGTATTAGTATTGCCGGAGCAAATATAAAGGAATTTGGGATACCCAAGTTCTCTCCTATTTGGGAAATCGACTCTAAAGTTGCCATGCATCATGGCGCAATATTTAAGTGTAATTTTAATACCTTAGGGCAGATATCTAGGAACTTTAAGCAATCACTTATAGATGTTTCCGAGGGGCTACCCATTTTTCATTACAGCGTCGATGAATCTTGGGTGGAGACTACGGAGCTACTGAAGAATGGCATTGACCTGGAAAGCGAAGCTTGGCGTTGGCGTGAACACATTTGGAAAACAACGGGGGTTCCTACAGGAGTCGGGATTGGTCCTAGTTTAACTCTTTCAAAACTGGCTTCGTTTGCAGCCAAAAAACTTCAGGGTAGTAACGGTGTATTTGTCATTAGTAAAGACAATTTGATTCAGACATTAGAAAAGGTACCTGTTTCAGAGGTTTGGAACGTAGGCAGGAAGCTATCTAAACACTTTTCTCATATGGGCATTTATAGCGCGTTAGATTTAGCTCGCCAAGATCCTAAAAAAATGCAAAAAGCCTTTTCGATTTCCGTCGCCAACACGGTCCATGAGTTAAATGGCACACCTGTCTACAATTGGAACGACACACGACCTAAGAAGCAACAAATTTGGTCCACCAGCTCATACCGGGACCGCTTACAATCAAGGGAGTCCATAATGTCGGAATTATCTCTTCACCTTGCAGAAGCATTTTTTAAGTTACGAGCGCAAAAATCAGAAGCCCTGGCTATAACAGCATTTGTGTCCACATCCATACATGACGATCCTCAGGAGCAGTTTAAGGCTAGCCGGAGCATACACTTAAGTTACGGTGTATGCGATACCTCTGTAGGTCTAAAGACGTTGAGAGCTATTCAGGGTGACCTTATTCCTACTCAACCGACAAAAACGCGCATTTATAAAGTTGGAGTTGGCCTTACTAGTTTAATCGACGCAGAGCACAAGCAAGCAGATCTATTTGAACATGATGTTAATAACCATAAATTAAGCAAAGCAATCGACTGCATTAATACGCGCTTTGGGAAAGGAACAATAGAATTTGGAGCACGTACAAAGCGGTACTCAGAGCGACCAGGGAATGTAAAGTTGCTAGAGCTGGAGAATTATTTCAGCGATTTTAATGAGCTACTTGAGGTTAAGTGTATCTGAATGTATTGGGTTGTGTGAATTAGTGAGAATGCAATCTGTCAGTTTGGTCTCCTGAGGGTGATAAAATCTGACAGGTTGTTCTATATTGCTTCTGCCCTATTACGAGTTTAAGCATTAAGGTAACGCTTTTTCTGCTTTTCAATCATTTCTTTATACAGTTTAAATCCGCGACGAATGCTCTCATCGGAAAAGCCAATGCCATACCCTAGGTCAGAAAGTTCAGCAGCGAGGTTTTGTTCCAACTCCGTGTAGGTTAGTTTTTTAGGGTTGATTGAACGGTCTTGGTGTAAAATCATTCCACAAAGGTAGTTTTTAATCTTACTGCGTGGAGGAGAATTAAGGTTGTTGGACTGATACAAACTTATTGTTTCATCTATTTTCCTGCCCCCGATAGATTCTAGCAGCTTGTTTAGATTAATAATCTCTTCTATTGAAGTAGCGCATTGTATTTCAGCTCGGATATTATTTGCTTGAGAGGCATATAGGGATTGTTTAAACCATGCCGTTACCCACTTTATCTCATTGTCGGAAAGAGGCCTAGAAACATCAACACTCATATTGACCCAATCAATAAGTTCCACTTTGTCTGATGAACCGCAAAACTCAAGAGCCATCCAAGCAGAGAGGTGCTCTTCTTCAACTGTAAATTGTCTTTCCTCATTTGCTAACGTCCGAGATAAAGCTTCCTTTGGAACCAGTTTTTTTCTGGTAGAGTTATCCAAACCAAAAGACTCACGATAGAACTGATGAAGCGTATATGGCGCACTGTAAAAACAAAGCCCTTCACTCTTTTTCTCAAAAGGGAGGTGGAAGTAGTGCAAGGCTTCTCTATAATCATAAATACTAAAGAAAAGTGTTGGCGAATACCTGTGATAAAAGGTGTTTTTATATTCTCGAATAGGAGACAATGCGGTGACAAATTGCTCATCAATCATCTGAGCAATGCTAACCAAATCAGGTGATATTGTTTGCAGCTCTTGCTCTAAATTCTCACCCTCCCAATTCTCAGCCTCTAATGCCCTTTCTACTTCATGCTGTAAACACAGAGTGATATCTTTAACCCAAAATCGATCGGAATGGTTTAGATCAAAATAATAGTCGCTAAACACAAATGCATGAAAAGGACCATCGATGATCTTGTCTGGTTCTATGTCACTTACTGAGAATGCAGTTTCAAGCTCAACCCTTTCTAAACATGTTTTAGATGCATCCAGAAGAAGACCGTATGCTTGTTTATAAATTGCTACATCTTCAGGATAAAGCTCGCATATTGCTTCTCTGTAAGCCTCTTGGCAAATAAAGTCACAACAACTGCTTTCTGAACTTCTTTTAAATCCGGCAATTAGCTCTCTAGACACAACCTACACTTCCAACAAAAAAACAAGTTCAAACCTAATCTAATTTACCTTTTTTTTCAATGACTCCTATCGAGTTACTGATCCGTTAGGTTATGACTTTTCTAACACCAAACTGGAAATTAATTCTTTATATTCAATATGTTCTGTTTAATGGAATCTATGTATATCACAGACACATTTCACACCCATAATCTCAACGAATTGTCAAGGTCAAGAATTAATGCGTTTGTGCTACTGTCCACGGCTTTTCCATAAGATAAATTGGTTTCATTCATTCAAGGTAAATCATTGCAATTTAAGGAGAACTAATGAAATCAAATGTGCTCCCCTTTAAGGGAAAGCGAACGTCTAAACTTGAGACAGGTCAAGAACCACAAGTTACTGTACAAGAGCTCGCGCCCAGAGAGTTGTTTGATATGGCTTTTGGCGATGAGCAAGGGCGAACAAGGCTAAGAGAAATGAAGCGGAGGGAATATGGGTTTAGTAAATAATCAAAGTACTGAGTATGAGAAGTACATCGACGAACAAGAAAAGCTAGTCGGTTTAATCAGAGTGACTGGGGCAAGGATGTACGGCTATGGGTATGACGATGCTGTAGAAGACTGCCAAGACAGAATCAACATGCTTGAAAATGAACGTGAGTTGTTGGAAATCACGGTACATGAACAAGAGGAAAAGTTAAGACAAGTAGGCTCTCATTTAGGTGCCGGGCTCAGTAAGCTTAGGTAATCAGGTCTAACGCTGAACGCACCCCAAAAGCTATGCCATCCAGTCCATATTATTTTTTAGTCAGTTGGTCATTAAGTGAGAAGACCAACTGACTAATTTGGAAAAGTTCGAATTACACTTTGCGAGTCTACTTAACTAATTGAGGGAATTTCAATCATTATGCTCTTGTTATAGCAATCACCTAAGATAAAAAAACCAAGTAATAAATCAGCACTTACTGCCTACCAGTGCTCTCTTTATAGTCTGGGAACCTTTCCTGATATTGTTTTGCAATAGAATGATAGCTATCTTTTTCTGTGACAGCCCGGCCCCCTTCTAAAAACAAAATATGCCTCACAGGTATACGTTCACTGAGTAATTCTTCTAGTTTACTAACATCGAAACTTTTGCCCAATTTGCATTTGCAAACCGTATTTACTAGGCCCCCCATTGTGGATACCTTTTGCCACTCACGAGCAAGGGTATCAATATCATTATCAGTCCAAACTTTCGGATTAGGAGGTGTACCATTATGGTAGAATGCAAGATGATGGAGAATACAGGTAGACCCCTTAGGATTTCGGTCACCTATAGGTGTACCATTTGGTTTGCTGGAATAAAACTGCTCCCATACAACAAATCCTTGTTTGTTAGGTGCTACCTGACGGGCTATCTGAGATGAAAAGTGAGAGATAGGTGGTTGATAATTAGGTTTCAGATAGTCCCAATTTGGCCGATCACTTTTTGCTTCAAACAAACATAGTTTCCCGACTCCCTTGTCATAATCAATCAATAAAACACAAGCATCAACGCCCCATGCTTGCTCTTCATTTGATTTCAACTTCTGTGAAAATGCAGCTGATTTTAACGGTAGCCTAGCATTAATCCTATTACGAATTTCTGCAGTTAGGACAGATGTATATTCATTTTCACTAGAAATGATACCTATACTAAAATCGGTTCGAAGATCAACATCAACCTGATTGATCAACTTTTCTATCAACTCTCTCGTTTCTCTGTCAAATAGTGCCATTTACTTACTTCTCCTAATTTACTCATCTCGATAGAATTATGATTGGCGTCTCTTTTTAAAACGGCCTGAGCTACTTCTTTTGTTCTTTTGAAACTCTCTTGCCAGTTCAAAAATGTTTTGTGAGCAACGTTGTACAGAATGAAACGGATGGGATTCTACGAATCGTAACTTGGCTCTTGTGATGGCGACATACATTAGATTCAACTCATCTCGAATTTCGTCTTCTGTACGCTCGATTAATTTCAATTGGTCACAAAAATCATCCCCTAGCACCACCTGGTCAAACTCTAGGCCTTTCGTTCTGTGGCAAGTTCCTACGACAACTTCAGCAGCCTCAATATTATCCACTTTAGAACGCTTCAAGTTCTCATAAATATCAAACAAACCAGTATCATATTTAGAGACAAGTCTGAGGATTCTAGCCATATCGATGTTTTTCGTTTTTTTTGCAACTTCTACGAAATCTTCGAATGTAGTAAAATCACGCTTAAAGTCACGTGAGCGTATTTTATCGTACTGCTCTAGCTTCAAGTAGAGTAAATCAAAGAGCTCGTTAAATGGATAGTTATTAAAACCTCCAGTCCAGTAAATGCTCTTGCCACGTTCGTCAGCTTCTATCGCGACTTCAATCGTTAATACGATCGTACGGTTGATATAGGCTATCTGGAGATTTTCATCTAAATCGTTTTCTGAAGTTAAAACAGACTCGATAATGCCATTATCGGTCCCCTTAAGCCGTTCATGAACACCAAGTTGGTTCAGAAAGGCATTGGCATATGTAGCAACCTGTTCATTGAAGCGAAATGACTGGGTTAATGAGAAAACTTCGGCTCCACTATTTTCTTGAACTTTCAGTGCATCTTCGGCACCGCGATAACGATAAATTTGTTGCGACTCATCGCCACATACATAGACTCTCATATTAGTTTGAGCTTTCATAAAAGCTCTCACTGCAGGGTTAAGGTCTTGCCCCTCATCTACAAGTAGCACATCAAAATGCTCGCTCAAATCTACTTGGGCAATAGAGAAACCTTTTAGGTAACCATCGTGCGTCATGGGAACCGGACTTTCCAATAACTGCATTTCATTCCAGATTTGCTTGGCACTAGAAACTAGCTGCTCTTGAATATCCAATGATTTTTTATTTTTGGGGTTGTATGGAGCGTGTTTTTTTTCTATTTCTTGGTCTTCACTACAAAAATAGTTTTCTAAAGTAACCATAGTCCCGTTTGCGATGGACCAGTCGCACCTGAGGTGCTTTCTAATCAGCCCCATGCTGAGGTTTTCTGCAAACTTGTGGCGGTAGTATTTTCCTACGAATTGATATGCTAACTGATGGCCAGTGAGTGATAGACAATTGGGAGGTAAATTAGCGGCATCTGCGATCGGACGATTATAAGTAATATAGAGCATTCTTAGCTCTGGATATGCATTCGCGAACAATCTAAATAATGTAGTTTTACCAGTTCCTGCAAGCGCTTTGATCACAGCAAGCCTAACAGGTTTGTATATGACGTTTTGTTGTTCTAACGTTGGTTTCATTCTGCCCCCAAAGCCGTTTTAATATGGTATATTGTGACAGCAAAACAAAAAGCAGTCAACTATCATATATAATAAACCCCGGAAAATATCCAGGGTTTATCAATTAGTTAGATTTCAGTTTCTAGAGATTACATTGGTGAGGTTTTTCGAGATTAGAAACCGTTAGTGGCGTTAATTCATCGCTAAAGCAATGGTACTCATCAACGAAGTTCTTTTCACACATACGGTAGGCAAAGAGCTCATTACCCACATTTGGAAGCATAAGTTTTCCATTTGTAGTGTCTGTAACTAATTCAGCACCTGCCACATCTAATGAATCAAGGCTTGAAACTTTATAAACTTCTATTTTGGTGTTATCGCTAGTGACATGATCATTTAACTTAAACTCCCCCATTGAACAAACATCAATAGAACCACCGAGAGTATCTAAGTAAAACTCTACATCACACTCACCAGCTAGTGGACTTTTTAACGCTACCCCTTCCTCTGACAACTTTCTCATTTGAAGCATTGCCTCATATGCATTCAAAACACCATAGCCGCAATATCCATTGTCACAAGAATAATTAAGAAAACCACTTCCCGCTTCACCGACCATTGGTTTGCCTGTCGATTGTTTAAGAATGGTAATGATTTCTGTAGGAGTTAAATCGGGACTTTCGTTGAGCATTAGTGCAATTGTGCCCGTTACTAGAGGTGTCGAAAGACTCGTTCCAGCCGTTTCGGTGTAGTCCAAAGCTCCATCATTATTCGAATCAACGATTGTCGGCAATGAGAGGCGGTCACCATAAGCAACAATGTCTACGTTAACATCAAAGTTAGAAAACCCAGACTTATATCCATCTAATTGGTTTGAGCCTACTCCGATCACACCGGGACAATCTTTTGGTAACCCTGTTTCATAATTAACGCCTCGATTCCCTTGCGCTGCCACAAAAGTAATCCCCTTATCTTGCGCTACTCGAATCGCGTCTTGAACGTCACCACCACACATTGTGTTCCGCAACGTTAACGACATATTTATAACATCAACTGGCTCTGAAATTAGCGGTACACCAGGAACCTCTTGTCCACTCAGCCACTTGATTGCAGCAGTTAAGTCTTCAACTTTTGCTTCACTACATTTCAGTGCTCGAGCTGCAACCAATTCAACATCAGCTACACCTTTTACGCCATCCCCTTGAGGGTTGGCACCAATTAGTGATGCAACCATATTGCCATGACCTATATCGCAGTGTTCACCACGGTCAGATATCGGTGTGTCAAAATTTGCTGTGTAACCTTCAGTTCCGATAAAACTATATCCATCAACAAAAGGAAGCTCTGGAGTATTTAAAAAGCCTCCATCTATAACACCCACACGTGTCACGTTATTGGTTTTTGCAGTATCTCTGGCCTTAGAAATACTATTCGCCCCTTTAAGTAAGTCTTGGTCTGCCCAATAGGTATTTAACTGTGACTGGTGGTAACCAGTTGAGTCTGACATCGCTAAAGGATCGACTCCTTTAAATAAGATAGGTTCTGCAATGTTCGCATGAGCATAACCGTTAAAAACTGCAGCGCTAATTAGTAGAGATAGGGTGATTTTGTTCATTCTATTTGTCCTTAAATGCTGCAATTGCCGTAAGTAGGGTCAGTTAAATTTTCAACAAACTGAAATTCAGGGTTGAACTTGAAAACTGACAGTTCAGTAAACTGACCGTAGTTCACATTACCTTTAAAGAATGAATAGCCTGTCGAAGAGGCATTGAAATCCACTGCTGGGAGTACACTCAGGCTATTCTCTTTTGCGGCAATCTTGTTCAGATGATCTATGTATTGTTTAGCGCTTGCGTTTAGTTCAGATTCAAAACTTGATAATGGATTAACAAGTAGAGTCTCTATACCACCATTATGCACCTTGCTTACTGCCAACTTGATGTCGTTTAGTTTGTCCAGGTATACCTGCTCATCAAATTCGGGTGTAAATGGGAGCTGACCATGACCCATCAATAAAAAAACCTTTTCATAAGCATGTTGGAGTGATTGTAGCTCCGAAAACTGCTTAATCTCTTCACTGTTATCGATGTACGTTGAAGCGACTTCAAGACGCTCATTAAGACTTGTGTTAACAATATCAAGGCTAAAGTTCGTAGATATTTGCTCGCTGCCATCTTCAAGTGTCAGTGTGAGGCTCAAATCACCTGAAGACTTAAGTAATTCATCTGCTGAAAGAATTAAATTCGATTTATTTACAGACCAATGAATATTTTTTTCATATTCACTTAGAGGAATTTGATTGAGAACCGACTGTGGATCTCTTACAGTAAGAGTGTAGTTATCTGATTTTGAGTTTGTTTCTAATTGGACGGTTATTGACTCCCCATTCTCCACTAGTGATTGAGTTGGATCTGTTACAGTAAGTACAAGTGACTTATCGCCACTACTGCTATTGGTGCCACCACCTTCTCCGCCACCACCACAGCCAGATAGGACTACTAAAATCGAGAGTGCTAAGTAGTTTTTCACTTCAAATCCTTTTTTTTATACGTAAATGACATAGATTAGTTTTCTAAATAAACCAGCGATTTCGCTAGTTTATTGATTGCTCTCAGATTATCCTTATCCAGATTCACGTTTTGAGCTTGCAGTTCAACTTTTGTCGTTAAGTTGAGGACTTAGAATGCTTTTTCATAAGCTTTTCTTTCAAAGCGGGCAATTTTCGCTCAGATGTCTCGTATTCGACAGCTAGTTCCAAGAGCTCATCATTACTAAATCGACTCGTTAACCCAACGATCGCTGCCAAGCCTTTTGACATGGCGCCTTTTTTTCGTGCGTTATCCACAACGCTATTACGAGTACCCAATAATGAATACACCCCTAACTTCGACATACCCAGCTTCAGGAGACGACTCTCCAGAGCATCATAATGCTTCACTTTACAGCGCTGTGACTCTGTAACGCTTAAGATAGGATTGTTTACACTCTGAGATAGAATGTGGATCTGTTGCTCTTTTGGCATTTTCAAAAGAAAATCAACGCATCGAATATGCGATTCCTTTACAGGTTCGTCGGGATTATTTTTGTACTTTTGAATCGCGACTTCATTTGAGCCAAGAAAATAAGCTAATGAGCGTACAGACTGCCCCTTTCTCCGTGATTGCAATTCATCAAAAGGTAATTTGTCTAGATTTTTCTGAAAGTCACTAAATAACATTATGCCTTTATGTTGCGGTTTTCCCGCAACATACCTTAATCTAATTAATCCGAGATAATATCTCTTCAAGAAGGACTTTGTCGTTTTCTAAGGCCTCTGTCGCTGACAATCTGCCCTGCCCAAGCTTAAGGTTTTTGTAAAGGTACCAAGTACCACGTTTGTCTATAATTCGAGCATCTAAGCCTAAATCAAGAACTTCACCGTAGTAATCGAAACCCTTACCAAACAATATTTTGGTTTCAGCTTGTTTAAATGGAGGGGCAAGTTTGTTTTTGACAACCTTAATCCTGGTTTCATTACCCATTGTACAATCGGTGACTTTATAGCTCCCCGTTCTGCGAATATCAATTCGCGTTGTAGCGTAGAACTTTAAAGCATTTCCACCTGTTGTTGTCTCAGGGTTTCCAAAACCACCAATTTTAAAACGAATTTGGTTTATGAAAATAGCCATGGTATTCGTTTTCTTTAGAATACCTGTTAGCTTCCGGCATGCTTGCGACATTAACCTCGAATGAAGGCCCATACTAGCTGCCCCCATCTCTCCTTCTAACTCCATTTTAGGACACATTGCTGCGACACTATCGATAACAATAATGTCTACTGCTCCCGATAGAGCAAGAGTTTCTGCAATAGACAGAGCTTCCTCCGCACTATTGGGCTGCGAAACATACAATTCTTCGCTATTAACGCCAATTAATTTGGCATATCCAGGATCAAGCGCATGCTCAACATCAATGAAGGCACAAATACTTTCTTTCTTTTGTGCTTCAGCAATGACTTCCAATGCCAATGTCGACTTTCCGGAGCTCTCCGGGCCAAAAATTTCATGAATACGACCTCGCGCTAACCCGCCCACTCCTAAAGCTTTATCAAGCTTAGGTGAGCCTGTAGATACGATGTCAAGATTGTTAGTTGTTGCTTCGCCCCCAAGGCTTTGCACAGCACCCTTGCCAAATTGTTTTTCAATTTGCCCTAAAGCAGCAGCAAGAGCCACGCTTTTAGGTGAAGGATTGCTGTTATTGCTAGCTATTGTAACCATAACTACCTCGCTCTGTTTTGTTATATATTATAGTTGAGCAAAGTGTTTGTCAATGGTATTTAATACCATATTAAATCATTTTATAGCTACTGTTTATTTCTGGAATGAGGTACTTCGGTAGGCATATAGGTAAGAATTGTATCCAGATTGATCAGGCTGTCATCTGGCTCCAGATTTCCGGCTTTTGACTCTATCTGACTTGCACTTGCATTATCAATTGGGCTAGGTAATAGCTGAATCCCAAGTACAATGCTAGAACACAGAAACCAAACAATGAGTATCGTCTTTTGCAAATTATCTCTACGCTTGTGCATCTCTAACCCTCCAATTTAATATCATATATTATAGATTGGTTTGTAAATTTTTCTATCTATATTCGGGCTTATATCGATATAGACGCAAAGTTGAGATATAGGGTTGCTCTTCAAACTTACTACGAGCTTTACTAGACCCCAGTCTTTTAGACTTTGGGGTAGACTCAATCGAAACCATAGAACCAATGAGTACCGTTCTCGCTGAATCCATATCGGTAGTTACAACAAATATTGGTAACGAAGCAACTCTTGAATGACTTTTCTCTCCCACTCCTGGTACATATCTAGTGATGTTCGCTTTAATACTTGTTGGACTTGGCGTCCGGTGCACAAGAAACTCCGAATCAGAAATCTCTGCAATTTTCTTAGAAACGATGTCAAAGCTATCAGAACCGTTATCAATGATTTCTTTAGCTAACTCAAGCGCTTCTTCTTTTGAGTATTTCTTTTGGTTACCCCACCCTTTTGATTCGTTATAAAAAACTATTTTTTTAGGTAGCGCCTCTTCTACCACCAGCAAGCGTTCACATTGTTTAAAGTGAACCCTTTGCATGCCTATCTCTGTTAATAATTTTCTTACATAATTCAATGCGGCAGTATTGCTTTTGCATTTACTCGAGGCCTTAGCTTCTTTTACAGCGTCTGAAAATGCCTTTTTGGCATGATTTACTTCTAGTAATTTGGGAACTACATCTTCAGGAATGAAGACCACTCCAGGTAACTGGTTTAACTCTCGTCCTGATTGGTATTCATCGTAAGTGATCGCCGTTATAGCTCTAATGACCGCTTTAATTGGTTTGATGTCAGAGGGATTGTTTAACTGAACGTTAAAGTACGTTTGCTCTAAGGAGTGAGCAAACGCATGAAGTGAGGATTCTAATGACTGAAGTTTTCGTATGACTGGCACACTGTGTAGTGACTTGGACACTCTTCTTCTCTCTCTATCATTTTGGATTGATTTGTTTCAACCCGCTTAGAGCCCCTTTGAGAATAGGTTGCCACCTTATCAAGGAAACCTCTATCGTTAAAAACAAAGTCAACATACTCTTCATACATCGGCAACCCAATTTTATTTTCCCAATATCTATAAGTAACTACTCTACCCCATGGGAAACTTTGGGTTAGTTGGGGCTCACCGAATATCTTAAATAGTTCAGTTTCAGTAGTTAACCCAGGATCAACTAAGTATGCTGGATTATTAGGGATTCTTGTACCACCAGCACCATATTCACCAGTAAAACCAAATACTGGATCAAGACTATCATTTTGAGCACAACCGAAAAGGGAGGCGCTCAACATTACAGCTAACATTAATTTCTTATTCATCATCTTTTCGTTTCGTCATGATATTGAGGGTTTGTTTTACAAAACTAAAATCAGGTACAACTGGCATAAATGCCGCTCTCATATACTGTCGAACTGTTCGATGTATTGAGAACAAGAACCGCCCAATAAAACTATCTATTTCCGATTCATTTAGTTCTTTGTATGTCACCTTAATTTGGAATATTGAGGCGACTACCACGACGCACACTACTGGAATTAACCAGTTAGGAACGAGTGTGTAGTACATATTCAACCCCCAAAAAATAGCCGCTATAACACCAAGTAATGGAAGAAGAGCAATTGCAGCAACCATAGGAAGCCTCCTGTTGTTTTATAATAGGTTACAGCATATACAATTTAAAATCCAATTCCTAAATTCATATCAGTGTCAACCTCTTGTTTAACTTTTTCGTCTACTTGTTTGCACTTGTCTTTTACTGGTCCAGAAAGCTTATTGAGAATTTCATTATTCACAGATGTATCTATAGTGAACTCATTAACTATATTACCAAGCTTGGCTTTAACAACTGCTGGTGGAGTTGCTTCAGCCCTGTCAACAGCTTCTATTTCAGTACTTATGTTAGAATGCAAAGATGGTTTACCTGTCCACGAACTTACCTCAACCTGCCTTAATATCTCAAGAAGGTCCTTGGGGTTTGCAGAGTACGGTAGGCTTAACTGACTACCTTCAAGTTTGGGTTCATTATTATTATCGAAAGTGATATTTAAGAGTTTAATGTGCCCATTGTTCGAGTACTTATGGATAAAGTCTTGTTTAGCTGCAATCTGCACCTCTGTAGATAAATTTCTACCAGCGTCTAAATTCGCTTTATAACCACGATACAGGTCAAACGACTGATGCTCATGTTCAACATAACCTGTTTTTCTAACGACCAAACCTTGATCAATTACTTTACCATCAATGAACTGGTTGAACTCTCCAGCCTTTTTAATCGCGTTTACCAGGAGCTCATCCACATTTAAAGAGGTCTCGGTAACCTTGCCTAATTTCTTGAGAACAGAATCCCTAAACCCTTGGAGCTTGTTAACCAATGAAACCTTAATAACTGGCTGTATACGATCAATATCTCTTAGATCAATACTTTCAGCCTTCATAGCTAACCATTCTTCCGCAAGGCTACGTCTATCTAGAGGCTTGTTTTCATCAAGGTGCCCATAGTTTTGTTTTATTGTAGCCTTGTCTTCAGTGGAAATGTTTTGCCAAACAGTCTCCATAAGGTCCACATACTCGGAGTTTGTGAACATCTTCTTAAATCCCAAGTGTACCGCTTCATGTGCAATAGTCTTTCGAAGTCCTGACTCATATGCGTTATGTTCACTTTGTAGATTCACATGCATTTCACCATTGTGGGCAACCCCAGCGAGTGTAGAGCTGTAACTTTTCAGATCATTACTAAGAAAGTTCATTGAATCTATCGTTTCATGTACACGAATCTTTAAGTAAGGGTGATTAGCCTGAATCTCTTCAAGAATCTTTATTGATTTGGGGATATCCAGCTCAGGATCTACTTGGGAAGTGGGAGCAGCACCTATTGTTCTTAACGTGTCAGGATTATGTTTTATAAAAGAATGTACAGCTTGAGCTTTACCATCACGCTCGAGCTCACTGTAAAGAATAGTTTTACCTTTAAAGCCTTCCTCCCTCAGCTTCTCTATTGCCAACATTTGATCGATAATTTCAGGCTCAGTTACTGCTTCAGGTAAAATGATTGCTCGAACATCTTTTATGGTCAGTTTTTGAATGGGGTCAGCTTTCTCAGAACCTATTGGCGAAAACCTTGTAGCCTCAGCTAGCTGGTATAATTCATTCGATAAACTATCGCTCAAAGCTTCTTGCGAAACAGGTTTGTTTAGCGATAAAGATTCCACTATTCTACTGAATACATCTTCCTTTGCTTTTGATACATCAATACCTTGGTCCACCGATAACTGGGATACTATCCCTTCAAATTTTTTAATAAGGTCCGCATAATACTCAGATGTATGGTTAGTTGGCCCAACAAGCTCACCATCCAGGGTCGCTTGTATTTTACTAAGGTCTTGGTTAGATAAATGTACTAATGCTGCCATCATCTGCGGAATAGTGACATTATTGGAGTTTTCAAGGAAGGCCATAGCTTCATGTTTACTTTTTAGTTCTACACTCGGCTCTAACTTGCATTCTAAGATGTTGTTTAATAACCAAGTATTGAAAGCATCCCTCTCACTGTACTCATCCAACTGCAAATTTAATTGTAATGATAGAGCTTCATGGTCTACTTCTGATTCTTTTGTATATACGTCTAGTAATTTTTCAAGGTGGTACCTTAAGCCCATTAATTCGTTTCGCGGATCTAATTGTTTGTATAGTGTTGTTGCAGTTTCGTCTAGTAACTCAATACTTTCTTTGGAGTCATCGAGCTGCATCTCATTCATAAACGATAAAACTTGTGATTTAACGGCGCTATCAATTTTGTCATTTAATGATTCCCCTTGCTCTAACAAAAACTGTTTAAAGTCTGGTTCAACGCCCTCAAGCTTTTGAGCAGTAGTGAACTTCAAGTACTCTTCAGCAATTTCTACTAAATCTAAATTCTGAATAAATCTTGCACCGGGTAGATTCTTCTTTGGCAAGTCTGCAAATCTTCCCTGGCTATATTGATAAGCTAAAAGTACTTCTGGTCTTTTACAAAGCTCCAGAGCAGACTCTAAACCAATTTCACTAATAGCGTTTTCTAAATTTGTTGAATCAATACCTAGATTATTTAGTGCTTCGAGCATGCCGGGCCACTCTGAAAGACGCTCCATATCCACAGTGAAGTTCGATATTAATGGGTTGTTTAATTTTCCTTGGGGTGTCCAACAATCAGACTGAGTGATCGTATTTTGAAAATCTACGATTAAATCGATACCTTGATTCGATTCAATGAACTCCTGGAAGGTATTCGTTTCTACCTTAAACCCCTCTCCACTTTTGACTTTATCTAAAAGTGAACTTAGGTTTCCATTTAAACTAAAGCTCGCAATGAGAGAGTTCTCATAACCATTTTCATGAGTCACATCCCAATCTTGCTGTTTCAAATGGTGAAGGGTGTAATAGGTATTGGCCATGCCTTGAGGCACTAGTTTTAAGGTATCTACCATCTCATTTGCTAATGGATGATCAAGGCTTAACTCTTTACCTTTAATTGAACCATTAGAAAACTCACCGTGTTCCATTAGGTTGTCTACAATACGCTCTCTATCTCGGGTAATGATATAGCTATAAACCATAATTTTAGACCTTGTTATTTATCCTCAAATGACATATTTACTATATTCCATAATCTTTATAAATTCGATTTATTTCAACTCGCGCGTGTGTTAATGTGGTATTTATACTGTGTAATTATCCTTCAGGTACAGCTCATGAAAATCTCAAATTGGCCATCACTCATTAAATGGATTATCTCTGTTGGACCAAAATCAGCCTCTACAAGTCAGCAATATATTACTTCACTGCAAAGTCGTGACCGAGACGCTTGGCGAAAACGAGTATCAAAGTTTAGCCCCAAATGTACTTTTGCTGGTGTTATTAGTGATGCAATGCACGAAAAAAGAGGCGGACTTGTAATTGGTATCGAGACTAAATGTGAAGGCAAGATAAATTTGTTGATCCCTAAAAACAAATGCAACGAAATGGATTTAGCGAAGTCGATACTATCTAATGCATCTATAGTTTCTATCACTTTCACTCCATACATTCATTTTGAGTACGGTCTAATTGGGCTAGTAGAAAGCATAAGTTCTTTATGCCACAACACAGAGAACCAAATATCAATTAAACCTAAACAATTGCCGAAAAATGCAACCTCGACCAACACTACTATCACTCAAAGTGTTCCTCGTTCCACCAATAGCTGGAACAGTTCGAGTGACGAGCAATTGATGAATTACTTGAGTCAAGATATTGGTTTGAGGCAGATAGCTTTACAGATGAACGTAACACCAAAATTCATTACAAATAGAATGCTGCAACTAAGCATAATTGACATTGACCAGTTCGCTGAAATAAAAAGGCAACTGTTAGATTTAGGGTGCTTTCAATAAATGGCTAATGCCACTTGATACCGAAGAGGATTAAACAAGTGGTAGTTTTGTAGAAATATCTATCGTAGAAGCAGCGATCAAGAAGTGCTTTGCTTGGTCAAAAACCTCAGGCAAAAACACTATCAAATGAACCAAACAAAGAGGAGCACCAACTTAGTAAATGGTCTCCGAACGGAGCACGGCTTTGAATGTCATATCACGTTTGACCTTGTTTTGACTCACAGCGTTCCGGCGACGGAACGCGATTCAATTCTTGTATAGCGCCAAATGAAAAATTTATATTAGTATCCCCGATGATGATCGTTCAGGCCTTGATATATAGCACTAGCGATTAAATAACCTGTCAATCCAAATACAGACAGAGCATTAGTATGTAGTGCACCATTGAAGTAAGTAGTGATTAGAGATGAAATAAACACCACTACAAAAATTAAAAGCGCTATCTTGAAGCCCCAGTCAACAAAGAAGTCTATTGCAGGACCAAAGCTCAAAGCTAGGTTGTTATTCTCCATTACATTCTCAAGCCTTTTCACAAGCTTCTCCTAGTTTTCTTTATAGGGTTTTCGAATAGATTTTGGCGCTTTGGGTAGCCCGTTAAGCATATCTATATGAGCTTGTTTCTTACTATGCCCTAGCTCAACTTCCTCTGCAATTTGGTAGACTCTTACCTTGCTAAACCCCCACCGATTGGCTAGGTGTGCTGTAGTCCAACCTTTTCGTTTATAGCACTCAATGTATTCGTCTTTAGTCACGGTAACAAGAAACCTATCTTTGTAAAGTATGCTTAACTATATACGTTAAGCATACTTTACTCAACAACTCAAGATTTTTAGTCTTCGCGTTTCACTAATAACATACTAGAATCTGAGTATTCGTTTAGTTTGCACATAGGCCAGCTCTTAATAATTTCGTAATTTTTTCTGTTGATTTCTAAAGGTACTTCTATCATCACATCAATGAAATGTTTACTGTTATATGGAGTAGACTGCCGATGTAATACAATTTCTAACTTATCTTCGCGTGGGATTGCAGTACTTTTTACATAAACACTCGGAGACACAACAGCCTCTACCGCGGTCCGTTCTCTCAAAAATACTAGCAATTGCTCTTTAATGTCGCTCATTATTTTTTCTCTATTTATTAATAGCTTAGCTTATACATTGTGTTTCTGTACACTCAGATATCTGACCATATACAGCGACAAAATCAACCTATAGATTCTGTTCGCACTGTATTTGACTTTTTTCATTAGGATTCTGTGATGAAAGCCTCAAATAAAAATGATAGCCTCAACATATCATTGATACCCATTAATTATCATTGACAGTCATCACCTGTTAATTGACAATGTGACTGTCAATTTTATGGAGAGTCACAATGTCATCAGTCACTGAATCCGTTTTGCAGAATTTGGAAAAAGCAAACGAGAGCGTAAGTCGTACCGAGTCAGAACGTCGAGCAAACATCCTTCAGCAATCGAAGGTTGTACTCGATGAACAGTTTGAAGTCAGCAAGGTCATTCTTAATCACTCAGTTCCACAAACCAAAATGAGCAAAATGTGTGGCTGGGACTCTGTCAACACGTTTAAGAAAAAGGAAGAAGATTGGGTGGAGCAAGGCTATCAACCACCTGAAATGATCCGTGGTAAGTATGCGTATTCGCCAGACTATATTCATGAAATTCTCGATTTAGCTGGTAAGCCAAAATGGTCTGATTTTAATCGTGGTACTCATATTATCAATGTACAGAACCAGAAAGGTGGTACAGGTAAGTCCATGACGACTATTAACCTGGCTCAGGCATTAGGTTTACAGCACCTTGAACGTATCCGCATTCTAATCATTGATTTAGATCCACAGGGTTCACTTAAATTGTTCGCTCAATCTAAGGAATACAAACAAAATGATCTGGACCAACTCACTGCCGTTGACATTATGACAGCGGATCTTGAGGGTAAAGATTCTCTATATCAAAATTTCGTGAATTATGGTTTAAGTCATGAGGATATTATTGATGAAGCAATCCTTAATACCTTCTTACCTAATGTTCGAATCATGCCAGCGTTTCCTGAGGATGAGCGATTTTCGTCTTTACATTGGCTCGGAGAAGAAAACCTAATTCCAAGATTAAAAGAACGAGTTATCGACCCTATTCGTAACCAATACGACTTAATCTTTATTGATACAGGACCTCAAATCAACCCGCTTACTTGGAGTGCACTGTACGCTTGTAATGGTTTGTTGGTACCAGTATCTCCAAAGGCTCTCGACTGGAGCTCCACAACTCAATTCTTGGATAATTTACCTAACCAGGTTCGAGCTTTGCCAGAAGGTTCAGAAGGTATTCGTTGGATTAAAATTGCCCGTACCAACGTCGAAGAAGAGAAAGACCGAGATACTGAGCTATCAAATCGTATCAAAGATGAGTACCGTTCCATGGTATTCAATAACTACATCATTCGCTCAAATGCTTTTGATACCGCAGCCAAAAATTATCGAACAGTACTAGATGTCGCTTCTAGCGAAGGTATTTGTATCCCTCGACAGCTACGTGACTCTAAGGACTCAGTAATTGATTTAGCAAATGAGCTTAAAGATCACTTAAAAGATATCGATTTATAAAGAGGGCACCATGTCAAGTCATAGAAGAAATGTCCAAGCTTATACACCAGGTGGTAATCGTACCTCGAAGTTATCATCAGATAGTGTTGCAATCACAACGAAAGAGGAGCAACTCCTTAACGAGGCAGCTCAAGCAGGAGTATCCGAACTAGAAATTGCGGTTGATGGCCAAGAAGTCTTGTTTCAACTGGTCGAAATTCCTTTTGATAAAATTGAAGCCGAAACATTCGTATCAGAGGATAATGTTCGAGATCAATCAATTATGTCTCGGCTGTCAGTTATAGATATTACCAACAAGATCTCTGATAAGGGTCAACTCTATCCCGGTCTTGCTATAAAACACACTGATTCACAAGGGGGTGTCACTTATGAAGTTATTGATGGCTCTCAACGCAGAAGCGGTTGTTTCTACAGTAAGCGCGGTTTTAAGATCTATGCTACAAGTCAAAATATTACACGCGAAAGTAAGCAGTCTTTATCTGAAGTAAGTAATACACATAGACCCATGTCTCTCTATGAGTTAGGTAAGCAATGGCTGAACCTCAAGAAAGAACAAGGTTTGAACAATATTCAGATTGCCACCGAGAAAGGCTATGACAAAAACTTAGTCTCAGCTGGTATAAAAGCGGCAGAGCTACCAAAATGGCTAATAGATGTCATTCCTAGTGTTCCTGATCTAGGAAGACCTTCAATAATTGAATTAGACAAGAAAATAACTAGCCTTTCTGATAAAGAAAAATCAGGCTTTGAAAATTTTTGCTCATCTTTATTAGAAGAGACAGAAAACCTAAGGCTTACAGCATTAAGTGCTAAACACGCCAACGCTCAAATCGTAAAAAAGATTCTGTCATACAGCTATGCCGAGCATGATGAGGATCAAGGGCAAGATGCATTGACAAAGCCAAAGAAACTTAAGAAGAAACTTGATAACGGCTCTGAAGTTCACGTAAAACATGACTCCTTGAAAGGTGAGTTCAGTTTCACAGTTAAAAATATAAGCGATGAGCAAAAGCAGCAGCTTGATCAGCTTTTAGGAGATTGGGGATTATCCATATAGTGTGGCGTTTATCTATCATGCTGAAAAATTGGGCATTTAACTGTTTATAGTGTCATTTTCTTTGAACTAAGCTGTAAACCTGTATATAATTCGCTTCGGAGTTAAATTGCCCCCAAGCGTTTATCTCTGTCCCCCTCTTACGCTTTTGCGTAGGAGGGGGTTCTTTTTTTCAAACCAGAAAATATACAACTCCCCCTCCCCTAATATCTTTACTTGATCAACTCCAAACTTGCGAAAATAAGCTTGTAGCCACAGAATTCTTTAGGCCAGTGTATCCTTTTACTGATATAAGTTACTCTTTTATCAACCTCAATGGCTTGTACTATTTTAAGAGAGTGATGAGAGCAAACCAATGGACTTGTATACTAATCGAACTTCAAAAAATGATTTCATTAAACATGGCATCACAGATCATATAGAAGATGGAATGGACTTATTCATTGCTTCAGCTTTTTTCACAGAGTTTGATGTTATAGATGAGGTCCTTGGAAAAGGATGTAATTTAAAAATCATTGTGCGACTTGGTTTTCCAACCTCACCATCTGCACTAGATAGATTACTAAACAATAATAAGGTTGAAGCTAGGTTCTTCACGACCAACTCATTCCATCCTAAGCTTTACATTTTTGGTGATAAGTCCATCTTGTTGGGTTCAGCGAATCTAACTCGATCCGCCATATATTCTAATCAAGAAGTTATGATTGGCATCCACCCGGAAGATCATAGATTTATAGAACTGCAAGAGTTATTCAGTGAATACTGGCGTGACGCAAAAGTGCTCAATAGAGATGCAGTCAAATGCTATCGGAGTATCTATAACAAGTACTATCATGCAAATAAACTATTAAATGACATGGAACACGATGTCATCGACACCATGGGGGATGTGAACTTCTCGAACATCAATCGCGGTAAAAAGAAAGCATCACAGAAGTCTATTTTCCAAGATACATACCAGCGTTCATATCAAGAATCAGTTAGTGCTTTTAATCGAATAGTAGAAATCTACAAAACCTTCGATAGAAAAGTTAACGGTGACTTAATACCATTAAGATTAGAAATTGACTCATTCTTCAGCTTTGTTCGCGACTTCTATGCCACTCAAGACACTTGGAAGCACCAACCTCTTGGATGGGATGAACAACAACGGTCTAAAACGGCAAAACTTATTAATGAATGGATGAATACAAAATGGGAACATTTTGAGGATCGCATTGTTCCGCATAATTATCCCCTTATAAAAAAAGTCCTCGGTTCAAAGGAAGCAATCATATCAGCTTCAATGATTGATATAGTTGAGGCACTTTGCGTTCTGCACTCTTTCCATGACCGGTTTCGCTTCTACAAAGGTGGCCTCAATACATTAAAGGAGAGCTTTATGGGAAGTAATGAAGAACAGAGGGTAAAAAAGACTCTGATATACCTACTATACGGCACTGGAGACCCTGTAACACGTATGGCAAACTGCATATACGATAGTGAGTATAAGTTGAACCAATTCGGAAAATCTAATGTTCAGGAGCTAATTGGATGGATTAACAAAGAAGATTTGCCAGTCATCAACGGTAGGACAACTAAAGTACTAAGATACTTCGGCAACAAAGTTGTTCAAGTAAGTGAGTAACGAAAGTTATAGTTATTGACGCCTCACTTCTGTTGAAATGAGGCAATATGATATCCTAAAAACTACGCTACTTCTTCTACCTCTGCATCGGTCTCAATAAGTCTAATCATTTGCTCATATAAATTAGTCCGCTCAAAGTTCTCCTTTGTATATTTGCTTCGAAGATACTTCTCTACCCCTTTGACAGTTACATTTCTATCTGATGATAATGGTTGCTTAAACACTTGAGCCAGCAACTGGCAAAAGTCATGCCCATTCGCGGTCTGATATATACAATAACCAGCTTGATTTAACTCTACGTATTTATTGTATATGTCGATACAATGAGTTTGTTCTACTCTCGGACTTCTTCTGATTGCAGCTTCGATTAAGATTTGAATGTTTATTGACACATTAAAATCGTTAACCGTCACAGCTTCGCTAGTAAAGTAGTTCATACCTTTGAATCTCACATTCAAATTCAGCAACCTACAAGCGAGTTTTACAAGACCGATTTCATTACAGACGCTCATCAGATTACTCATTAATCTCTGACCAACTTCATCGATCTGCATCGGACCCAGAATATGATTTTGTGTATGTTCAGTTATAAAATCTGTGATAAATTCATCATGAAGCATCATAATTTCTGCATCATGCACGTCCGTCATAAATGTATCGTTGTAAGTCTTTTCTAGTACGTGGTCGAAGTCTGCATCGACTATACCGTAAACTTGATTAGAAATACGAGTCCTCAGCCTATCAACAGCTTCTATGACATCCGCCTTTCCACTTGCTGGAGTGCAGTAAAAGAACTCTGTATTTCTCAACACCATGTTAAACAGAGTAATATCGGAGTCGCCTTCAACAACAAATATAATCCTATTGCCTACGTGGTCAGTTTGGACCTGTAAAAGCAGAGCGCTAAATTTAGTTTCATCGCTACGTTCTCTGGTAGCATCTCTTAAACTCGACATAACTAGTTACTCTTTGCAATCACATGCTTGTCAAAGAGGTCAATTGAACTTTCCCATTCATCACCAATCACATCCGGTGAATGCGTTGTTACTATAAGCTGTGAGTAGTGATTAAACTTTGATATTTGAGAGAACTCATTAAGGAGGTCTTTCTGCCATGAAATGTGTAGAGATACCTCAGGTTCGTCTATCAAAATGATTGCACCATTTTCTGCTTTGAAAATTAGATCAAAGAAAATAGATACTTGGTTCTTCTCGCCTGAAGACAACTTTTCTAAAGGTATATTAGCACCAACATGATTGAAGAATGCGAAGCCGTATTCCGGGTTAACTGCTATAGTTTTAAATGAAAACTTTTTCTTCTCAATTAGCTTCGAGAACTCGCTCAAACGTCCTACAAAGTCTTCATGCAAAGATTCTTCATAGAATATTTCATCCAATTTATCACTCAAGTTAATGGTGTAGTCTGATACAAGGTTTAAGTCATTCAATTCGAGATACTTACTCGACTTTGGTAGCAATCCGAAACGAGTGTAAGGTGCTAACAGGTCTTGTAGGCCAACTATCCTCTCTTTCTGCATGTACGGTAATGCGTTATTTTGAACTTCGTGTGATTCTATTGAAATGCATGAAAATAAGTCATAAACCAACTGGTCAAGCTTGTGCAATTTACTTAGCGCAAACTTCATTTTATCTTCTAGAAACGCTCTTTGCTTTGTAATGATGCTATATGCTTCAGTTTCGTCATTCAGATGTACAGAATGGATAAGAATAGAAAAAGCTTTTCTGTAATCAAATACCTTTTCTTCAGACAAGTTTTGGGTTGAAGGAATGATGATCTTTTTTGCGTCATTAAGAAATGACTCGATCTGCATACCAGATTCTGAGTTGAAGTAACGGACAAGACCAAGATTGGTTTTCAGTTCGAATGTATCAAAACTTATTTTAGATAATTCTTTGTAGTTATTTGAGATAGCATTATGAATCAATTTGAGAAGCATAGTCTTACCATAGCCATTGGGGCCTGTAATAACCACATGATCGGACTCTGGAAGTTCAATGTCATAGTTTAAAAAACCAAACAGATTCTTAACTGTAATTTTTTCTATTCTTAGGAACATTTTGTAGTATTTTTATTGAAAATTATGTCGCATTGTACCATTAGAGGTAATGTCGTAAAGTGCATATTGATTCTGGGTATTTCTGTTTCTGTGGGTTATTCAGTGATTTATGGGTAATGACCAAAGACCAACGTAGCTTGAATAGTAAAGATTTATTAGTCTGAACTCTTTACTTTATCTAGACGATTTATATCCACATTCTTAACCAAAGCATCTGCATCAAATATCAATTGATTTTTTTCATTAACTTTTGGTCTGAATAAAACTAGTACTTTACCAAACTCCCCTTCTGCCTCAGCTGTTAAGGTCGTATTTCCTGAACTATCAACCAAGTAGTTTGTTGAGTCTGAATCCAACCTTCCAATTCGGCCATTCACGTGAATAATTCCAACGTCATAGTCTCTTGATGACAAACTCTCGGAAAAATACTTTTTTAACTCTTCAGGGTTATCCAATATAGATTCAGGGTCATCAACGTACGCACTTGCAACCTTAAGTTCTATATTCTGTTTATTATGAATTGATGTATAATCCGGCCCATTTGGAGTATTTGAAATGCCAGGGCTAACATATAAGCCCACAATTGCCCAAATTGCTGAACATGATGTAACTATTGCTCCTCCACCTTTTGATGAAACCTTGAGATTGTTCCATTCGATTAGTTGCTCCTCTTCCTTTAACGAGGCGCCTCTTTTGAAAATTTTATAACCAAAGTACGCAACGAAAGAACCAATAGAGAAACACAGAAGCATCCCTATACCGTTAAAGACAATAATACCCAATCCTTCCATGGATCTCCCTTATCTTAATTTTACTATTATTTTGTTAATTCATCTAAACAAGCTTAGATCATTCTTGTATCAACAGAGCTCAAACTTAGATTCTTTTTTCTTAGGCTCACCTTACATTCTGTTTACTTATGAACTATTAGTTATTCCGAAAGTATTTATCTGTATTCATTAATTCGTATCGGCAAGTGAGCTTTTTCTAAGGAGTATTTTGTGGCTACCATTCATTCAAACGCATTTGAATTTAATCTCGATGGCTTAACTAATATCAATTTCATAGAACAATCCCATTGTATCACCCATGGTCAACCTTATGATGGAGTCCGTTGCTACAACGCTTGTCACAAGGAGCCAGCAAAATTGGTTGTACTTGCTGGCAGGAAGGGGTCACATGAAGTTTCTAACTGGCTAGTGTCAAATGTAAATTGGCCCAAAGAAAACGGCCTAGGAGGTGCAATAGCAGATACCTATATGGATGACATTCCACGTAAACTCAATTTTGCCATTCGTGGTTGTATCATACTCACCATTTTCGGTATTGAGTACACAATCGAAGACATTGTCCTCGCACAAGGTAAGTCTGGTGCTTACAACAACTGGTGGCTTGGTTCGAGCTCAATGATAAAGATAAAGGCAGAAAACATGACAGATTCATATGCTCAGGAGCTGTCCGAAATGGCCAACAAGTTGATTATGGCAGGACTATCTAAGAGTTTCGCTAGAGCAATCAATGCTATCGGCATTGGAATATACAAATTAACAAAACCACATAAAGTGGGTCGTTGTCTAATTGGGTGCACGAATGACCAATTCGATAAAAGTAAGTCCGTGGTTTTCATAAGTATGAAAAACAGTTCGGCTGATGCAACTATGATGGGTACTTACGCGCTTGATTCTGAAAAATTGTAGTATTTAAAACACTTTAGATTAAGAATATACATTGTATATTCTAATACTTTTTTTTGAACAACCATGTTGATTAATAGTTAATCAAGAGTTCTGGAACACTATGCCAGATGGATATCTGAGTAATATACACTGTATACTATTTTAACAAATAGCTCCCTTTAAAATATACAGTGTATATTTACAATGTGACATCAATACTGGTCCCATTAGAATATACACTGTATATCACCCCAAAAATTCACATCACTTAAGCGTATTGATTAACTTAATTAAACTATCTGGGTCAGAGGTGTAGAGCGATACCAGCTCCTTTTTACTTAGGTTAGTTAGTATCTTGGCTATCAAATCCTGGTTAGTATTGGTTACTAGGTTCTGAACCTTAAACTCTGAATACCCCATAACCATCGCAACATACAAGTGCCTGTTTTCCTTAAACCACTTCCAATAGGCAGACTTAGAGAAGCCTTCATCTACAAGTCGATCTGGAGCACTAGGCAATCCTAGTTCGGCGTTAACCTCTTTTATGGTTTCCAATTCCACCAGCCTGTTGACAAATAGCTTTAGTTCATCGTAATCATTACAGTAGTTGAATGCATTATCCAACATGAAAGCCTGTTTCGGCTTTGATTTCTGCCACAGTTTTATTGTGCTTTCACTCTGTTTAAACGCTTCAGCTAAGAGAGATAAATCGTTTTTATAGTCATAAGTAAACATAATTGTTTTATAGATTTAATAGTGATTCGAGTAAGGGTTTTGGCGTTACATTTCTTGTAGAACGTTTAGTTACTTTTGTCGTATGCATATTACTATCGACTCGATCAGGAGAAATTGTAACATTCGTATTTACTGGCATTGTACATAAATCCGTTGATAGAGATAGACGCTGTTCGAGTGAAAACTTTGATATTGTTTCACGAAGAGAAAATCTCTTTATATCTTCAATTTGAGCTTTAAACCACTCGAGGGTGATAAGAGCCTCAGATAGGTTTGACTCATATTCTCCCAACCGAGTTAAGTAGTTTTCTACGCTTGGGTTAAATGAAGCTAGAAAATCTTGTTTGTCTAAGTTAATCACATTTGAGGCTGGTGTTTCGATATTACTTAGTCGCGTGTATAGAGCTGCATTCAGATTTCTCAATTCAGTTTTTAGACAAAGATATTCCTCTGAACTTTTATACTTAAAAACATCGTCAAATTTCAAGTTAGATAGGTCTTTAGATACCTTAGCGATTTTTGAAACTGTTTCACTATCAATACTATTAATGGCATTTGAATACACTCCTTTAAGTGCCCAGTTCATCGCAATAGATTGCTCTAGTACTGAAACAACTGAGTTTAGCTGTTCGATTGTAAAGTGTGTAATTTCCTTCTTAATAGATG
Organism: Vibrio sp. 1978; assembly: GCF_033344345.1. NCBI lineage: Bacteria > Pseudomonadati > Pseudomonadota > Gammaproteobacteria > Vibrionales > Vibrionaceae > Vibrio > Vibrio sp. 1978. The sequence goes on from NZ_JAWPOP010000014.1 coordinate 52,683, forward strand.
GCTTAGCATTCAGTTCTGTTAGTTGGTTAGTAGAGAGAGAACTTTTGTAGAACTCTTCAATCGATTTGAACGAGTCTGAGCTTAATAAAGACCAGCACTTTAATGTTCGATGAATCTGAGGCTGATTATCGGTCAAGAATAGTGTGGGATTGTTTAGCTTGACAGTTGATTCACCAAATCGAGCCAGGTATTTCTTCAATCTATCACAGTGATTCCTTAATCTACTCTCACAGCCTTCCAACGGCCTAGACAGTTGCAGCTTTATTTTGTGTCTTATTGCGTTTCTACGCTCCCGAACATGAAGTAATAGCTTAGCTTTATCGATCCTATGCTTTTGCATAGAAACCATAAAAGGCAATTGTTTTAGTTCTGATGCATTCATGTCTTGGTAGTCGAAACAACCAAGTTCTGACAGTAACTCTGTTCTCTTGGCTATGTCGAGGAATGTCGGGTAGTACTTTAACGATATCCTAACGGCCCCTGTCTCTACCATAGAACGTGCCACAGCTCCTAATTGCGTGGACCGTACTGATTGTTTTCTATTAGAGAGAGACAATCTACGTCTTCTTATGTTCTGAATGAGTGCAAGATCATGTTCAGCTTTAATTCTTTCGTAAGGTTGGGTTAAGTGCCACTGACTGAGAGTTCTTTCATTAACTACAATATTTAACTTGTCGCCTAGAGCGGCATTAGGGTCAATATAATGTGCTGGTGTAAAAACATCTTTAACTTCTTCGCCCAAGAGATCGATGTCAGGGTGAAGCACTCTATGATTATCTGCATGCGCATAGTGAAGTCTTGGATTTGTTTCAAGATTATAGAAAGAGAGTCTTGTTGTTCCCTTAGTAAGTTTACCTGATCTAATTTTTGCTACACGTTTTGTGAAATCTAATGAAGGTTTAACTTTTCGAGCCTTTTCCTGGTATTGGATATCAGTAACATGCGATAGATAGGGTATAGAAAGCTTGGTGTTTATCTTTCCACCGCCAAACATAGAACTAAAGGATGCATAAATCACTTTCGTAGCTTCTTGGATAGAACTAAATTCAATGCTACTAATTTGCTCATCAATTTCGTTATACCAATTTAGTGCTTTTTTGTTTGCATAACCCTTAAGTAGACTAGTTTTAAAGTACTCTGAAAATGCACTAGAAGCTTTACGTCCATTACACTCCAACTTGATTACCTTATCAGAGTTACTTGAAATCAAATCAAAGAGTTCAACTCTCTCAGCATTGACCATCACTGAAATCCTTCCTAAGAGATCACAATGTTTAGATCGAGAAGTGTCCTGGCTGATTGGTTCCAGCTTTAAATTATGAGCAATACTCACTTTTACAGGTAACTGTGTTTTAGGGAGGATCTTCGTGGTGCAGTTAAAATCGCTTTCATTCAAATCGCTCGCATCTATTGGACGCTCCCAGTAGCTAAGAAAGGACTTATGATTATCAATAAACCGCACTGGGTCATTGTCAACATTAAGAGTTTTCATTAATACGGCTTCAGGTAATTTCGATGAGTTAATGCTGATTTTTCCATGAATAGATTCGTACTCTGCATTACTTTTAGGATAAGGAATCCAGCCATTACCTCTCAAAAGTTCATTCCAGATAACCAAAGGTCTATAGGGAAGGGCATTTACTCCATCTAGACTCCATCTAAACGAAAGATAAGCAGCATGCTTTTCAGAAAAAATGTTTATTAAGGGTTTCTGGGCCTCTTGAATGTACATATCAAGAAATGCTCTTCTGGCTTTAGCGTTCAAGCTTCTATCATTTTTGATGTCTATAACGCCTTCATGTTGGTCGACGTACCCACTTTTATATAGTCGTTTGAACTCTTCAGCTTTTTTAGATGACTCAATTGAAATTTGAGCAAAATACCTAACCAACTTTTCTAAATACTTTACTTTTAGAACGTTCGGCTGAAATGCTACTCGTTGATATGCTGCAAAATCGATAGCTTTGGCATGCATCATTCTCGCATCCATATTGCAACTCAGCTGAAACATGAAATCTCTAATGCGCAGAACCTCTTCCTGTAAAAACACTTTCCATCGAGTATGTTTAGCTAGTGAGTTTTGGGTTTTATCGTGTTGAACCATTGTGCATAGTGTGCATCCAAATCGACTAGATCCATTGCAACCATTTGAATTCTTTTGTCCTACTGCAATCTCACAGACATCAGAAGAAGCATTCCCATAAATGGCCAAAAGCAGGGCGAAATCAGAAAGGAAGCCGGGAAGGGGAGGGAGCCCAGCTAAACTACGAGTAAGAGGCTTAGCTCCAGAAAGTTCTAAGGAAGTGAAAACCTCTTGGGTAGACCAGTCACGTATTGGAGCGTATAGAAACAGTGGGTAGCCTGTATTTAAGTCAGACTCTTTCATCTCTTTCAATAAATCACTTATAGACTTATCACTGGTTCCCTGAATAACCATATTACCTTTTCGCTTTGTACTCTCGTTGTTTCTTTGCCCTGTAGCGCAAATCACATCAAAACGGGTGTATTGCTGTAGTTCTTCGTCTGATTTAAAGCGGTCCAATAGGTTTTTTAAATATCTTTCGCTAGGAACAATTTTGAGAATAGAGCTGCAGTCACTATTACGTTGTGCATTTGGTATTAGCTTATTACTAGTCAGGTATTTGTTCGCGTACTCTTCATGAAATGACGGAGTGACAATATCGTAGTAAACGTTAATATCGTTATCTTTTGCATAGTCAATAAACTTAGATTTAACCCACCTGGTGTACATAACCATTGGAAGTGATTCCGAAAGAGTGTCAACCGTTGAAACAATTAAGGGGCGAGTTTTTTCGATCCAACCATTTTGAATACAAACTCGATAAGCTTCAGAAGCAGCATTCAAAACTGTGCTGGAGTCTTTACCCATACTGCAAGGAACAAACACTAGCGAATCACTAGATCGCAAAATCGTTATAAACTCTTCTACAACCGCATTGAACTTGAAGCTAACACTCTCGTGCAAAGCCACCAATTCGTTTTCTATTAGGTTTGTTGTTTCAAAAATATTAACCATTGGCTGAACCATTACTAAAGACCGACAACTATATAATACCATATTTAAACACACTTTATAGACTTAAATATACTTAGTGCACTTTTTTGTGCACATATATTGAAGGAGGTGTATTTATATGGTATTTTACTTCTATTCTTTTAGTCATCGGGTCAAGACATGTACACACCAATTTATTCTGAACAAGACCTTCAATTAGTACTCTTCAGAGCTAACGAGGGTATTTGCACGAATGGCATTTCTGTATTTGAGGGGGTAATAACAGGCAAAGAATTTGCTGAGAACTTCACTGAAGAAGAGAGCTCAGATAGTTTAAATGAGTATCAAAAAAGACAGAGAGACCTTGAGAAAGGTCGTGCACAAGGTTTGATTAAGTATTTCGACAATAGGGAGGATACAGTACTCCCTAGCATTACTGTCTTTGTTTCTTCATTAAAACTCCATGAGGAAATATCTATTGGTAACAAAGAAGTCGTCACAGCCACATTAGAAAGTTCATCTGACCGTCTTGTATGTGATGGTCAGAACCGTTTGAATTTGTTTAAGGACAGAGTTACGAATGCTAGTCCTACTCAGTACCATACGCTGGGAGTTAAATTCATTGTTACAAACACGGACACCTTAGAGCCAGTCACTCAAAAGATTAGACAGGTATTTTCTGACTACCACTTACACCTTCGTAAACCAACATCAGCACAAAACTTATTCTTTGACAGCTCGCAAAGCTTTTCCAGATTAATTAGGGACCAGATACTCGATAATGTATTAGTTGATGGTCATTCACTAAAGCGGTTTATAAGTACCACAGGAAAACCCAAGAAATCCCAGTTAATGGACTTGAAGCAGTTAGGCGATTTCATTTGTACCGCATTAGGTACAACTCCTGTAAAAATGAACAAATTGCTTGAAGGTTCAAGCGATACCGAAGCTGAAATAATTCGCTTAACAACTCCATTCCTCACCAAGTTTTTTTCTCTTATACCTATGAGGTTTCTTTCAGACTCAGGGCCAAATGTTATGTACACGAAAAGTATATTTTGGAAAGGGACTGCGATAGTAATTCGATCTATCTTTGAAGAGCATTTGTCTCGAATGCATAAAGCCCCCATTGATTGGTCAGTACTAGATGGGATAGTTCGATTGCCTGTGAAAGATATTACACATGACTTTTGGCTAGAGAATAATGTAGTACAGAAATCTATTTCAAGAAATGGAAGTATTAAATACAGAATGATCCGCAGCTCAGAGAGAAGCTGTGCTACTGCTATTTGTAAAGAACTAGAACTACCCTCAGTGGGAGAAGAAGTATGAAGTCACCAGAGAGTAATGACTTAGACCTGAAAGCACATCGATGCCCTAATGCGATGACAATGGCGAGAATGGGTCTATCTCGAGCAATTAAGGAAGGTGTTAATGAGTACAACATATACAGCATAGAACCACTGTTAGGAAAGCACATATCTGCTTACTTAAATGATGTCCAATGTAAATTTGAAATTCACATTGAATCGGTAAGGATACGTGACGAACATAAAAAGTTATGGTGTAACGAAAGCACAATCTTTGATGAAGATGATTTCGAGTTTGCAGAGCACTACTGTCGGTACCGTATCGCCTTCACCAACAAATCAAATTATGGTGAAAGTTGAGTACAACCCTTAAAAGAAACCGTGAACCAATTTCCTTAGTTCGAAAACTAAAGTTGATTGTAATTCGCTCAAGGCCTATATTGCTTTTTATCCATAAATGACAATGGTAGATTGCAATGAATAACATTAATCTCATTACAGTGGGGATTGCTTTAGCGGTTTCCGCCCCCTCTGTAATTGCTTCAATCAAAGCACCACACAATGCAGGGAGCTACAATAAAGTTATTAAGGTTCCTTCACACATGAACCAAACAAGTGCAGTTGGCTTGGATGATACTTTAGGCTCCAGAAACATCTCTGACGAAACAATCGTTGAGCTCCCAACCGTCCCAGATGATCCAGTAGGGGACTTTGAGATCCCCAAACCTGGAGAGGATGAAGATGAGGCAGTAGATATTACTATTAACTGTGGATGTGCTTCTGTGAATGTCGCAAGGGGAGCATGTTTTTCTCCAAAAAGAGCTAAAAGCGCAATGGACAGCAAAGCAAGTGGGTACTTTAGCTCATCTTATGGTTCATATTGGCCTAACTCGTCGAACATTGATTTCCTTGTAACATATAACCTGGAAACCAAAGGGATCACAAAAATAGCCATCACTGATCATAGTAAAATATACAATCTCACTGATGAAATCGCTAATGCTGGTTTATTTGAAATTTCCGGGCCAGTGACATCAACTGCTACACCTAGCTGTAGAGTAAGCTTAACTCGTGCTGCGTTTGCTGACATGGGATACTACACAATGGGTGCAGATGATCCATGGAGAGTAAGGTATAGAGGGTGGGCACATTACAACAAACCTTCCGGTTCCAGATACAAAACTGTAAATGGTGGTACCACAAGCACTCGACCTCCATCCGGGAAGACCTACTATTACTAGATAGCTTGAGTTTGTAAAAGCTTTTCTGGGCCTCTCAAACAAACCTTCCTTGGTGTACCAGGTCTTAATATACAAGTGGTACATCAAGGACGTTTTCTTAAAGCGTTAGTTTTCGTCCTAAATGTCACCCCAGACACTATTGGACCATAGTAAATCAATAAGATAGAAGAACACCTCTATCTAAGTGTGACATCTAGGACGAAAGTTTTCTATCTAGTGCCACCGCATATATTTAACTCATTGATATGCTTTTCTACTTTCTTATACTCAAGTAGGCTTTACGTCCTAGATGTCACAGAGAAGAGATTTTTATCTTTATTTTCAATGCTTTAAATATATTCAATGATATCTATAGTAACTAGCTTTTCTTAAATTCCCAACTGGGCTAAACCATTTTACCCCTACGAATGTTTTCGTCCTAGATGTCACCTATCACTCTTTACTGTATATCGAACGTAGAGAAAGTATGACTCCAGTGTGTAGCTTTTTATATCAGCCTAAGGCACAAATAAAATATCTTTTATTTTCAGTCAGTTATAATCATTAAGTTTGAGCTTTATTCTATAGAGTACTGGACACACATTGTTGCTTCTTAAAGTATCATTTTAAAACCGTCCTAAATGTCACCCCTCACGCTCTTGACACAGAAAAACAATTAAAATACATATACTTATAAAAAATCCGATTAAAACATCGCCATAGAACAGTGACACCTAGGACGAAAATAGAGAAAAAAACGCATTGCATATTCATTGATCCCTTACTTTCGTCCTAAGTGTCACCCCTCCAACTAGAAGCAATAGATACTATCCTTATAATTCAATACGTTAGAAGGAGTTCTGAAAAATTAGCTTAACCTTCATTTACAGGGTTTTCATTCAAAGGAAGCAAAAAAGCAGGTTATAAAGAAAGAATTGGGTCTTCATCACCCACAAAACAACTTCAATCACGGATAAAAAACAACAATTAGGGAGTTGGATCACAGTTATTGAGAGGTTTAGCCACCAGCAATATCTGGTAAAGGTGACACTTAGGACGGTATTTTGAGGCAGAACTAGCACACTTGATTGTTGAATGTGCTAGTTGGATGGAAATTTACTTCTTTGGTGTGCTAGTTGAAGCTAATCTTCATCATCTGTGACTATTTCATAGTCGGTTACATCAATGACGTCATCTGATTTCTTCATTGATGTACCTTTAGCATCTTTTGACTCTTCACCAAACTTCTTAATAGCGCTTAGGACAGCAGGGGATATATCTTCACCATTCAGCAATAGTTCTCCAATCTGCTCAGTCAATGCGACCATTTCACTCTGCTTTGGTTGAAGGTTGGCATTGATAGCTTTGATTGCTGACCTTGCAAGGGATAGTTTACTTGGGGCCTTTTTAGAAAGCTCCCAGGTAAACTTAAATGCGACAGTCTTGGTACCTTTTCGAACATCCTCGTAGGAAAGACTTTTGAAAATGTGCAACTTATTAAGTTCTTCAATTGCTGGGTTAAGCCAACGTTTCTTAAGAACCGCAGTTCTGTCATACGAAGAGGGCAGTTGCCACCTAGAGCGCATCCAATCAACATCTAGAATTAGGTTATTTCTTAAATTCTTCCACTGATTGATAGCCTCATAAAGCCTCATGGTATAAACGGAAGATAAGTTTCCTGCTTCACCTATCAGCAGCTGTGTATAGTTTGATGTGGTTTGGTTAATGATACTAATCAACTCAGCATTCAAATACAGCACTACATGTCCTCGTTTAGGACGATAGCTCTGTTTAGTGGTCCAGTGGATAGCATCATAAGCTTTTTCACCATCTTTGCTGTCTTCATCAGGAAGATAGATAACCACACTTTTCTCATGTAAAGATTGTGCTGCGCGTTGTATGTCTCTTGATAGGTTTTTCTTCGACTCATCATCTATCTCGAAGTATTCGATGAACTCTTTGTTAGAAATAGTGATCGGATACTGACCATATTCCATTGTTTTTAAATGTTCGGGAGTAGGGTTTTCCTGATTAATCCGCTTGAGGCACATGTATACAAGCCGCTTCTCATAACGAGTAAGGCTATAAGCTGCCGTTGTTAAAGCGTTCGCTTGTCTAACAGTAAGATCGTTTTTGCTGTTGTTCTCGGTCATGATACTGATACACACAATAAGAAATTGTACCAAATGTAACATTGTAGGCTTAAATGTGCCAGTAAGTAAGCAAACCAACCTTATACATACTTATACAGACTTATCCACAACCGAAAGCGTCCTAGATGGCACGGTAAGTCGTCCTAAGCGATCTTCAAATCTTCCTAAATGTAATAGTGTTTCGTCCTAGATGATCTTAAACGAATTCCTAACTACTTGAATTATAAAAACATAGATAAGTTATCAACACCCTAATAAGATCTTAAAAAAGATCTTAATAAGATCAATAAAAATATTATTATTAAATAGTGTCTAGAAATTAATCAGTTAGAAGGGTAAAGGGACGATCTTGGAGAACAAAGAAGTAGTAATAGTTCTTTTTTTGCATGTTAACTCAAAAAGCCACTCAGTAGAGCTATATGAGCTAATTTGCTCTATTTAGACACATATACCGGGTTGTGTCCAATCATAAGCATAGAGGCGCTCTCAGCTTGCATTTGCCCTAAATTTTCAATGACGATCTTTAGATCATTCATTTAATTAACCATTTGGTTTAAGGATCATACGCACGAACACAATGGGTTTAATCTTCCGAGGCTCTCCAGAACCATCATGTCATATAAACAAAGAAAGTTAAAAAATCATACACAAACAACTGTTATAATATGGTATTTACTGTTATACTAATGGGGAATTAACGGTTCTATCCCGTTGAAATATATGTAATAGCTTGGGGGCTAAAATGAAAAGAAGATCTTTTGTAAGTAGAGAAGAACTAAACTACGCTAAAAATTTACTAGTCTCTTATGGCTGTATGAATAAGGTGATTAACAGCGCAATTCAAATGGTAGATGAACTTGATATTGAGCCTGGCCTAAAGTTCCAGGCTAAGATGGGATCATTTAAGAAGGAATTGGATGTAGCTATATCAGCTATAGGAAAACCAGAATCACGTGCCAAGTTCATTCTAAACATAACGAACTTCTTGGTATCATGGTATGAAAGTGGAAATAAGTGCTTAGACAAGTTCTCGGTTGCCAGGTTTTCAATTTTGCTCTTTCATGCTACTGAACTTAAATTAATATCCGCTCGACAACAATTGGATATCATTTATGGGTGTTTGAAAGTTAGCGAGTTACCAAAATCAGACACACATCTGTTAATCCAACTGCCCATAACCCAGGATATCTTCACTTTAGAGAAAGTGCAGTCTCACCAATCTAAGGCTCATGTTATCAACCAAGACGATCATACCCTCGTTCAACTTGATATATCTGATGTTCCAAAAGAAAACCAAAGTGCGATAATTGGTGCGCTAGACGATTTAAGTCTGGATGAGGTCTCACTTTCAAAAGATGGAAAGTACCTTTCATTACTCGCTCCATTAACCTTGGAATGCGGCTTAGAAGATACACTCAAGAAGGTTGAAGCTCTAAAGGCGTGTTCAATGCTTGATGTATTTTGCCAATTTAAACCAATCTCTTTAGAAGAAATAGCTGTTAAGTATTGGGATGGTAAGCAGTACTTTGATGAGCTGGCGACAATGTATAAAGCAAGCTCTCAGTCAGAATCTACTCGACAAACTATAAGCAGTGCACTTGAACTAGTTAATACCGGTTACATTCTGAGTTCTTTAGATGGTTTATCCACTCTTTGTCATCGTTTAGCTGTAGATACGGACAAGGACTATAAATATAAAGGATCGTCAGCTCTATATGAGCTTCTGGACACTCTAAGGGGGTTTTATAGAGACTTACTATGGAAACTCGAAGATATGGGTTATGAGTTTCAATATACATCTGCATTTTCGAACGTGCTTTAGTTGATTTTCGGGGATTCCGATTAATGCTTCCACTAACTAAACACATTAACTCGGATTCCCTTTGCTCCCTGTCGCACTTACAAGGTCATAGCGCTAGATTTTAGCTGTATGTACTGGATAGAAACTAGGCATGGGTATAGAAGTTAATCAGAAACACTTCGACTTGATTTAACGTTTGACACTAATTAATAAATCAGCACTCAGAGGGAAACATTTTGTCAGATTTAGACTTCACAAAGCACTGGACATCCGAACGTACCCGCAAAAAGCAAACAGCTCTAACAAAGCTATCAAATGGACTTCTAAAAGAAGTAGTCGAAGACCCATTCTCTAGAGACTTGTTTGAACTCGAAGAAATTGAAGCGATGAAAGTCGCAGCAAAGGCTTTGAGTAAAGCAAAAGAAAAGTTTACCAAAATTAAAGAGAAGAAAGCCCGTATCGAAAAACGTAAGGCTCAAGAGTTAGCAAACATCAATAAACAAGCGAAAAAATATGCTATTGAGGTATTAGATTCGCTTAATTCCAATCCGGATACTTTTACACGAGAACAGCTGTGCCTATGGGTGACGGTCGCTCACTTTACTAGTTCTGTTTTAGATCCTGAGAGTTGGGAGATAGACATTAACGATAATATTGCTAATCACTATTTAGAGAGTGATCACGCATTAAGAAGGCGTAATGTTTGGACTATGAGAAGTAAGGCTCTAAACGCTTTCGAAAATTATTTTAAAAGAGCATGGCAATTCTCTTTTGAAACAGACTCTTGGGTAGTACGAGTGCCAATTAAAGAGTCCGTAGCACAACTTAAGGCACTAATAAATCATGATGAGTACATCAAAAATGAAAAGCTATATGCTCATTTACTTGAGCCTTTAGAGGCTTACAATCGTGAGGTTGATGCAATTAAACGACGCAAGAACATGAAGTCTATTTAACCAGGAGAAGATTCACCAATGACATACGAAGAATTGTACGCCGACTGGGAGTATTTGTTTAAAAAAGTTGGCTGTGCTGAAGACATGACGGGTGGTTATGTTGACTCTGAAGATTTAGAGGAACTACTTAAAAAGCCAACTAAATCTACAGCAAAGAACTGCTTGAATAGACAGATCGATTATTGGTTCAGAGCTGGAATTCAGTTCGACTATGACCTCAAAGGTAGGTCGGTTTTCGATCTCATAGAAGAGTATCCGAAGATAGAAGAAATCGCAGACAGACACTTTGTTGATTTAGATGATTGTCCCGACCCTTTCGTTAAGACAAATGATTAAAGGGGAAAGCATGGTAGATTTATCTATTTATAATATTCGACCTGAGCCTAAAGAAGCTGTCTGCATTGGCTGCGGGTGTAGTGATAATAATGCATGTTTTGAGAACTCCCAGGCATGTTATTGGCTAAAAGTGGATAGAGAAAAACAGCAAGGTGTTTGCTCAAACTGTCATGACCTTTTGTCTCAGTAAATTTAGGAAATGGATGAATTTTCTATAATCACAATCGCTTAATGCCTAACTATAGGAAGGAAATAATGAGTCGTCTTGAAACACTTATAGAACAGAGCAATGATGAACTTTGTAGTGTGTCAGTCCCTGTTAAAGAACAGTGTCTGAACCGATGCAATGAATGTCCAGTTGATGATGAGTTAATTGGAACGTTGACAACAGATAGTAAGAGCTCAACAGAAGAGTCACCAAATGAGTGAGAAAGTACTTCTAGGCACATTATTGGTTGCAGGTTTTTTGTTAGCAGTGAGATGGGCATTTAAGAGTGATACATCTTCATTTGATGAAGCACTTAACAGGTTTCTATCAAGTGAACAACGAAAAGAGAAGAAAGGTAACTCAAATCCTAGTAGTGCTTACGAACGACGCAGGAAGGCTATGTTTAGCGGCACAGATTCGATGGGTTGCTATCAAAAGCACAAAAAGGCCAACGAAAGGCTTCATCGTAAAAGGTGAACCTTAGATAAAAAAATAGGCCCCATATCATGCAATATGATGACCTGGTTTATTAATTGGTCTGGGATGTATTGGTGTAGGAGAGGAATAAAGTTTCATGCTGGTTGTCTTGAGCATCCACAGATTGAGCGGTCCCATTCAAATACGTTTCTGGACAATTATCATTTTCGGAAAATCAAACATTAGCAATCCATGAACAACTCTATGTCTGGGAAACTACTCCCGAACTCATTATTAAGGTTGATTTAAAACGCCCAGCCCCAATATTCTTATAATCCACCCACAACGCTACCTTGGCTATGCAAATCAAACGAGACTTTGACTACTACCACAACCTTCACAACGTCATTACCCACGCCCTGCTTCATTTGCTGTGTCAGGTTTCCGCATCTTCCCGTTTTGTTCCAGTAAAATCACGCAATGACATACTGATAAAGTACCTTAAGCCAAAGCTCAACGATAAGTCGTTATCGAATATCAAAAAAGACATCAAACTGATGATCAGCTTAGCAAGAAAAAAAGGTGGGAACCTAGAAATGAAACTGCATCAACTTAATTCACAATCGAAGCATACAAAACTCATCGGTGCTGAAAAGCTTTATAACCTACTCGTACACCTTTATGACGTAGAGGGTATCGAATCAAGACTGTTTGAGGAGGGTAGTGAAGCGGAGCCTGGGATTCTTTATATGCTAGAGGAACAAGTCGAACACGGTTTTGACCAAGAACACAATCAACTCACCCCGTTATCGATGCTTATCCAACTAGAGCGTGCACCTGAATTAATTGAATCGATTAATGCTCACGGCCTATTTCTTGCTGAAATGAAAGAGTGGAACACCGAGAAACATCAAGCCCACATCTTAGTACACCCAGCTTAAAAAAGCTGGCTAGCCATCATTTAAACGCCCGCTCATTCTATCTTCCATGAACTGGCTTCACCAGCTAGTTCTAAGTTGGACATAAACGTTTTAGAAATGGCGGCGTACTCTGATGGCTGCCATTAAGTATAAAACTTTAATACTCAGTATCAAACTTATTGCTTAGTAACGAAACTTTATTCCTCACAAACAAATGGAGTTAATGGGTTTGAAAGCTCTCCACTAACAGGGTTCCCCCTAGTCGCCACCGAGGCCCACCCGCCGGACTTACCCCTGCATTACTAAGTCTCGTTCCTCGCCAAGTATTGCCGCTCATGGGCTGTTGTCCACCAGCGCTAGTACGATGCCAACAAAACCCCATTGTCACCGTCCTAGCAGAATGCTGGTGGCCATATGATCCGCCTTCGGCGAGCTAAAAAGCATTTGTAACGCTTTTCTTAACGGCTTCGCCTAAAAAGCTGACCCTCTATCGAGCCCTATTGTGTCGCCTTTGTCCGGCCCAAAGTCCAGATAATAAGTTAATTATATTTCACAAAGGTTAGTGTTTAAATGTGGTATCTATTTGTTGTTTTTTATATAATTATGACATAGTTAAGGCAAGTGAGATCAATTGCTTGGGGGCAGTATGATAAAGGTATTAGAGAAGAAAGTTTCTCTCCATAGAAATAAACTAAGAGTATTCTTCGAAGGGCAGTATTTACTAATGGCGGGTTTTAAAGGAGGGGCTAAGTTTCAGCTTAAGTCTGACCGTACAAAGAAAGAAATTAAAATAGTTATTGATCGTTTCGGCTCTCGACAAGTGACCAACTCAAGACGAAACGGTAAAGAGCGACCTGTCATTGACTTAAAGCACGCTGATTTAGATATTTTCGGAGACCATGTAAAAGCCTACATCAAAGATGGTGAAATCCGAATTGTCGAATTGCATTCAGTCCAAGAGATTCGTGACAGAGAGCTGAGGTTTAAGGATATGACGAGAAATCTTAAGCCTTTAAACCATGCCGTATTCAGCTTTAATTCTAATTTAGTACTCCTTTCTAACGAGTTGGAATACAACTCGCCAATAGAGCTGTTTGATCTAAAGAAGAGTAGCATCAAGGCTGAAGTGATTAGCTTACAAGGTGCGCCAGAGGCTAATTGTTACTTTTACTTAATGACTGCCTTCATCAAAACACTTCAACCATCTGCAATTTTTATAGATACACAGTGGACAGATCCTCTTGAAGCCGCATTTTCACATACTATGAAAAATATGGGTTACGTAAAAAATGATGAATTGAATGGTTACTTATCTAAAAATATCACAGGGGCTGAGCTTGGTTCTGCTTCTGTTGAACTAACTCCGGCTTCACCTATCAAGAAGTTAAGTCTCGATAGAGTGATAAAGACTTGGAGGAATCTCAAACAAAAAGAGCGTGTTCAGAGAGCTATGTCAAAGTACAAAGCGAATATACCTTTATCCACTTCAGATATATTTAATGGTATAGGGGTATTGTGCTCAAGTATTTCCGATGGACTTAAGCGGAGTAAGCTTTCTACTTTCGTAAAGGTAATTGTCGAATCGAGTGAAAGGTACTTCAATGCATGTCTGCAAAATAATCCTGTGTGGGCTGTGGAGGCACCGGAAGAGCAATACGGATTAAATATGCGATTGGAGAGTGTTGATTTGTCCAGAGGTGGCGTTAGAACGGAAGTCAATTCAGGATCGCTGCCTTGCGAAGGGAGTTCCATAAGCGGCAGATCTAAGAACGGAAATAAATTTGCAGAAGCACACAAAAATACAGGCGGGTGTTTTATCGATTTCTTGCATTGGCAGTCGATAACGAATCCAATTATTTCTGTTTTTGAGAATGTTACTTCATTTACTAAATCAAACTCATACGCTGTTATCGTAGATACGTTTAGTAAAGTGTTTGGGTACAACTTTATAAATATGACATTAGCAGGTTCTCAGTTTGGTGCACTTGAAGATAGAAAGAGGCTTTGTGGTATTGGATACTGCAGCTCCTTCAAAGAGGGTTTAAAGGACTTTATGCCCCAAAAGGTAAGGACAACTTATAAATATAGCTGCTTAGCTGATGTACTCGATGATATACCTGAAACTCATGAAAGCTATAAGCCCTATACATATTTAGTGGAAAAGGAAAAGAGAGACATTGCTCAAAAGAAAGGCTTTCGACTCCAGTGGCTTAAGCCTACTGCTACAAAGGTAGGGTGCATAACCAAATCATACCAAAAGTGTCGATCTACCGATCCATTTCTAATCCATAGCAATGGTAAATTAGCTAGGTTATTTACAACTGTTGAACATGCCAAGTGCAAGCAAATACCAGAATCGTTCGTTCGCGATCTGACCGTAGGACTAGCCCACGAATGTTTGGGCCAGTCGGTGATTTACTCGGCCTTTTGTTGGGTTGGTGAATGGGTTGGTAAGTGGCTTAACAATGTGTTAAACACACAATACGAGCGAATGGCGGCATAGAATCTAAATAGAATATCGACCTGCAATAGAGCTCTTTTTTATTGCAGGTTATGAATTTCTCTCCACTAACAGGGGTTCCCCCTAGTCGCCACCGAGGCCCACCCGCCGGACTTACCCCTTGCATTACTAAGTCTCGTTCCTCGCCAAGTATTGCCGCTCATGGCTGTTGTCCACCAGCGCTAGTACGATGCCAACAAACCCCCGTTGTCACCGTCCTAGCAGAATGCTGGTGGCAATATGATTCGCCTTCGGCGAGCTAAAAGCATTTGTATCGCTTTTCTTAACGGCTTCGCCTAAAAAGCTTTCCCTCTGTCGAGCCCCATTGTGGCCCCTTTGTCCAGGCCAGAGTCAATCTAAATAGTTAATTATATTTAACATTTATTTGTGTGTTAATATGGTATTTATTGGGGGTTGTTAGTATAATTAACACATCAAATAAATACGTTAAATCATTTGTTAAACATAGATAGCTTGGGGGCTACAGATGCAAAATTTAGTTAATAAAAAAATCGAGGAATACATTGGAGAAGACAAGGATCTGCTTGAATATAAGAGCCAGCTTGATCCTTCATCAATTGAGCGAGCTTTTAATGGCCAATCTCAATTTCCTGAGCGTCACGCCGCTCAAGCAGTAGTTGACTACTGCAACGCATTACGGACATTCAAAATTTCACTTCATGAGCTGATCAAGTCCACTTCGGAAAGCGCACCATCGAAGGCGTTTAATTGTTCAGTGGAAGAAATTGTTGAAATTGAGTTTGAAGAATTTCAAAGAAAGTTAAAACGCTACTTCGATGAGTACATAAGTGCAGAGTCCAAATGTATCTCATGGCATGTAACAGGGCCAGCGAGATTCCCTGTGGCGAAAGCAGAAAAGGCCAATAAGAATAGTAGGGATAAGCTTAATCAATATGCAGATTATCCTCAGAGAGCCTTAAAAGCCATTGCAAAGAAACTGTTCCCCGATGGGGATGGTTCAGTTGTCAAAATGTCATCAGATAACCCGGTTGAGCAATTAAGAATTAAAATTAGTGAAGCGGAAACAATGCATGGCTACATGAAAATAGCTAATCGTTTAGTGCCAGCTGCATATAAAGCGTCTGAAAATGGAGAGCTTACAGATAATAGTGCTGCTGTACTTGAAAACAAGATGCTTGAACGTGGTATACCTCAAAACCTCCTTAAAACGTTTTTGGAGCCAAATCCAATAGTAAACACTTGGGGACGATTTAGCTTAGCAAACTCAAATGCTAATATCCGACGATTAAAACAACGTTTAGTCGAAGCAGAGCGAGTCGAAGAAAGTCGAAATTCAAACTCATTAGAAGGTGAATTAGAAAATGGAATTAAGCACGGGGTTATTGATGGGCGCATTGGTATTTGGTTAGGTGGTAGGCCACCGAAAGAGGTTACCCAAAGACTAAGAAAGTTTAGCTTCAAATTCTCACCAACCCGAAATAATGCATGGGTTCGCGCTCATACTGTGAATGCTGAGGCGGTATTTAAGAGAGACGTAGTACCATTTCTTGAACAGCTAGATCCTCAAACATTTGATTAAACGCTCCCCAAGCGAAAAGCCCTTGCTTACAAAGCAGGGGCTTTTTTTTGTCCGTATAAATTCAATAAAAGAAATAGAGACCTTGCAAGAAAATTTCTCTCCACTAATAGGGGATACCCCTAGTCGCCACCGAGGCCCACCCGCCGGACTTACCCCAGCATCACTAGGGCTCGTCCCTCACCAAGTTCTGCCGCTCAAGGCTGTTGTCCACCAGCGCTAGTACGATGCCAACAAAACCCCGTTGTCACCGTCCTAGCAGAAAGCTGGTGGCCACATGAATCGCCTTCGGCGAGCTAAAAGCATTTGTATCGCTTTTCTTAACGGCTTCGCCTAAAAAGCTGTCCCTCTGTCGAGCCCCATTGTATCGCCTTTGTCCGGGGTAAAGTCAACCAATATAGTTAAATATACTTAACTATATTTAATGTTTAAATGTGGTATTTTAGGGCGTATTTTAGTATAATTTCCTTAGTTGCTTATGTAACTATCTATTTTAAAACAATTGCTTGGGGGCAATATGAAGATTTCATCATTCGATAAGAAAGTAGTCATTTCATTACTTAATCAGCTGACACCCGAAAAGACTGAAACATCCACGGAGAGAAACGGCGAAATAGACAAAGTAGCCCTAGCTGTTCGATTAGGGAAAATCCGATTCATTAAACAAGAAGACCAGTATGTAGATTTAAAAGCTCTATCTGGTGACCTATTTAATCCTGATGTGAACATCGATATAAGTAAAGAAGAACTTAAGCGAAGTGAAAGTGCTTTTAGAGTGCGCGTTCATCGTGAAGGTGTTTGGATTGTCGAATCGCAATATTGGACCGGGAGAGCTTGGGAAGGTATCGAAGGTATCTCAAACAATGTTATTTGTGGCTTTGTAGGTGATGACTTTGTTGGCTCTGGATACGAACTGGATTTAGGTCGCGAAGCACTTACTGCATACAATAGCCAACCCCTAGACGCGCTTGGCTTTGTAATTGATCCGTTCCGTCAAGAATAGTAATCGGTAAATCTAACGTGTATAGAGGGCTCAATGGCCCTCTTTTTTATAAAAAGTTGCTTGGGGGCAGTATGGACAGAATCATAAAGATCAACGAAGAAAAGAAGGCACAAGTAAAAAAAGCACTTACACTAGCATTCAAGTGCGTAAATGCTATTCAAGGCAAACGTCTTAGAAGCATCCGAACCCAACCTATTCAGAGCAAATACGGAAATTCCGACAAGGTGCTAGCATGCTGGTACAAACAGGTACGTGAATTCGAAACCAAACTTGGGTACTTACTGGATGATTTAAATACGGTGCTCCCTTACCTGGAGTGGGTCAATCAAGTACAAGATTTAGGAATCAAAAAATCTGAATGCAAAGGCCAACTTTTAGAGGTTGATTACATTACATGTAATCTCCTTACCAATCTGATTTACAAGTGTACCGCTTTTACAGAATCCTCAGAACACCAAGTAGGTCGATTTACATTCCACGAAATACTTCATGAGTTCATAAATTTAATGACTGTAAGGCATGCACTTGTTTACGGGCTACCACCTAAAATTGAAACAGTCTTCCTAAAGATGATCCGCAATAAACAATCAAGCTTTTTTAAGAATGGCTTTATCCCAGATCTGTTTGTTGTTGATGCTTGCAGTGAGATCAATAACACACTTAAAGCCATTAAATGTAGTAAAGATCGCGTATCTACCCACTCTGTAGAGCCTGGGTATAAGCTTACAGCTGAAGAAGCTAGCTACTACGATTTATATATACTGTAGAAAAATTTGACTGGTCATTATGGCCAGTCAAGCGCTCTCCACTAACAGGGGTCCCCCCTAGTCGCCACCGAGGCCCACCCGCCGGACTTACCCCTTGCAATGCTAGGCCTCGTGCCTCGCCAAGTATTGCCGCTCAAGGCTGTTGTCCACCAGCGCTAGGACATTGCCAACCAACCCCCGTTGTCACCGTCCTAGCAGAATTCTGGTGGCCATATGATTCGCCTTCGGCGAGCTAAAAGCATTTGTATCGCTTTTCTTAACGACTTCGCCTAAAAAGCTTTCCCTCTGTCGAGCCCCATTGTGGCCCCTTTGTCCGGGCCAAAGTCAACAAATATAGTTAATTATATTTAACAATCATATGTGTATTAATATGGTATTTATGTGTGAGGTTAGATATAATTATTAACAGTTAATCAATGATATACATTGCTTGGGGGCAGTATGGAAAATTTAGCATTAAAGTTAGTACCCGTTTCAGAACAATTTGAATCAGAATCCTTTTATCAAACACCTGAAGAGATCAAGAAGGAGTTCGAGGTCTCCTCAAAAACTTCAATCGCACGTAAATCTGTTAGTGCCCCATTAAAACAGTTTCTCTCACAGTTCCCTCATTTAGTGTCAGCCCCAGCTTTGAACTATGCGAAAGGGCGTGAACAAGAAAGTAAGGACACTCAAGCTATATACGATTTATCAGGTATGTGTGCAGAGTACGATTACACATTTTGTCCTGATCTAGACATTCTTAAAGCGCATTACTCATTTGTATATTGTGGATATTGCACCAATGTATTGCCCCCTTTACCCAGAAAACAGGTCTGGAAAAACCTAGCTAAGCTCTGTAGTCAAGAGGGCGGCATAGTCGTTGTTTCAGCTCGCTCTAATACGGACCGAGGAATTAAGGGAGTACCGGAGTTTGATGGGTTTCGTACACTCCGAGGTACGTATCAAAAAGGATATTTTAAAGATGAGTTGTTTTTTGAGGCGAAAGAAGTCTTTTCCCACGTAATAGAGCTCAAAACAAAGGGCGCATTTAGGATGGTCATTTGTTCACACTCGAACATCAATTTAGACCAAGGGGAAGGCTAATGTTTGATATCAACAACCAATATACAACAGTTGAGCTTAGCACTGGCCATATAAAGGAAGGAGATGTAGTTGCCCTTGATGAAATCTCTAAGGAAGAATTTTCATTAGTAGCAAAACGAAATACGGGCTATTTCATTAAATTGCATACACAACACGATTTAAATATCCGTAAAGAATATTCTGACGAGCTAAATTTTATTCTTTCGAAAGCAGCCCAATTGGGTTTTAAGTGTGTAGAGTTAGATTCAGATGCAGGAGAAGAGCGATCATTGCCGATCTTTGAGTGGTCCTAACCTATAGAATTTAGCCATCGTCTCGGTGGCTAAATTGCTCTCCACTAATAGGGGTTCCCCCTAGTCGCCACCGAGGCCCACCCGCCGGACTTACCCCTGCATCCCTAAGGCTCGTTCCTCACCAAGTGCTGCCGCTCAAGGCTGTTGTCCACCAGCGCTAGTACGATGCCAACAAACCCCCGTTGTCACCGTCCTAGCAGAATGCTGGTGGCCATATGAATCGCCTTCGGCGAGCAAAAAGCATTTGTATCGCTTTTCCTAACGGCTTCGCCTAAAAAGCTGACCCTCTATCGAGCCCTATTGTGTCGCCTTTGTCCGGCCAAAAGTCAATAAATAAAGTTAAATATATTTAACTAAATTTAGTGTTGTTATGTGGTATTTAATAGTCTATTTGGTATAATGGCTATTATGGATTGGGGCAGAAATGCTTTAATCGTTGATTGATATTCAGGGCTTGGGGGCTTTATGAAAATTATCGTAACTGAAGGTGCATTTAAAGGTTGCAAGGGAGCACTACTTGAAGTGCTGGAAGATGGATTCTCTTATGTAAAACTTGAGACTTCAAAGGGTAGTGAAATTAAAGTTGTTTTGCGGGGCAATGAGTTTGACCAATATACGGAGTTTTTAACTTCAGTTCGATTTGGCTCTTCAGAGAGCAAAGCTTTCGTTGTCAGTGCTATCAATCCTAAGCATGCAGCCTATATTGCAGCCCAGAACATTAAAGAGTGTTGTAAAAATGAAAATGTTCATGACTTTTTTGTCGATTTGGTAGCTGACCGGGAATTCAATATCAGTCAAGGATTTCAGTTCTCATCCAAAGAGCTAGAGCAAGATTTGTTTACTGGCTTAATAGCTTAATCTCAAGGAGTAAGAGAGGAATATCCATGCTGAAATATATTGAAAATAGCTTAACTTCAATACCATTGTGCGAATCAAGGTTTACTTCTGGAGAGGAGGTCATTGTCGTTAATGGTTATGGCTTAGTTCTGCAAGGCTTCAAAGTGATAGGTTTCTCACAACCGTGTCAAGAGAGGCAAGCCTATATTCACTTAGATTGGGACTGCTATTGGTTCTCATTACCAGATAGCAGGGTATTTAAAACCTATGAGCTGAGCTCTTTTTATCGTATCTACTCACCAACCAAAGGATTTTTAGGTTTGGACGATGATAACAGCCTGATCTGGCTCAGTAACTCGCAATACAGTGAACTTTACAGTCAAACCACAAAAGACAATTTTTCAGCTACTTCAATGTGTGAAAACGGTGTTGCTGATGCTGTTTATGTTAAAGCATTAGACTCAGAACCTACCAGGGATTAACGCTCCCCAAGCGACCAGCCCCGGCAATATTGTCGGGGTTTTTTTTGTCTCTCGTGTTAATGAAATCATAGAACTAAAATAGAAACTTAAAATTGCTCTCCACTAATAGGGGGTTCCCCTAGTCGCCACCGAGGCCCACCCGCCGGACTTACCCCAGCATCACTAGGGCTCGTCCCTCACCAAGTTCTGCCGCTCAAGGCTGTTGTCCACCAGCGCTAGTACGATTCCAACCAACCCCCGTTGTCACCGTCCTAGCAGAATGCTGGTGGCCATATGAATCGCCTTCGGCAAGCAAAAAGCATTTGTATCGCTTTTCTTAACGGCTTCGCCTAAAAAGCTGACCCTCTATCGAGCCCTATTGTGACGCCTTTGTCCGGGGCAAAGTCAATGTGATTAGTTAATTATATTTTACTTTATTTAGTGTTTAAATATGGTATTTGTCTATGGGGTTAGATATAATTATTACCAGTTAATCAATTAGATATATTGCTTGGGGGCATTATGGAAATTACAACATTTATAGACGAAGATGGTCTGTCATTCATTCTTTCACAATCATTAGGAAATGTTGAGGTGCTTTATGACTGCGGCTCTTCCGTACTTCTAGACACCCCTAGTAAAGCGGAATACAAAAAAAAATTTGGTGCTAGTCGTCCCTCAAGAGCAATAGTTGTTCACAGCGATACAAAGCCCAATTGCTTAAAGAGTCTGTTCATTATCAACAATATGAAAATGTCGGCACCCTTAGAAGACACTTTCTATTACCAATGGCTGGAGAGAAATGAGTGCGATACTCGCCAGGTAACAGGCAATAAGATCATTGATAAAGCCAATTTTTTGAACGCTCTTGGTTTCCACCCAGACATTCACTTCATCAGTGAGGATACTTTGACTGTAATCAAGCATGCACATGACCATTTCTTTTTCAACAAACTTAATGAGAAAGAGCAATCTGATGATCACTCCATTGAACATGAACTGTCATTGCTTCTACCAATAGACAACACACTAGTATTACCTCAAAAGCAGCTGAAGCACTACAAAGCGATAAAGAACTTATTACTTAAGGCTGGAGGCAAATACAAAAAAGGTGCATTTCATTTCGAGTATAGAAACGTAGTTGATATACAAAAGAAACTTATCGAAGGAGAAGAGCTCAATGATAAGAAAAAATACCAAATGTTTTTCTCTCCGGACACTCTAGCAGATGAAATGATGATTGACTTAGATCTCAGGCCTGAACATAGATGGATGGAACCTAGTTGCGGCGATGGTAGGTGTGCAAATCGTATGGCTCGAATTAGTGATAATGGTGTTGCTATCGAGCTGAACCCTCAGAACTTCGACATGCTTAAGCATCATAGATACGCAACTCACTGTATGGACTTTATGGAGTACCCTGAGGGTAATAAGTTCGACCGTATTTTGGCTAACCCCCCATTCAATAAGCACCAGGACATTAAGCATATAAGAAAGATGTTCAATCACTTAGACATCGGTGGCCGCTTAGTTACCATAGCAAGTGATGGAGCGGTTAACGGGACCCGTAGAATTCAAAGAGAATTCCAAGAATGGCTGAAGGAGCTGGGCGCATCGGTCACTAGTTGTAAAGAAGGGACTTTCTCCGAATCTGGTACACAAGTGAAGACTGTAAAAATAGTGATTTCAAAAGGTAAATCTAATGAGTGTTAAATGTATAGCAAGACCTAAAGAAGGCGAGAGCTGTTTAATTACTGGACTAGAGGCATCTAATCTATATTGCTATGGGGAAAATTTTATCTTGAAGGAGTTGGTACCAGCTCCAGCTGATGGTTGGACCTACGAAGATTTAGAGGAGTGCTGCTCTAAGTTTGAATACGATTATGCAGATGTCTATCTAGGCGAGCAATGGATAGGCAGCACAGAAATTTAGTGGTTAATTGAGAATGCCATGGCCTTAGATTTTTTAAGGGCCATGTCACCCCAGGAATTCACTAAAGACGAACAGAGTAATAGAAAAAATACCACAACATAGATGTTATAATGTGGTATTTTAATTCGTGTTTTGTTATACTCTTTACATGGCTTGTTAATAAATTCAATTGCTTGGGGGCAATATGAGACACAATAATATTCTCATTTCTTTTGAAGAAATGAAGCAATTTCTCAAGTTTCATTACAGACATTCACGGCTATATGGCCGTAACAAAGATAATGGCTGGGATGATGGATACGGTGACCGCATTGTAGAGGCTTATCATATCGATATCATTAACGGTAAGCGCTGCTATATCTCCCGGCATGAGCACCAGAAAGCTGATGGCTTAAGTTTCTCTTCCCAGGATGTATTCAACTATATTGGATACATTTCATCAAATGACACCCTCGAGGCTGAGCTTGAAGTGTTAAAAGAAATGCTAGGCACTGACAGTCAAACAGAACCTAAGTTAGGTAAGAGCTCACATGTTACTACTAAAGATTTGGCAAAACAGAAATATGCTATTTACACGAGAATTTTAAGCCTTCGACCTCGAGCTAAAGTTTCTTGAGGATTACCAGTATAAAGTTTTATTTCGTTCGGCAACTAGGAGCTAATCTTATGAGTAACAATATTATCGCTTTCTTATTAATAGCAGCACTTTCTCCCTCGGTCAGCGCGGTGGGTCAAATCGATGAGAACGTGAAATATACCTCAATACCAACGGTTCATCATCTGAACCAAAAGTAGTAGAGATACTTCAAAACCCCTCAAAAAAACTCAGTGTTAAGCACTGAGTTTTTTTTTGTCCTGTGAACAAGATATTGAGATGAATTTTCTCTCCACTAATAGGGGTTCCCCCTAGTCGCCACCGAGGCCCACCCGCCGGACTTACCCCTGCATCCCTAAGGCTCGTTCCTCACCAAGTGCTGCCGCTCAAGGCTGTTGTCCACCAGCGCTAGTACGATGCCAACAAACCCCCGTTGTCACCGTCCTAGCAGAATGCTGGTGGCCATATGAATCGCCTTCGGCGAGCAAAAAGCATTTGTATCGCTTTTCTTAACGGCTTCGCCTAAAAAGCTGACCCTCTATCGAGCCCTATTGTGACGCCCTTGTTCGGGCCAAAGTCAATAAATAAAGTTAAGTATATTTTACTATTTATAGTGTGTTAATATGGTATTTATTGGGGGTGTGAGTTATAATGTTTTTAAGTTAAGAGAACAACTTATTCTTAATCTATTTTTCCGATGCTTGGGGGCAACGATGATTAAACCAATTTCAGTTACTGTATTATTTTCTGAATCAAAAATGCTTGAAGAGAAAGATTACTCTATCGAAGATTTTGAACAACTTGCTCATGAAGTAGCTGCAAAATGCGAACTAGGGTATGAAAAGACAGATGTTAAGGTAACTTTCGATTCTGGCACGATTTTCAATATTGACCTAAGCCTGGGTCGTGGTTGCGACAAAAGTATAAAAGAGCGCCTAGGGAAGTTGAAATCGTATGTAGAAGAATTCAAGGAGCGATTGACACGAGAAGAGCTGCTTGAGTTTGGTTTTCTAACTAAGGTCGATTTAGAAGATATCGACAACAGCAAGAACAAGGCACTTTATTCCTCTATTATTGCCGAAGAAGCTAAGCGCAAGGAAGAGGAAGAAAAGAAAGCATACGAAGAAAGGCAAAAGCGCATAATGGAACATCGGAAAGCGGTAGAGGCTTTCCAGGACAACTTATCTATCCCTGAAGATGCCCAGGCGGTTATCGTTGCCAAATTTACCTCTATGAGTGATAGATCAGACCCTTATACTGATTATTATGAAACACAAACTAATAGAACCATCATCCTGGCATGGTCAAAGCACACCCGAGATCTATTTTCTGAGATGCGTAAAGCAGCGCTAAACCACCAAGACACCGCAGCCCTATCCGACAAAGAGCTTAGTACAGAGCACAGAGAAAAGTATTCTATGGGACGAGGCTTTTATCTGACAAATAAAGATTACATTCGTTGCGGTATAGAAATTAGAAAGATAGTGCTCAACACGAACGATAAAAAATCAAGTGTTCCTTATGGAGAAATAGCTATTCCAGAAAAGAAGGTTACTGGCAAGAAAACAGAAAACAGTAGTAATCAATCCGAAGTAGACCTTAAGAACTCTATTGTTGGGAAGGCCAAGCCAATTGAGGTGATGCATCACACAAAAAAAGGCCATTTAGTTTTCGTGGTGAACTTCGAAGAAAAACAAAGCCCTGATGTTTTTAAGTCGTTGCTTTCAGTGGCTAAGGAGAACAATGGGTATTACTCAAAGTTTAAATCTGATGGCGCTATCCCAGGTTTTCATTTTACTGACCGTTCGGATGTAAATGGCTTCTTCAAATGCATTGGTATGTTGGCTGATTACTCATGCCTTAACGAGCCATCTAGTAATGGTCAGCAAGACAACTCTAACAAGGAGCCTATCAAGCTTAATCATTCCGAAGTCGTCAGCGTCGAAAGTGGAAAAGAGAAGGAAGGGCAAGGAAGTAGCTACATCAAATCTATGATTGCCAATAAGAAAAAGCAACATGAAGATGTAAAGAAATGGATTGGATTTACTAAGGTTATCACAGTACAGGTGGGTAGCTTTCCACAGGAACAGATAGATAAGCAGTCATTTCTCGATATGTCAGAGTTGTTCTTAATGTCAGAACCAATCGTTAGTAATAACACTGTGGTTTATAGCTATGAAGATACGATTTTCACACTCGAACTTGAAGCAAACATTAGCTTGAATGTACATTAGACTTGGTATTGGTTTTGGGTTGTTTTTTATGTGGAAATTATATTATTACAATTTAGGTGGGTCAGCAGTAGAGAGAAAGCCTGAACCTCTTTCGCATACTTTAGAAGACAGCCTGAACATTCTCGAGCGTAGGTTTAAAAGCCAATGCCTAACAGAAGTGGTGAAGGCTAAACATTTTTCCTTGTACTCTATCTGTGTCCCCCATAAGGGAAAGAGCAATCAAAAGTCAATTAGTGGAAGATTGCTGGTATATAGAGAACCAGCACCAGAATAACCGCTCCCCAAGCGACCAGCCCCGGCAATATTGTCGGGGCTTTTTTTTCTCTGGTGTACATAAAACCAATCAACTACAATCGAAACATAAAAATTTCTCTCCACTAATAGGGGATACCCCTAGTCGCCACCGAGGCCCACCCGCCGGACTTACCCCTGCAGCGCTAAGGTTCGTTCCTCACTAAGTGCTGCCGCTCAAGGCTGTTGACCTCCAGCGCTAGGTCGTTGCCAACAAACCCCCGTTGTCACCGTCCTAGCAGAATGCTGGTGGCCATATGATTCGCCTTCGGCGAGCTAGAAGCATTTGTATCGCTTTTCTTAACGGCTTCGCCTAAAAAGCTGACCCTCTATCGAGCCCTATTGTGTTGCCTTTGTCCGGTCCAAAGTCAATCAATATAGTTCAGTATATTTTACTATGTAAAATGTGTAAATGTGGTATTTTAGGGCGTGTTTTAGTATAATTTCCTTAGTTGCTTATGTAACTATCTATTTGAAAACAATTGCTTGGGGGCAATATGAAAACAGAGTTCTGCAATTACGATAATCTTAAAAAAGTCGCTCAAGGCCAAGCAATGCTCTTTGTTTGGCCAAATGAATTAATCAATAAATCACTCACAACAATTTCTTTTACTGATGAATCTAAAGAACTAGGTCTTCAACCACTACTGATAGACGCATTCACTGCTTCCATATTAGTAAAGGTGTTAGATGCGCTAAGAGAATCAACGCAAGATAAGGTTAAAGAGAGAATTCAAACAGACAGAGCGAACTTCTGTCTGTTCTACGAAAGAGCAATGAGTGTCATCTGACAAGCAAGATCATTTGTAAATGTTAGGAGGAAAGACATGTTTAAGTACTTACCAATAGCAGCTTTTCAAGCTGAATCGTTGCCAGAGACGAATGCAATTGCTACTACCCCCGATAAAACTGAATATTATCTAGACATAGCCGCTGCCAAGGAGCTTTCAGTATATGACCAACTGGTAGATATTGAGCCAGAAATTGCCACATTGGCTGAAAGCGGTACGGAAGTAATAAACCTAAGTGTTTACTAATTAATGGGTACTTGACCCCAGGTAAGCCGCAATGAGTAAACATTGCGGCTTACCTGCTCTCCACTAACAGGGGTTCCCCCTAGTCGCCACCGAGGCCCACCCGCCGGACTTACCCTTGCAATGCTAGGTCTCGTGCCTCGCCAAGTATTGCCGCTCAAGGCTGTTGTCCACCAGCGCCAGGACATTGCCAACAAACCCCCGTTGTCACCGTCCTAGCAGAATGCTGGTGGCCATTAGAATCGCCTTCGGCGAGCTAAAAGCATTTGTATCGCTTTTCTTAACGGCTTCGCCTAAAAAGCTGACCCTCTGTCGAGCCCCATTGTGTCGCCTTTGTCCGAGGTAAAGTCAATCAATATAGTTAAGTATATTTAACCATATTAGGTGTGTGAATGTGGTATCTTATGGCATGTTTTAGTATAATTTCTTTAATTGCTAATGTAACAATACATTTGAAAAACAATTGCTTGGGGGCAATATGACCAAAACAATAAGCAGCTTATCTATAAGCAAGAGAAAGAAGTACATAACTACCTGCGGAAAGACCATATCGTTGTGCCCTGAAATGCACATCTGTAACTATAATTACATGGATCAATATGGTACTCAGATTGCGAGAAGGAAAGAGCTGTTCCAGAAGAATGAAAATGCATATCTCTATTTTTCATACAATCTGGAACCAGGCAGTCCAGTGTATTACTTTTCGAATGGTTACAATGGGATTCACATCGATGACGTAGACCGGGAGGACTGTCTATTCTTCGGTATTATCCTCACTACTCAGATCATAGAAACGGACCTACTCATCATTTTTTTAATGTCTAAGATGCTGGTCAAAAAGAAAATCAGAGAAGGGACATATGTCTATGGCATTCATGACAAGACACTACCAGGACAGCTAGCACACCACGAAGTCGTATGGGATAAGCGCAAACAACTTTTCAACGATCATTCTGAAGTAATTAAGAAAATAAATGAGATTCATAGCTACCTTACAAGCAAGGAGATATTAGAACTCCATAAGGAGGCCGTTCATCATTCAATCACTGCTAGTAAGGAGAATGTATGAGATTAGTAGGATTAAAGGTATTCAATAAAGATAAAGTATTAAAAGGGAAGGTTACCCAGCAATACACATCCAGTACTGATGATAGGGAGGTGCTACTAATCAACGATGATTATGAGATCTGTATAGAGCAGGTTGATTACATACTCTTCACTCTAAAGCCGGATGAGCGTGGTGAGCATCTAAGAATAAAATAACCTTATGATAGCGGCTCAGGTCCGCTATCGAGCCTTAAGCCAGAAGAAAACATAATATCAGTCTCTTTCAATATCAAAGCTCTCAATAGACTACCAAAATTACATGTGTATAAATGTGGTATTTAACTCGGCCACTTGCTATAATATATAATAGTTGTTAGCAATTGCTTGGGGGCAATATGAAATTTAGAGAAATTGATGGAAAGCAACAGGTTTGTTTCGAACTGGAGGACATTCCAAGTTTTGGCAGTGACATCTGGTTTCAGGTCGAATGCTTAGATGGTCTGTATTGTTTGCTTCTTAGTTACCTACGAAATTGCGGACCAACAAAGCAAGAAGAGACGATAAATAAAAAACGTAGACTCGCATTGCTACACATAAGAAAAGCATGGTGGATAATAAAAAGACAGAGATTACCTTTAGATGTCGTCAAAGGATTTAGTGTGTCAAACAAGTTTGCAAAACTTAAAGGCTTTACAGTTCTAGGATAGATTAAACTACAAGGTAATTGAGTGATGACTGATACAAGTGATCTACGACATGTGTATAGGCTAACACAGCTTGGCAGTGGTACATGTAAGTTTGGCGACTGTGAAGTTTGCAACGAGCATTTTGATACCGGTTACTACCTAGTTCAAATGAGAGTGTATCTGAATAGATTTACCGGGAATGAACATTTGACATATTCAGGGTGTTTTACACTATTTGGTCATAAAGAGTGCTTGATTACTCAAACATGACTATATCGATGATTTTTATCATACGCTAAAAAGAGGCTCCCAAGGGAGCCTCTTTTTATTAGGTGGGTTTGTGAGATTTTAGCTCTCCACTAAGAGGGGTCCCCCCTAGTCGCCACCGAGGCCCACCCGCCGGACTTACCCCTGCATCCCTAAGGCTCGTCCCTCACCAAGTTCTGCCGCTCAAGGCTGTTGTCCACCAGCGCTAGGACGATGCCAACAAACCCCCGTTGTCACCGTCCTAGCAGAATGCTGGTGGCCATATGAATCGCCTTCGGCGAGCAAAAAGAATTTGTATCGCTTTTCTTAACGGCTTCGCCTAAAAAGCTGACCCTCTATCGAGCCCTATTGTGTTGCCTTTGTCCTTCCCAAAGTCAATAAAATATGGGAACAATAATTTATAAAATATTGTGTTATCATATGGTATATTTGTAAGGGTTAGTATATAATAACGCCAGTTTAATCAATTATTTAAATGCTTGGGGGCATGTATGGAATTAAATACTTTTACACATATGGTTACTGGAGAGGAAACTTTTATACCTGCTATGGTATTCATCCCTAACACGAACCAGCGCTTATCAGTGATGTACTGCGAAGAGTTAAAGGCGGTTGTTTGTATCAATGGGGGTTTATTCCTACCAGCTGACACTGAAGCAGCTTGCAATGGAGGCGTTGCTGGTACTCTTCAACTAGCATCGGCTTATGAAGTAGGACAGAAAGAGGACACTAAAAAAACAATCAAGCTAGGCTCATGTGAACCAGGCACAGCAACAGAATTTGGTACTGTTAGTAAGTCAACAAACACAAAACAATATAACGCTATCGTCTTATACAACTCAATAACTGGGAGTATTCATTCAGCGTATGATGACGAAGAAAAGGCAAATAGCGCTTTTGATAAAATCTGGTCATTAACGCAGTTCCCATCAATGAGGCTCAAAAAGCTGACTTACTGGTCAGACATTGGTAAGGCTCATCAATACCTAGAAGGTGTATCAGTAGACTCTTGTTGTGCTTGATATCAACAACCTGCCCAAAGCGGCAGGTTGTTGATTTGCTCTCCACTAACAGGGTTCCCCTAGTCGCCACCGAGGCCCACCCGCCGGACTTACCCCTGCAGCGCTAAGGTTCGTTCCTCACTAAGTGCTGCCGCTCAAGGCTGTTGACCTCCAGCGCTAGGTCGTTGCCAACAAACCCCCGTTGTCACCGACCTAGCAGAATGCTGGTGGTCATAAGATTCGCCTACGGCGAGCTAAAAGCATTTGTATCGCTTTTCTTAACGGCTTCGCCTAAAAAGCTGACCCTCTATCGAGCCCTATTGTGTCGCCTTTGTCGGGGCTAATGTCAATCAAAAAAGGCAACAATAATTATTAAATATTTGGTGTTACAATGTGGTATTTTTTGGGGTGAGGGTGTATAATAAATACATGAAAACAAAGGCATAGTTTTCATGTTAACTGATTTTTAAATAGCTTGGGGGCTAAAATATGTCAATTGATAAAAACTTCGCATACTCACTTCCTTGTACTGTAGGTAAGCAATTCAAACCATTTCATCTAGTGAATGTTCCAGCTTCAGTATTGGTCTCACTACTAAACATCGATAACAAGGGTAGTGTACTTAAACGTAGCCAGCGAGAGGTAAATATGAAGCGAGCGAAAGATTTCGCGAAATACCTTGTGAACAACTATAAGCGTTTTTACATCATCCCAACTATCATTGGTGTGGTTGTGTCGAAGAAAGATAAAAAGCCTGAATTTGAAGAGGTTATGGAAGGAGCGCGAGTTGGTCTACTTCATATATCTATGGATAGTTCCATTAAGCTATTCGATGGCCAACATCGTTCTGTTGGAATCGACTTCGCTCTAGAAATGTTGTGTGATGAACTCGCCGAGTTAGGTTTTGATCTAGAGAACGTAGATGTTCCTATTATGCTATATACGAACTTGACACTTAAAGAGAGGCAGTTGGGCTTTTGTGACATCAACCAAAACTTGGCCAAACCTCAACAAAGTATTTCAGATGCCTTTAATACACGTGACCCTCTTCCATGTTTAGCTCGTTACATAACTGAGAACTGCGTTGCGTTTAAAGACCTGGTTGATATGGAGCACAATACGATCACCAAGAAGTCTGAAAAGTACTTTCCTTTGAAAGCTATCAAAGATATCAACCAAATCCTGCTGGGGTTGAGTAAGGAAGTAAAAGAAATCTCTGATTCAAAGTACCAGCTAGCAAACGAGTTTTGGACTACTGTTTCTAGAGCCATGGGTTGGGGAGGCTTAGCATTCAGCGATACGTCAGCAGAAGAATTCCGTAATACCTGTATTCTAACTCATGTAGCTACACTAAAGGCTGTTGCAGTAGCTGGAAATATCGCAATGAATCACTATGGCTCTCTCGAAGCAGTTCAGTGGGATAAGCTTGAAGAACTTAACTACTCACGCGATCTAGGTACGTCTGACTTTACTGGCCGCATCATAGATGACAAGAGTGGCAATATGTCAGTGAATAAAACTAGCATTGACTTGGCTGCAAATAAACTCCTTACAACCCTGGGTGTACCACTTTCTGAAGCACGGCAAAAGTTAGAGGATCAGTACTTTGGTTCTCAAAGTATGAGCGATGATAGTGGTGACATTAATGGAGCAACAGAACAAGCCGCTTAACCAAGCTTTAATTAGAGAAGCCCTGACTAAGTTCAGGGCTTTTTGTTGCGAGTAAACAATATAACGCATTCACAATTTTCTCTCCACTAACAGGGGTTTCCCCTAGTCGCCACCGAGGCCCACCCGCCGGACTTACCCCTAAGCACTAAGAATCGTTCCTCTTCAAGTGCTTCATTTAATGAAACCCTAGAGCAATCTGATTGCCAAAGAAAAGAATTTGTCATTCAGATTGCTACCCTAGGGTGCAAAAGTTTATCTCGCTCAAGGCTGCTAGACCTCCAGCGCCATAGAAATGCCAACATAAACCCCGTTGTCATTGCTATGGCAGGGTGCTGGTGGTCTAAATGAATCGCCTTCGGCGAGCTAAAAGCATTTGTATCGCTTTTCTTAACGGCTTCGCCTAAAAAGCTGACCCTCTATCGAGCCCTATTGTGTCGCCTTTGTCGGGGCTAATGTCAATCGAAAGGACAATACTTATTTTTCAATACATCGTGTTATTATGTGGTATTTAACTGGGTGGTTTGATATAATAAATACAAGTAAGTTACTGTTTATATTGTTAAATTGCTTGGGGGCATTATGAAGACAGTTATTCAAAACATTGAAAAAGTGACTATTGGTCATATAGTAGGCGGGGTTAAACAGGAGTCAGAAGTACGTCTATTAATCATTGAATCTAAGGACGTTGGCACGTTCGCTACATGTGTAGTAGAGAATGATGAATTTGGTACAAGCTTGTATGAGGTATGTAGCGTCAAAAGTCTAGACAACATTGTTGATGATGTTCAACAAGGCAGAAAGGTCGCGCTTAGTACATGGGAGCCTACCTTAATCCCTAATGTCGAGTATGTAGCGGAGCAGTTTGAGATCGCAGAGCTATTGAGTAACAAACCAAATCACATTAGTTTATTGAAGTAGGGGCACCACTATGAGAACTGAGAAACAGATTGAGCTAATTAGTAAGCACTATAAAGACCAGATCAGTGTATTCAGCGGAGAACCGCATCTAATGGTATGGACAGAAAAAGGAACTGGCTTTGTTTCAGTCAAAGAAATGTCTCAGAATAAATTCGATGAATTCTTGAAGGTTGCCCTTAAGCGTGAAGAAAAAGCTAACAATGAAGTTAAGCTAAAACAGATTTGTGCAGATTTCGGGGTTCTAGAAATACTTCAGTCAACGGCTCAATGGCGGGATTCAATCGAATCATTATTGACCTTGTTTTCTTTTGCGTTACTTCCGACACGCCTTGTGGAGCTAGAGAAGGAGCTTGAAAGAGCAGCGTTGTCATTCGACCATCAATAGATAAATATTGCTCAGATTTACTGGGCAATATTTGCTCTCCACTAACAGGGGTTCCCCCTAGTCGCCACCGAGGCCCACCCGCCGGACTTACCCCTACATCACTAAAGCTCGTGCCTCGCTAAGTGCTGTCATTGAAATTTCATTCAAACCTAAATCACTATGGACGCCAACAAAAATCCGTTGTCATCCATAGTGCAGTGGTAAGGTTTGATGAATTTCAATGTATCGCTCAAGGCTGTTAGACCTCCAGCGCCATAGCAATGCCAACATAAACCCCGTTGTCATTGCTATGGCAGGGTGCTGGTGGTCTAAATGAATCGCCTTCGGCGAGCTAGAAGCTTTTGTATCGCTTTTCTTAACGGCTTCGCCTAAAAAGCTGACCCTCTGTCGAGCCCTATTGTGTCGTCTTTGTCCGGTCTAAAGTCAACTAGAATAGTTAAGTATATTTTACTTTATTGTGTGTTCTAATATGGTATTTATAGTTGCGTTTATTTATAATACATACTCTGAACAAATAAATATCATAGGCTTGGGGGCAGTATGAAATTAGAAGTTATCATCAATAATTACACCATTATTTGCAGTCGTTTATTCGGTTATGTTGGGAAAAACAATGTCGGTTTAGTAGAGGGTAAGTTTATTTCGATTACCTATGAAAAGGTGATCAATGATTCAATATACATGGACTCAGACATAGCTTTTATCTTAGGTACTAACTCGGATATCGACACAAGACATAATATCGTAGAAATCCTAAGTTGCTTATCAGAGGAAGGGCATCGTGGTTCTTCTTTATCAAAAGTAATTTCAATAGGTAAGTTTCTTCTAGGGAAGAAGTTTAATGAACCTAGGTTAAAAGTGATGAAACAGTTTAGGGGAAAGACGGTTTCTACTTATGAATGGGATGTGTCAGGACAACCCTTAATAATCGAACAGACCAATGAGCCAGATTCATTATTATCTAGTTTCAAACTTATCTAGTGATATCTGACATATATCAATTGAACATACTAGCTAATTGAAAAGGAATATATTAAGGGTAGGGGGAACATATTGAATTTAGCAGCATTGTTATTACGCATTTACGCAGTAGCTGACGCTCTAACATTTATTTTTGAGCGTTTGGGTTTCTCAAATGTGGCTGATGCTTTTACAGTATTTGTACTAATTGTTGGGTTTGCAGAGGCTTTCGGTCTAATAGATAAAATTGTAGAAACTATCAAAACGAAAACGAGTACAAAGCAAAGAGTAAAATTGGCGATACTTTTAATTTTAATACTAATAACTATCCAATTGTAACAAGTAAATTTGTTTCAATTGGACGCTCTCCACTAATAGGGGTTCCCCCTAGTCGCCACCGAGGCCCACCCGCCGGACTTACCCCTACATCACTAAAGCTCGTTCCTCGCTAAGTGTTGTCATTGAAATTTCAATCAAACCTAATTCACTATGGACGCCAACAAAAAGACGTTGTCATCCTTAGTGCAGTAATAAGGTTTGATGCATTTCAATGTATCGCTCAAGGCTGCTAGACCTCCAGCGCCATAGCAATGCCAACATAAACCCCGTTGTCATTGCTATGGCAGGGGGCTGGTGGCCTAAATGATCTGCCTTCGGCAGCTAAAAGAAATTTCAACGCTTTTCTTAACGGCTTCGCCTAAAAAGCTAACCCTCTATCGAGCCCTATTGTGTCGTCTTTGTCTGGATAAAAGTCAATAATAATAGTTAAGTATATTTTACTTTTGTTTGTGTTTTAATGTGGTATTTTAATCTGGTTTTGGTATAATGGAAACAGTTGGGAATACTACTGGCGGGACAAAAAATGAAAGTAACAGTTCATAACTTCTACATCACTAACGGCAAGATTATTGGTCAAGTTGGTGATAACGATATGGGTTTAACTCAGGGGAGATTCTTTAGCGCGGAATTTCAGAAAAAAACTCCAAACGCTGTCTACTGTGAACTGGGAATAAAATATGAATTCGGCAAAGCCTCAGAAACACCTATCGGAGACCTTGTGAAAGAAAAGTTGTTCGATCTTCAATTCGAGATTACGCAGGGGTCAATAGTTGCTAAGGCACAAGAGTTACTGAGAGAAACGTTTGGTGTGGAAACTACGCCTTCTGTAATTTCAGAAGTCCAGTACAAAACACGTTTAGTACGTAAATTAGAGTGGTCATTCTTTGGTCGCAAGATCACCATGACAGAGTCAATTGATCACTCTGGATATAGCGAATTATCCATTTAAGCACTTAGGGCTAAAGCCCTAAATGCTTAATTTCCCGCTTCTTGGGGGTCACCCCCGACAGCTCGGCCCCAGCCAACCCGTCATCCCCCGATCACAATGCAATATCAAAGAACTTGACATTGATTATTTCGATCTATATTTTGGCGAAGCCCTTTTAATTATTTTAAATTTAAAAGTATTAAAATATTTTAATTCTAAAGAAGGGTCTGCGTTTTGTTTAACAGACTTGTTTTTCTCCCATATTTGTAAATATCAAAAATTACACTGTCCTTTTGGGCTCCTTTCTATGACCTTTAAGTGTCCGATTACTCTCACTGTGACGTAATGCTTTACTCACTTATTAAATGTCCATCGGGTATATTAGCTTGATTAATGCCATCCAATTGCCATTACAGTCCCACCAAATAGCCACTAATCGGTCAGGACAAAAAAGACCCTTTGCCAGGGCATATCTACAACTGTGAGTAATTAAGTGCTGTGGTGGATTTATCTTAAGTTATCAACTTAAGAGCATGTTTTAGCTTTAGACAGCTCAATGTGTGATGTTGCCAAAGCGATAGGTGCGTCCATTTTTAAGATGTTAAGAGACGTATCTTTTGAAATAATGTGAATATTTTGAGTGAAGGCCAGGGGGATGTTGGGGAGAGCAACTGAGGTCTACTTAGAGCAAGGAGCTCAGAACAATTTACTTTAAAATGAGGTTGGAACCTTAATGATAACCTTCCACCTTTGTATTCAGAAATTGAAAATACTATTTATTATTTGACCTATGTGAATAACGAGGTTGGCAAGCAAATGGCTAGTGTGGCACGTGGGGCCATCGACTGTCATCAACTGACTTAGTGTATAGACAGTCAGAGCCAAGTTGTGTTGTTCCGTTAGAACCTCACAAGCGAATGTTAGCTACAAATCAAAGTATTGAGCTCCCATGATGTTCAGATGATTAGGCAAAGAAAACGTCGGTTGCTTGATTCGGCTCTTGACGTATGTGCTAACGTAGAAGCACCAAACTGGCTTAACTGACTACATAAGCTTCCAATTGTCGAGGGCTTAAATTATATATATTTGCAGCCTAAATCGTCGATTTGACGAAGGCGGTGTTCGCGAACATTTTGCATCACTGTAATACGATTAAAGTCTCGGTCAATCATGGGATTTAGCATCGGTTGAGGTACTCAAAGCTCTGCATGTTCATTAAGTATAAGAGGACATATTAAAATTGCTCTTACACTCTTAGTGTATATTATCTATGTTATGTTAAATTCGCGACGATTGGAATTTTGTACACGTAGTTGTTACCACCTACCAAATATCAATAAGTTAGATACCTCCTTTTGAAAGTTGACTATGTGAAATCTCTTTCCCCTGTGAATTTGAAATTTGTGAGTATTAAACATAATGGCCATTTACCATAAAATAGGTTATCAGAAGATCTATTTAACTAAAGTTAAATAGATCTTCTGATAAAAAATAACTTAGTTTTCGATTACTCTTACTAAGATTCGAAGCAATATTTACTCATTTTATTCTTTGGTAGTTTTACTCTATGTCGTTTTTCAATTAACGTTGATACCTTGCTATTCTGGCAATATTCCCATGTATTTTGTCTAATCACTACATCGACTAGGTCTAAATTTAAACCTAAGTATTTTTGTACATTTGAACTGTCAGAAAATTGTACATATACCATTCGATTCTTTTTCGATATATAGAGAGATGATACTTCTATTTGGTAATTTCTCTCCAAGTTCTCCTTTAACTTCTCTCGCCAGTCTTCAATCAACACCTGCCTCCTAAAGTGAAAATATTTGAGGTTGTCACAGACATGCTATATATTGCATTTATCACTAAAAAACAATAGAGATATTTTACTATGTTTAACGACTGTTCAACACTATTTATTGGGTATGATGACGGTAATGCCCAACATAAGATCTCAGCTGAATCTGTTAAAACCTCCTTTCCTACACACATCCAACGTTCGACTGAACGTTTTGCGGTACTAGATGAAACCTTTTCAGTATCAAGTAATGCTCCTGTTCAAACGAAATTTACTTCTGCTGTTACAGGTAACGCTTACACCATTGGTGAGGTAAAACAACCTATTCCCAGGAACGATGACTTCTCCAATAGTGAAGCAGCTCAGGTTTTACTGCAGCATGGCTTAAATCAATTTGGAGATGAGTTACTCAATAAAAAGTACGTTCTTTGTACTGGAATGCCATTAAGACAGTTCTTTAAAACAGATGGGTCCGTCAACGAAAACAATGTTAAGCAAAAGATGCTCTCTATGCAGAGATCTTTTGATCACTTAGGTACTGACCCGGAATCGAAGCTGCGGAAGTCAAATATTGAAGCTCTACTTGTTCAGCCCGAAGCACTAGCAGCCCTTCGTGTATTCCTATTTAAGAGAGATGATTCAGGGATGTTGGTACATAACCCTGAATACATAGGAAAAACGATCGCAATCGCTGATCCTGGTGGTAAAACAACTGATATAGCTGTGTTTGACGATGGAACTATTGATATGGATCGTTCTGTCACCCAGGACATCGGGTTCAATCAGATTGTCAAAAAAGCATCCAACTACCTTTACGATTTAGGTTTCACCACACCCACACATCAGCAGTGCCGTAAGTTAATTGATGAAGGTATTGTTACAGTTCGGGGGGTTGAAAAAGATCATTCAGAATGGGCAGAGAATGCACGGAAGGAGCTAGCTAGTAAGATTTTTGGCGCAATCACTGATACCTTATCTAAAGCTGTAGATATTGATTTAATCATATTCATTGGAGGTACTATTGCCGCATTGCGTGAAGAAATTACACCTTTAATTGAAGAGTATTACGGTAAAGATAACAACTCATTCCTCATACCAGATGAAGCAGACAAGCTAAACGCTTGGGGCCTTGAGTTGTTTGCAGAGCTTTGGTACCAAAACAACAAAAAGAATAAGTAGGCAAAGGTCATGGGGCGCTTTTCATTAAAAGTGGAAATAAGGATACCAAATGATTACTCAACAGAATGCCGAGAGTTAGCGAATTCAAAATCAATAACTCTCAAATCGTTAGTCGAAGAGTTAATTAGAATTGGGTATTTCATCGAAGAGGGTGAGTTCGATAAGCTTATGTATTATTTTGATAACATCCTCCCTCATGAGATCAGAGACTGGGATTGGTGCCGCAACTTAGGGTTACACATTGATAAAGTAAAGAGAAGAGCTAGCATACACATAACGGATTCTTCTGTGTATCACCAAGGTCTCGTTCATACTTATTTGTCTGCACATTCCGAAAACGATCCCAAGCAAGCTCTTAATGATGTCAACCAACATGCTATCAATATGATGAATTCTGCTATTCATTTCCTTCAAAACCAAAGTAATAAAGAAAGGTTTAAGTGTAATGAGTACAAGACACTCGAAAATGTTGAGCAACATTTGGCTAAAATAGCTTCAAGTATTGAAAAGCTTTCAAACCACCCTATTGGCTTTAGAGCTGTTGAGGGGCAAACTGAACAGCCAGATGCTTTTTCTACGAAAGATGATTATCTTGAAAGTAAAGATGGTGTCTCTGATAGCTTAGCTATTGATAATTTCAACATGGAGTCATTGCTGATAGCTTAAGAAAAATGGGGCTAATGGGGCTTAGCACTGTTTAGTTAAGCCCCACTTTTGAAAGGAGTTGGTAGCGATTTTATTCGTCAAAGAGAGCCTCAATTTGTTCATTGTCTAAGTCCCCTTTCCGACTTTTGAACCTATTAAAACCTTGTTTAACTGTTTCTTTAACTCTTGCTTTAACAGCGTTAAAAAAGTCCTTCCAGTCGATCTTGTAATCTGAGTCCAATGTGTATGCAATAATGCTAGGAATTGAAGATCGTGCAACGCTATCCAGAACAGCCATCTCTTGTGGTGTCGGTTCCGCCTCTTCTAAATGCAATTCAAAAACCTTGATCGTTATGTACCACTTCTCACTATCGTAGTGTACTAAGTCACTATCGAATTTCGAAAGGAGAAATTTAATCTCGTTAGAACTTAGTTTATAGGTAGGGAAACCAACGACAATGTTCATGAATTTTGCAGCCATACCATTGTCTATTATTTTTCTTCCTGGAATCTGGCTAGCACTACCCTTTCTGAGCTCGTTTTTGATGTGTGAAAAACTACAACGCTCTGTGAACTTAGCCCTAAGTTCGACTAGGGTGTGTTTTGCTGCTCTATCTGCAATCGTACTTGCTTCAGTTATACTGATTTTTTTGTTCCTATTTTGTTTTAGCAAAATTGCTGTTTTAAGTCTTCTGGCGTATAAGCCAGGGAAACCTTCTAAGTCACTGTAAGGGTAATCGTATGCTGATTCTAAACATTGTTCATACAGTTCCACCCAAGGGCTTTTTAACTCTTCTAGCTCTACAGTCATTGTGAACTCCACTTTCTATTGTTTATAGTCCATTTATAGCATATATCTAATTTTATTAACACAAAGCTGACTTAACATTTGCTATAATATATAATAGAATTCTTAGCAATATGGTTATTACCGCAATATAATAAATACAAAAGTAGTAAACCTTTGATTTAAGGTGATAAGAATGCCAAAAACCAAAAAGTTACTTATCTCTAGGCTGGCAGACATTGTTCAAAAGATTGAACTACTAGAGAATCCCAAACGCAACGCCCGAATTTTAGAGTTGGCACTAGGGCTAAATGGTGAGGGTCCACATACTCAAGCTCAGATTAAAGAATTTCTTGACGTGGAGTACCCAGAAGCAACTGTTAGTACCGAAAGAATCCGTGTCATCAAGAGTGTACTTGTAGATTCGTTTGGCAAGGAACTAGTTAAATCGTGGGATGAGTTTTTCGAAAATCTGTTTGATTACCTGTACTCTCAGGTCCCAATTGAAATTGGGCTACTTGCCCAACGTTTAGCCGATCCCAAATATCAGAGTTTTAACCCCAAGCTTGGACATCAAGAAGCATTTAGTGAAAAACCATTTAATGTTTTGGGGCTGATGAAAATCCTAGAGTTCAGACCAAAAGTCGACACGAGACAACTCAAAATTAAGAGGCTCTATTTTGAGTTCAATGACACACGTATAAAGGGTCGTGAGAGAAATACTAAAGAGTCTACGCTTTTCCTTATTCCAAACAACTTTAACGTTAAGTTAGAAAACCTTCTTAACCACGCAGAACGAGCTGTAAAGTTCAATGGGATGATACAAGAGCAAATCTTACTACCTCTCATGCCTAAAAAGCTGCCTGTACATAAAAGAGAGGAATTAGCTCACTCTTTGCTTATCTGTCATAAGGATTTCATGTGGCTAGATGAGCGATTAGGCTACTTGACCCTAACTAACTCTTTAGATAATAGGATTACAAGATTTGCAGCTAAGATTTTTAAAGTTGTTGATGAGATTTCAATTGCCCTATTTTCATGCCAAATATCAAGAGCAGTACGGGCCCAAGCTCGCGCATTAAGAAGTGACTCAGATTTAGAGTTTCTACAAGAGCGCTCAAATTTATTGAATAATGTCTCTTATGGTTCTGACATACCTTTCAAAGTGCAAGACGCTTTAATGTATTTCGTTAGAGCGGGATTATGCACGATTGATGAGAGCAATACTCTTCGTCCTACTGAGCTGTTACTGGATAACGTTGATGTTTCTCTTCGTCGTTCAGAAGAAATAATGATGGACGTACTAAAGAATGCACCAAACCAAACGTTAAGTAACTCTGAATTCCGCGAGAAAAGCATAAAAGAGATATCTGAGAGGACAGCAAAGCTGTATGACGAACGTTTTGAAGATTTTATTGCTAAGGACATTATTCTTAAGAAAGACCAGCTCGTGCTTTTTAATAGGGATAGCGTTGACTCTTTAAAGAGATGCACTAGAAGCGCTATTGAATCTCAAAGAAGCATTTATAAAGGCGCTCGACAACCTCTTTATCTAAGACTAATTGAACTTGCCAGTTTATATATTGAACGAGCCAAGAAAGCTAACGCTTCAATTGCATCTAATCGTACACAGTTGAGAAAAGCTAAGGCAGATAAGAAGGTGAAGCTTGAGAAAATCGAATCTCTTGAATCAACCTCTTCTGACTTACGTTTGTTAAAAGCAGAGTGCTCTGATTTCTCGTTAAGAGTTGATAAGTTACAAGAGGAACTGCAACGATTAAACAGAAAAGTTTCTCAGTATGAAAAGGCAGGTGAATCTAGGAGATCTTTGTTGAACTCAGAACTTGAAAGGATTCATATTGCTGAAAGACACATGTCATTCTGCGAGCGATTGCTAACTACAAGAGACTCAATTTATGAAAAATCAATTCAAATCGTTGTCGATGAGCTTTGTTCTACTCTGATGTCACTCAAAAGTAGTGAGGTTGATGAAGAAATACTCAAATCCAAGTCAGACGTTGCTATTAACGATGTTCTCGGCTCAATTCTAAACAGAGTTGAAGGCATCGATTCTGAGTTTTCTAATGATCTCGAGAAGCTTAAATTTACTGATATTCTAATCTACCGTGTGATATCAGATTCGATTTCCTTACTCGATAGACTCGACTCTGAGCTACCAGAACCAAATGATAAATTTTCAGATTTGATATTGAATTTGATTTTGGAGTTACCTGAGGATTCCGATGGTAATAGGAGCACTACGTATAGCGAGTTTAAATCAGCTTTAATCGAAAGAGCTATCGCTGACGAAAGAAACCATGCTGTTGGCCACTTCAACCAACATAATAGCTATAGCCCCCTCTTTGTTCGTGTGAGAAAAGCGGAATACTCGTACGTAGGTACTGAAGCTTCTAAGCATGCTGACTTTGAGTATATATAACTAAGAGATCAGGAGTACAAATGCTAAAGATTTTTAACAAATTTATGATGTTACTTGCCCTATTTGCTACCGTAAGTTTGGTGTCATCAGTTGTTGAAGGAAATGCAGTCTTAGTCTTTATGACGTCGGCATTTGTACTTGGTTTGCTATGCATCATTCATAAGTTCAAAGGTGGAGTACTATCTCCTACCCTCTTAAAGGCCGTTGAGGTTGCAGTGGTAATTGTATCTATTGGATGTTTGCTTACAGCTCCTCCCGGCGAGGGATTTTACGTTTTAGCTTGGTTATGGACGACCGTGTTTTTCACGCTGTATAAAAAGGCCGATACTCATGTCTAATTCATTAAGCAAAAAAGTTAACATACGTGGGCCAAATAACTACCAGTTTTTAAAGTGGATTCTGGATGCTAACGATAATTTTTTGGCACTTAACCACTGCAATGACCCGGATGGTTTTCGTACAACATCTAAAGCAATTCAATCTCAGCTTAATAAAATTGATGAAACGGATGTACAGAAGATTCGGTCTACTTTCATGCAATTATTGGTTTTCTTTCCAGAGTCTAGAGTAGATAAGTTCGTCGGTTTGTTTCATGCTGCGAAATCTCGTGATAAAACTTCAACAACCACAATGGCACTGTCTAAGCTTACCAAAAAAAGGTTTGATTCCTTATGTAAGAGAGTAGCTAAGTCTTCAACGAATGATGAGTTTTTAAATCTGCTACTCGATTTAGCGGAGACAGAATATGGGTTGGATGAAAGTAACATGAGGTAGTGGTTTGGTAGGGCCCATATTACTATTCATATTAGAAAATAAAGCAGCTACGATAGCTGCTTTAATTTAAAAATTAATAGTTAAAAAACTGGGATTGTTGACTATGAATGCTATGTAAGAGCTTATCACTATATATGGCCCCAGTGGATACTGCCCTCTCGTTCCTCTTATGTATGTTATGACGATGAACACAAACATAAAGAGTAT
This sequence comes from Vibrio sp. 1978, assembly GCF_033344345.1. Taxonomy (NCBI): domain Bacteria; kingdom Pseudomonadati; phylum Pseudomonadota; class Gammaproteobacteria; order Vibrionales; family Vibrionaceae; genus Vibrio; species Vibrio sp. 1978. The sequence continues at coordinate 95,647 of NZ_JAWPOP010000014.1, forward strand.
TGTGAGCATTGTTATCTCTACGCCAGCCCAAGCCCCTATACCAGCCCCCAGCCTTAAATCACCATTTGCCATTCCAATATTTTTGTAAAGCACTTTATGCATAGTATTGAAAAGGTAAAGAAGCCCATACCCTAATAAAGCACCGCTAAGCGATTCTTCGGAAGATAGATAGCCATACTCTGTACAAGCCAGAACCAAACCAGACCATAAAATGAAATTTGTTAGTTTTTCTGGTAGAAATTGACTCGCTAGGTCAACCAAAAACGCCATTGCTGTTAGGCAAAAGAAAATGAGCATTAAAAGAAACTGCTCAAATGAAGTTGCTATTTGGTATAGAGTCACCGTTGAAGCGGCTACGGTAATTTCTAATACAAATACCTCTTTATAAGTTTGGTTGTTTCCCTTCAGGCCACCAGCAATGCAGGAGAAAGGTACCCAGTATCCAACACTTTTGCATAAGCTAGTGAAGTCAAACCGTCCTTCACGGTTACTTGGTTCTAAAGAGTATTCAGGATAATAGGTGATGAGATCATTTCTGATCTCATCTTCTTCAATTTGTGGCAGTAATCCAGCTATGACATAAGTGATCTTTGCAATGAGACTACCAGTAATTACCAGGAACAGATAAGAAATCATTGTTATCTTGTAATCTCCATAGTTTCTTGCTCTTTGGAGTTCATATCAGAACGCGAACCATCACCTCTTCGCAATGTTGCTCTCCATGGCTTATCTAAATCAATCTCCGTTTTTAAAGGAGTACTAATTTCAGTTAGATTCTCAAATGCTTTAGCTACGAAGTAGCTGTATGGCTCACGTTGATTCTTCTTCGCTGTTCGAGGCATTTCTTTTGCAGCTTGTATTTCACGTTCTGCTACCAAACCAGCTGCTGCAGATTTTAAACTTGAAATCTTTAAGGACTTTTGTGTCCCATCTAGTGGGTCTTCATACAGTAGATTTTGTCTACTACTAGGGTCATTCTCAATAATACCTTTCTCTTTAAGATCGTTAACTACCTTCCTTACTCCAGTTTCGTGCAGTCTGGTAGCAACTTTGTTGTAGTATTTAGATAGTTCACCTGTATTACCCACAGGGCTATTCCATATGCCGAAAAGAGCTTGCCTAAGCGTATCCTCAGGTATTTGACGTTTTTCAATAGCGTCCTTTAGACAAATTCGACTAAAGTATATAGGGTCATTAGCGCCCTTAATTGGGCTTGAAGGCGTGGTAAGATATTCATGTACCTTTGCGTGTAGCTTTTTATCAAGAGCAGAAAATTTCGTCACGTAGCCTTGCTCATTGCGTGTAGATTCGATCATCATCCCCACTCTAGCTTCAGTCGCCAACCAATTGCCTATTTCACTAGCTTTAGATGCATATTCTTGTTTAGCTAAGTTGTCTTCAGGTTTTTTTATTGATACCAATACTTCAAGTGCTTTTTGAGTTAGCTCTTTGGTATCTGATTCTGGAGATGTCTTTGATGCGTATAGGAAGGCTGCTTTCTTTTGTATAGCTGACTGTCCTTTGTCGCCTACAAGTTCATTAGCAAGTTTCACATAAGCTTTTACATCAGGATTATCATCGAAGTCGAAGTCATTAATATTGACCTTTGTTGTCTCCGAGAATGTTTTGGTTACAACCTGGATAGGCTCCTCTGATTGGTTAGTCACTTCTACTTTATGTGGTGTCTCAATTCTACTTTTAACGTCATGGACGTCTATGGCATTTTTGGCTGCACTCTCAGCTATGTTTGTAAGTAGTCCAGTAAGATGGGCCACACTCTCCTTATCTGAGGATTTGAGTGACTGAAGTACTTTTAAAAGTTCCTTTTCTATCTCACTTTGGTGTTGTCCATTTCTGGATTCATCCTTTATCTCGTTTGCAGGAGCTGTATTTTCTATGTCAGGGCTTGTTGTGTCTTTTGACGGTATCGCATCTGAGGATGTCTGTTCACTATTAGGGTTATAGGAAGAGGAAGTACCATCAAGGTCTGGTGCAACATCTAGGTTCGCATTAAAGTTTTGGTTCTCAGAAAGCGCAATTTCCTCAAACATTTCGACTTGCGCCTGGATTGAGTTTGCGGCTCGTTGTTCATTCCAAGCTTTCTGCTTAGATTTATCGAATATAGACGTTAATTGTTCTGTTGTTGGCACATTAACATCTGGAGCTTCTACGTCTACTAAAGGTAAATCGATTTCACTTCTAACATTCAAAGTAGAGGCTTCTACAGTGGTTGTTGATTTCCAATATTTCGAACTATCGGCCCAGGCACCTACCGTCGTAAAGCTTGAAATTCCAACAAAAGTATCTTTTGGTGTGAACTGGTCACTAAAGTTAATACTTGTAGCATTTAGTTCATCTAACACTAGCTGACTTAATGATTTTGCCCCAGTATTAGTTTTTATTACTTGTTCATCGCTGTTTGGTGGTCTTGTTGTAGAGTTGACAAGCACATCTGTCGTTCTATCAATCTTCTCCATAGATTGCTCAGCCAAGGAACGCTCGCCTACCCCTGTAGTTTTCTGATGCTTAAGATCCAGTCCATCGGACTTGGGGTCAACTTGACCCAATTCAATACTTACGTCATTGATTGTCGTATCTATACTGTGTCTTTCTGCTTGACTTACAGATGATGGCTGTTCGTTAGATACGGATTGGACTTCCACTTCTTGGTCAGCTAACTCAAACAAATCTATTGTGCCCTGGTTTTCAACATGTTCTGAGCCAGCAACACTAATGGTTTGCTCTTCCTCATCTATGCCGAAATCATCAAGACCCCATTCAACGTCTTCCATACCTGAAAAATCAGGCATATCGCTCTCTAATGGGTCGATTGTTGAGGGTTTAAACGATGGGGCGTCAAGTTCAGATAATTCATCCAACCAGTCATCTGCATTATCGAGTAATTCTGGGCTATCCGTTTCTGCCTCAACCTCAATGCTCTCTTCCAGGTTATGATTGCCGTGAGTGAGTTCATCGGACCAAGCGTCAGGGTTAGTCAGTTCTTGCTCGTGGTTTACAGGCTCGTTGTCTGTTTCTAGGTCAATAGCATCAACTATATTTTCTTTGAGCTGTTCTAACTGGGCTCCCTCTATTTCAGGTTCCAGTTCATTCATGTCAAGGTTAGCTAATGTGTCAATATCAAAGTTGAAATCATCGACAATGGGTTCTATTTCATGTGTGGTTTCAATAAGATCATGGTCCAAGCCTGTATATTGTTCTCTGAAATCAATATCGAAGCCACCATCGGCAGCAAGCTCTGCGAAGTTGGTACTATCTAAGGTTAATTCATTATCGTTATCTAAACCTTCTGTATGGGCGTTTTCGATGTTGTATAGCTCAATTAAGCTAAGAGTCTTTGTCGGCTCTCCAGTTGATGCATTAACCCAGCTACCCTCTTGGTTCAACATTATCGGGGTATCATTTGATATTGGGAGTTCGTACGTCCCCCAATCTGTTGAATCAATTTGTACTAAGCAGGTTTCTAGTTCTCGAGAAAGTTGACCAGGTTCCTCTTGCAGTGGTGCTTTTGGCTGCAATAGCGGTAAATCCACAGGGTCGATTGTTGTTGATATAGGCGTTTCACCATGCTTTGAAATATAGTAAACGGTTGTAGGTATGGTGAATTTAGTGCCATTCAATGCGTCAATTTTATTCTCTGCAAGAGCCAATGAATCGAACTCATAGTTACCGTTTACAGCTCCATTAGGTGCAAATGATTTAACTGTGTAAGGTTTTGACTGCCGCTCAGCGGGTTCGATATAGAAGTTTTGATCTGCACTAGAAAAAGCAGATGTATCGATATCAATAATGTTTGGTTGAGAGCTGATTCTGTCAAGCTCATAAGCAACTTCATTACTGTCAATTTCTAATTCAGTTACTGGTTCAAGTTCGTTTGTCGTCGTACAATTTATTTTGATTGTCTGATTTGAGTTTTCGAGCTTTGCTTGTATCGACCTTGGGTCCACTAATGTAGACATTACTTCCGATACGCTGAGGCCGAATTCTTCCTCAAATGTCCTTGAAGTAGTTCTGTCTGGCTTACCATCTGCATCAATATCTCGTAATACAAAGTTTTGATCAGTAAGCCACTGATAATTATTGTTACTAAAATATATTGATTCGACTACAGCGTTGATGTCTTGTGCAAGGTCTGCTCTGCTGTTGTATCTCGGTTGTTTCAGCCCTTTGCTACCTCCGATAACAAGCTCACCATCTTCAGAAACTCTTATTGGTCTAGCAAATGTTCCCGTTTCATTCTCAACAAGCAAAACGACATCATGGGCCAATTGAATATCCCTAATATCGTTGTATGTATCTGCGGAAGTAAAAGGTACTTTTGATTCCTCGTCAAAGCATCTGTATGTTGAACCAACATATTCGAGAGCTTTGGTGTAAGCACTATCAAGGTTTTTTTCAGCTTGAGAAAACTTCTCATAAGCTATCTGAACTGCGTGTCCCTTTTCAATTTCTAGGTTTATTAAAATTTCTTTAGCGGTGTCTGCTTTCTCAATAGTTTGCCAATCTCCGTCGATGTGACGTTGTAGCGAATATGACACTATTCGTTCTATATTATGTTCATTAGGAGCTACGTTAGCTTCTTGAACAGGTAGCTCAGAGACTCGGTGATCTATTCGCTCTTGTTCTACGGATACTGCTTTTGGAGTTTCGAATTGCATTCCAACGGGAAAGCTAGTGGTTAGTAGGGTCCCATCGATGCCATATGCATCAAAGATATCAGTGAATTTATCTCTTTCTGCATCCAGAAATTTCCTGGGAGCGACATACTCTTTTGATGGTGTAGTATTGTTGCTTATTACCAGCTCTAACTGGTCTCCCATAACTTCTATAGCTTTATCATATTCAAAAATATCGAATAAATTATTGTAGTCTGTAGCCTTAATTGCAGTGGCTTCTGGAAGTACATCTAACTTTTCCCAATCAACGCTAAAGCTTTTTACCCCAAATTCGTCGTAAGCTTGAAGAGCGACCTTCGCGCCTGTATTCAAATTAAGAGCTCTAATCGAGTGTTCACTCGTAGGGGCTTTTAAAAAACAGTCATTATCTGAGGCGTTTAATAGGGGGTTGTTAGGGTAGTCCTGGCTGTACCGCTTTATTGCGTGAGAGATATTATTAGCAAACATCGCACAAACAACAGCAACATCTAAACCACGTTCCTTAGCGGCGATAAACAAAGACCCTCCATTAGCAAAGCCTTCACTCGTTATGATCGTTGTCTTAGGTGTAATATTGCCGAGTTGAACAAAATTGTTTTTCATGTCGTCATTCATGACTTCAAACATTTTGTTAGTGGGATTTTCTTTGTTCCAGGGAGAGCCATTATGGGCTAAGAACTGTAACCCTCTAGTCTCCTCCACATTAGGGCCCATTTGAATGCTAACCGCTGGTTGGTCGTATAAAGATGTTAGTCTCATCAGACCATGGAGTTCTGGATAGTTTAGTAAGGCCTCCAAATGTTTTTTTTGGATATAAGTGCCTTTTACGGAATCTTTAGTGAGTTCTGGTTTTTCGAAATTGGCATCAATTAAGGTTTTAACCTCGATCTCACGTTTAGCGTTAGCTTCAGCTATCTCTTGCATCTTCTGTTGATGCTTAAGCTCTGCTTCTTTTGCGGAGGCAGCTATTTTATCCGCTAGTTCTTTTTGACGAGTTTCGTGAGCAAGACGAGCTTGCTCAGCTGTTAGGTTTGCCTCGTTACCCAAAGGGGCACAAGGTAGACGTTCGCACCAGCCTTTGAAGTCAGGTTTAAAACTGATAAATGTAGAGTCTCGACCTATAAGCGAAATACCGACGGCAAGTGAGACCGTTGGCGTTATGTCACTCGGATTTTTGTCGTTGTAAAAAACCCTAATCCCAGCTGCAACCGACCATTCTGACTTTTTACCGCCTTTGTGGTGGAATTCCTTAGCGATACCTCCGACTTTTGCACCATTTTCACCAATAGTTGGAGAGTCAGCGTATGAGTTTAGGTCAATGTCAAAATCAACGCGCTTACCACTAGAGCTTGTGTACTTTTGACTATCTGCGTAACTTTGTATCTCACTTAAGTGCTCTTGAAACATATTTTTACCAAGAAGCTGCAGTGATTTAGTGTCTGCTTGATACGTTTCGCTCAACATTAGCTCATAAAGTTCAGCTTTGTGTTGATACATTTGAGCAGGATTAGCTAGTTCATTTTCATGAACCCCGTTATTTAGAGACTTTATGTTTTCTCTAACTAGCTTCTCTAATCTAAAAAGTGAAGAATGATCTATGTACCCAAGTTTAACTGCTTGGCTAGAGAACTCACTTAAAAGTGAATCTTGAGCTTTGTGAGTTTTATCTAAGATTGATGCTGAGTTGTGTTCTGGACTAAACCTACGTTGCCATGCTTCATATGCTTTGTTTTTAGCGGCCACATACTCAGGATTTTTATATACATCGTCTCCGGTAGCCCTGAGCTCACTTGCAATTTTTCCGAGCTTTTTACGCTCTTCAAAGAATTCAGAAATACCATTTTTTGAATAGACTTCAAATCCAGATGTTAGATGGATGGCCAATGCAGCGGCTTTAGCCCAATGAACTTCTGCAAATTCCCTCGAATAAGTTTCATTGAGACTTTTTGACTTTCCATTCACGTAATCGGAAAGCTTTAAACTAGCACCCATTGAGTTCTTGGAGCGTCCGAATGGATGTCCATAATCTCTCAAAATAGTTTTGTTACGGTCTTTTTTAGTGGCATAGACCGTGCCTCGGAGACTTGCTTCTAGTCTTTCTACAATGTTACTAGGTGTATTGTGATTCATAGTTCCCCCTACTCGCTAGTTTCATGTTCAATTTGGATAGGTCTAACGAGTTGCCCAAGTGCATGAGGTTCGCTTTGTCTATAAATAGATTGTTTATACGTGAATTTTTTTAGTGCGCCTGACTCTGTGGCCGAATAAACCCATCCGAACACCATAAAGCCATTTTGTGCTGCAATCAGTGCAGTATTGGCAATGAATTCGCTAGAGATTTCTCCAATTATTAGGAACTGCATACCTGAAGAAGCGTACTGTGAGAGTAAACTATTGATATCACCTGAGAGGTTTGTGTGAACAAGATCTGTTAAGTAGATAGGAAATGAATCTTCATACGCTAGAAATGTATCTCCATTTTCTTCATTCAAATGCTCTCGTACGCTATTGATCATTCCACCAAGTGGATCTTGTTTAATACTCCCGAAGCTTAACTGAACAATTCCCTCTTGAATTTCAGGAGTGCTTGTCTGATTTGTCTCTATCTCAAACTCAGATGTGTACATCATGTCCAAAATTAGGGTATAGCCGCCAGGGATAGGGATTGAGTTTATTTTAATGCCGCATTCAAAGCTTTCATCAGTATGTTCTGATGTAAGCATTTCTATAACCGTGAAACCTGAATACGGGGTTTCATTTAAAGCTTTGGTAGGTATGCCGGATTCTTGCAAAAATAGCTTTAACCCCTGATACATACCTAGAGAAGTCCAATCAAAAGATTCAGTAACCATTTGATTTAGACAGACGACTCTATTGATAGAGCTATCTATAATATTGAAGTGGATCTTGTGTATCAGGTGCTTTTCCGCAAAAGAAAGAAATTCAATACACCCTTCGGCCTGATGTGGTAATTGGTCTTCATATAGCTTTTCATTAACTTTCGAGAATACACTGGAGTCTATCCTAGAAAGGTTACGAACAATCTCACTTTCAGGTGCTATGGCTATATAGTAGTTATTTGCCATGACTTGTTCTTGTATGGCGATCCCTGTACCGGGAGCCGATGATTCGGTGGCTGTTGTAGGTAATAAGCCAGCGCAATCAAGCCAAAAAACGATTTCGTTAGAGTGGTTTTTGCTACTAATATCGAGCTGTAGTTGATAGTAATCATTTTCGCTAGGCAAAAATATTATGGGTTTATTGTTTAGGTTCAGAACAATTGATTTACCATCAGTGCAATAGTCATAGAGGTCCTTATACTTGTAGGCTTCTTTGTTTATTTCTAGTTGATACAAGCCATTGAAGTAAGGTACTCCTGATTTCAAGATAGATAACTTTTCTTTACTCATATTTAGGTGAGGAAACTGAATGCATAGTTCTTCAAGCGTCATATTGTTAAGCAAACCTAAGTCAACGCTATCTTCAATGTATTGATCTAGTAAACCAATGTGCTTTGCGATTCCGAAGTGCGAAAGCTTGCTGGTCTCTTGATGGAATCCTAGAAGAAATTTAAAGTTTGTTGGTACGTTTTCACTTTCCATTAACTCAATAAAATTGCTCATCGTTAACCTCTTCCTAACCCAAGCATGTTGATGGTTGTGTTAATTGTATTTGTAATGTTTTCAACAGTTTTGTGCATGTTTTCCGCAGCTTTCTGGACAATCTTGCTAGTCTGCATACCTACTTCCTGAACGTTTTCTCCAGAAAGTAATTTAGTTGCAGTTTCAAGTGATTTTTTACATTGGGATAGCTTGTCTTGGCCTACGGCTTTGCCTAGTTGGTCAATCGCATTAGGACCAAGGTTGTCCAATCCCTTTTGAACTTTTGAAACACTTTTATTTAGGTCACTAGCTATCTTCTCGAAGTTTTTCTCAGCTTTTTTAAGTGTTGAAGCTGGTGCTCCTTCTGCAATCAGTCCTTTTAGGTCCAGGTAGGACTGTTGAAGATCTCTTGACCTATCAATGACACTGTTGATTTGTTTCAACCCTGGCTGTTCTCCTTTTAATTTGTTGTAGGAGTTTGTTAAGAAAGAAGGCCCACCTTGAGCTTTGGAGCCGTTATGGTTGAGGTTAAATAGGCCATAAGAGTTCCTATTTGTATTTATGTTTTGGTTGTACTGGTCGACCTTCTTGTTTTCTTTATTTTGTACACTATCCTGCTCCCTTCCGTTTTCCTTACTTGGTGGGGTAGTTTTTTTTCTATTATTTGGTTTCTCTTCATCCTGTTTAGGAACGTTTTCATTCTCAACATTACGTTCAATAGTTGCTGGTTGGTCTGGGGATGCAGTTTTTTGTTCTGGGGGTTCTTCTTTTGTTTTTATATGCTTTTCCTCAGCAGGTTCAGTATGCTTCAATACATGCTCTTCAGTTGAAGGTGATCCTTTTCCTACGGAGTGCTCAATAGCTGAATTTTTTAAGCTCGCAGCTACATTTGTAATACCACCAGCATCGATACCAGTACTTTCAATGTTAACGGTAGGTGAAAATGAATACCGTTTTATTGGTGTGTCAGGTGTTATTTCTGATATTGGAGTGAAGTTGATAGTTTCTGGTAAATTGGGAGCTACAGAAGAGGTGCTTAAGCTCTGTCCTTGGCTTGCGAATTCAAAGTCAGGTGTTTCAAGCCTAATAGACTCTAGCGGGATGCTGTTAATAAGGTCTGTTATTGAGTGTTTGTTATAGTCCATTTTCTGCTAACTCCGCTAAAATTTGAGTCTTAAGAGCAAGGTTGGCTTCTCTTGTAAGTAGTGATTCGTAGTAGGCCAAAAGGTATCTTGCTAATCGTGCTGATTGAATTGCATCCATCCGAGCAACACTTTCGCTGGTCGGCCTAGGAGACAGCCCATTAACTGTCTCTACAGGCATTCCTAAGGATTTCATATCGCTAAGCTCTTCCGTTCTGCCTTGCCATATATCTGACTGAATAGAGTTCATATCGCTCAATTGGGAGCGTTTTATATAACTCGATTTCATAGTGGCAATCGCTAAGTCACTTCGAAGGTATCTATTCAGTTTTCTAGTTAATCTGAGTTCATCGTCAGAACCTTTCATGTCTTTTGGGTGAGGGATCGTAGATTGATTTTGAGTTGTTAATAGACCAACTAACTGATCCATAGCTAAACGGTCTTCGTGCGATAACTCACTCAATACTGCTTGCCCAAAGGTGTCATTTAGAAGGATTGTGTATTCTTCGTGAAGGTTAGGTGCGCCAATAGGAGCTCTATGAGATATGCTGGACTTAAGGTTATCAAAGGTTTCTTCGGCTAGTTTTCCAGGAAGTACCTTCTCCCCCTCAATTACTAGTGAACTAGTTAGGCCATCATCATCAAAGAATAGACAGCCTTGTTCATCAAAATTAGCTACATACGCCCTCTCAACAAATTCACAAAGGCCTGGTGTAACTTCCATCTTTGATTGCATTAGCAAATTGTGCGTTTCAGAGTGACTACCTGATACAGTAGCTGTATGGAAAGCTTTGAGGTTGTCGTCGTTTTGGAATGATTTAATCGCGTTATTGATCTCGTTTGCCATTTCTTGAGACTTAGTCAGCGCTCTTTCAGCTGCTGTCATACCATCAGTGGCTGTTTGACTAGCTTTTTGACCTGTTTTGGCTGGATCTACAATCGTCCAAGCTAAGAATGCATGGCTTGTGTACGGAATGAATGCAACTATAGCCACCCCAATTGTAAAGAATTTCTTCATCTTTCCACCCCAATAGAAATGTCTAATGCTGGGTTAACCACTATTTCGTTATCTGGAATTAGATTGTGCTTGTAGGTTGTCTGGTTGATTATCTGGTTTTCAACACGATTACTTAGCATTGATTGCGTGTTAGGTACGGCCAAACCTGACGAAGGTTCGAAGAGATAGTCTGTTCTATCTAATAACAACGGAATCTGATGGGCATTCGGTGAATTGCTGCTACGATGGTGTTCAACAGATCGCTTAATAACACTATGTAGTTCATTCAGCTGTGCAACCCTTAGCCATGTCTTAAAGTTTTCACTAGGTTCGCTTTTATCAAGACGAATACCGTGCATCTCTATTATGGATAGAAGGGACTGTTGCTTTGGCTTGCTCCAATCAATTTCATGGGGGAGTTCGAGCGATGTTATATCCCCATCTTCATCAATAGAAACAATAGGCAGCTGGCAGTCAAACGTAGATGTTCCGTTAAGAGCATTAGCAGCCATGTAAGACGAAAGCATCAACTCATTCGTGTTCCAGTTAACTGCAAATTGAAGGTGTTGCTTTTCATTGATAGTTAGACCTAATGACCTACTAATTGAATCAAAAACATGGTCTTGTAGGCTATCTTCTAACCTCATGTTTGCCTCGTTGCGCGGGGGGTAATAGTTGTATAATATAAGACATTCATCAATTAAAAACAATGGTGTCAAATGGGTGACTATGAGGGAAATGCAGCCTGGATTGCTGCAGTTAGTGGGCGAGCAGACATAGAGCTATACTCTATCTTCAGCCTAGAAATTAAAGAAGTGTCGGAAGGTAGAATAGGACTTTCAAGGAGTATGTCTTCTATGATTGCTTATTCTATTGATTCAAAACACAACCACTATTTAGGTTGGCCACTAGGTGAAGTTTGGGATGCTGTAAAGAAAATTGAGTTTACCGGGTTCAAAGTAGAACCAACACCACTCTCTTTATCAAGTAGTCACGAATTGCAATTGCATTATGAAGTCGAAACGGAGGTGATTGTTTCTGAACGATCTCGCAGAGGGGTTCATAACATGACAAAGAGTGAGAATCGTCAACTTCATATGTGCCTACCTGTTACAGCAAGCGTTGGTAACAAGTTAGAATCTGCCTCTCTAATTACTCTAGTGCCATATGACGGTAATCATGAGTCTGACGATGCGGATGCAATAGTAGTAACTCCCATAGATTAGACTTTTATTATATTGAATAAAAATTTGGCCCAAGATGGGCCAAATAAAGTTTCAGGGTTTGGGATGATCTCTAAAGTTATTATCTAGTTACTAACTTTCCTTTCGTTTTAGTAGATCGAAAATTGTTCTATCACTTCTCATAACTCCGCGAATATAACCCCTTTCACTTGCTGGAGTGTCTTCGTCTCCCCAAACTAGGTAGGGAGTTCCACCTGCGAACATTAAATCGCCCAAAATCTTGAATTCCCTCATTTTAGTTTCACAACTCTTCGAAATGTTACTTGGAAAGTTTCTTAAGCTCTTAGTAGAAAAGAGTTCATTGTATGCGGCTTTATTATCATCAGAGCAGTATCCATTAAGCACTAACTCACCAAAGCTATTAAGGGGCTCTTGGTGAGTACGATATATATACTGATCGACTGTAAAGTTATTCTCGAATGGGTAATCAATAATCCGTTTTCTAGGATAAGGCATGTAACGTACCTTTACACCCTCAGCATTTAAAGAAGGAATTAGAGTATGTAGCTGTTTACATACTGGACAACTAAAATCGGTAGCAACTGTCAAAGTTCCCTTATAAGGGACATCTGCATCATTTTCATAAACAATAAAGCTATCATCATCTATTGCTGGAAGAAGCATCGGAGCGTATGTAGGTCCTAACTTTTGACGCATATGAGGCTCGATGTTCTTTAATTCATCCATGATTGTGTTAGATGTTTTTTCGGAGCTTACGCTTGGAATAGATGACTGAGTTACGGGTTGTTGTTTGCTAGAATCAGAACTTTCTTGATGCTCAAGCTGTTCTTGTTTCGCTTCCATGGCCAACTTTCTTTTGATTAACGCCTGAACTCCTGGAGATTTACGTAAAATCTCGTTTATCTTTTCTTCATGAGAGCTGTTTAAGTTGGTGTTATGTTCAGAAGGTTCAGCTGGAATTGGTTGAGGCTTGGGCTTGGTGTCGCTCAATTTGACTGAAGCTTTATGACTGCTATCTGTGAAAGCAACTATTGCCTTCTCTTTGGTGATTATTGACTGTATCTCATCCTTATGTGCGCCGAATATACGACCAAGGATGTTATCGCCATTGGACAGATCAATCATTTTCCCCTTAATTGCAAAGTTAACATCGCTATCAACAATGAATGTCCCTTTGTTTGTGAAGGCGGCATAAAGGTTAGTGTCTTCCATGATTTTAATTATTTTGTATGTGGTTACACTCATTTTTTCTTCAACGAGTTGTTCAATTGGCAAAGTACTCGAGCCACTTACATAAACCTCACTTGTTGGATTACTCTTTATAGGTGCTTTATCAGTTTTATACTCAGCAAAAGCGTAGAAACTGGCTAAGGCCATTAATGATAGTGCTAAACCTTTCTTTTTATGGAATTTGATCATGATTACCTACTCATCGTTAAATTATCAAACAAGGTGTTGGCCATGTTGTTAGTGATAGTTAGTTCCGTCCCATCTACTTTATGGTTTACTCGTTGGGTGATTGGATTTTGACGCATCTCTATATGTTCTAAGAGAGAAGGGAAAAGACGCTTAGTGATAGAAAACTGAAACTTTAGAGCTTCTTTGTTCAGTTGTGAGTTAATGTAAAAAGCTGAGCTAAGGGAACTACAAAGAGTTGGGCTGGTAGAAGGCTTATATAGGCCAAGTTCATTTAAGCTTTGTAAGATCTGGATATCTGGGGAGCTGCGTTTTAAACCAGGCTGAACTAGTTCTTCAGTTGACAAAATAGGTCCACCAGCATCAGCTAGATACGTCTTTTTATCGCTCAAGCCCAAAGCACTTTTTGTAAATTCAGTTACCATTTCTACTTCTGAATGTTTGCTGTACACGGAACGATGATCAACGACATAAATAGCTGAGTGGGCTTGGTTTCTTTCTGTTAATGCCGCAAATCTTTCCATGTCTATAGCTACACAAAGCTCGCTTAGGGTATCTTCTACGGAGTTCTCTGCACTTGGATACCAATAATTCTCGGTCACACGCCCGTATGAAAGCTTTCCAGATTGATATAAGTCTTGAAGATTATTTGCGATATCACAGACAGGCGTATCGTAGTGTATTGCTACGTTCTGGTAGATGTTTAAGGTTGATGGCGGTTTCGTTGGAACTTCAACTAATTCAGACTCGGCTGACTTTAGGGAAGTGTTGTAAGTTAGGGCTTTAACGGAACTTTCATCATCTAAGAATGTAGCTACATTAAGAGTAGGTGTATCCATTAAATGGCTTGCAACCATTAACTTATGAATACTCGTTGGTCCAATACCCTGATTAATACCATAATTGGCTACTTTAAGATTTAATAGTCGTTCTGTATGTGCTTGTGCTACAACGTCTAGGTTTATTGGCCTAACCTTACTCAGTGCTGTTTTTATGCCTAAAGGTGATAACTCACTCAGATCGGCTTTCACAAGTGAACGACCATATTGATTTGCTATGGTTTGCAATTGGTAGGCGATGTACTCTCCTTGTTCGTCAGCATCTGTCATAGCGATAACATTGTCTGAGCGTTGAATTTGAGTAGACAGATACTGGTATACGTCAGAGTTCCTTGGGGACCACTTTAGAGAAGGGTCTCCGACCTTAAAATCGAAAACTCTCCCCATAGTAAATCCGCAAGTAAACTCTTCTTGAATACCTAGTGCACCTAGAGCCAAGTTAACTTGCTTCGATTTAAGGCTGCTTTCAACAAGTATTAAATTCACATTACCACCCTTTTTTCACATCCCATTTTGGTTTGGTAGATTGGTTGGTATCTCTTGATGAACTAGGAAGGTTTTGTTCAGATTGAGGGTAAACGGCTTGTCTGCTTGTACCGTTTCTACAAGGTATTAAGTTACCTTCAGAGTCAAAGAAACTGTCTAACTCTGAGCATATTGGCAAAGTTGGGTCTTTCTCAGGGTCATAAGGTTCTGGGTCTGGTTCAGTTACCTCTCCTTCATCATCCTTACAGTATGTAATTCCATTTTGTGTATAACATTCTCTGTCTCCATGATCAGGGTCTTCTATGTCTATAATGTCACCGCCACCATTCCCATCAGACGCACATTCGTACGAAACCAGTTTTCCCTTGTCGTCATAGACAGGGCAAAATTTACTTTGCATCTCAATTTGATCATCGAAGATGCCTTCCATCAAATTATCTAGGTCGAGGTCTACACTATCTGGAATCGCATCAAGTACAGGGCCAAGTGCGTCGTCAATGCCTTGCTGCCCAATATCCTGAATGGTATCGCATAGAGCTCCTTGTAAACCATCGAGGCTAAACGAAGGTAGACCTGGCAAACTAAAAGAGAAATCACACCCTTGAGTCGGGTCTATATAAGCAAATGGGTTTCCCATCTTAGGATTGCTTGTATCTACGTCACATATACCAGCTGAAGGTGCTGGCAATGAGACTTTTTGTCGACATACCCTTGCTGCTTCACTCTTAAAGGGAGTGACAGTTGCAATGACTGAAGCTAGAAGTGCAAAACGAATAATTTTATTATTATCCATCCTTAGTATTCTCCTGAATTAATCTTTTGTGAGTTGCCAGTGCCAATCGAGTTGCATCCTCACTCATATATTGCTTGTCGAATTCGATTAGAAAGTTGAAGAGGTTTAATCTTGTGTGAAGAATTTTGGCAAACTTATACCGGTTTCGGTTTTCTATACTTTGACTCGCTAGAGTTTGGTTCGCGTGGATAGAGACAATGTAATTCCATTTGTGATCGTTTTGACTAAAAGCCCCCAGCCAACCAAAAGCAGCTAAAGACGTTTTTAGCGGTAAGCACCCCAAAATTACGAGTAACCGATCGGCTTGCTCTTGCACATCCTGATTCAATGGGAAATTTGCTAATTGAGGTAGGTTTTCAGCAATGCGATTAAGTTCTCTTAATGATGGAGACTGATCCTCAACAACCCAGCTTTCTCTGGCCTCAAAGGATGAAATGCTGCTCATTACTTTTGGCTCAACCTCTTGCCAGTATTCATCTATCCATTTTTTATCGAACGTTAGTCTAATCATAGGTGACTTTTGGGTTTTGCTGATGTTGTTTTTTATTGTAATATGACATTAGTTTCGAGTCTATTAGAGGTTGAAATGAAATTCAATAACTCAATTATCGGCCCATTGGTCGACCCACAAATGCATATCTTAAGAAACCACCCTGCCTCGAATCGCGAGGTTGGACTAAACGATGCAAAGTTCGAACATATGTGTCTGCAAATTGGTGTTTCAGAATACGCATTGAATACGGATAGGGCGTTGAAGACTGGTCATTCTATTGAACATACACAAGTGCCTGAACTCGACTTCTCCGAACTATTCAACGAAGCAACTCCATCCAAACCATCAAATGATGGAAACTCACCGTCTCAACCAACTCAAGACCTATCATTTGATATTGGTGGGTTTGATTTATAGAGAGCACGCTAATGTTTAAGAAAACGTTATTAAGTTTATCCCTGGCGGTCTTATTGCCAGGGACAGCAAACGCCGTAATCTGTACAGACCCAACAGGCTTAGGTCAGATAATCAGCCAAAGTGCTCAAGATGCGATGTTATGGGCTGAAGAAAAGGGTTTAAAGATTTCTGAAATGACAATGACAGAACTAATGGAGGAATGGAAAGCATCTCAAGATACGATGCGCGAACTCGCATCAACACAGGCCATTTCTAACAGTGTTTCGGAAACTTCTAACCTTGAGCTTCAAGCAAAGATGGAACCCTCACCATTGATGTGTGATGGCATAGCAGCGGTGTCTGCACTTTATGAAGCTACAGATGACTTTTATTGCGAAGCCCAGACAAATAGCCTTGATTTTGCTGTGCAGCTTTCAGATGAAATTGATTGTGAAGGAGATAGATGTGAAACAGGGCTGCAATCATTAGCAGATGAGTCTGTATCACTTTTAGAGGGCGTTACGCATGGAGATACTGTTGAACTCGATTTATTAAATATAAAAGGTGTTTTACCCGGCATGGGTGAAGGTGGCTACTCCAAATCAACTGATGAGAAAGAGCGCACTGACACCATGCTTAAAGTACTTTTTAGCTCCGGTGAAATAAATAAAATGCCCCGCGGTGAGAATAACCAAGTTATCAATGAAAACTCGGGTGCAGATGCAAAGATGGCTTACAACCGATGGCTTAAACGTCATCTAAGAACTACAGCTGGATTTAATACAGCTCTTAGAGTTAACGGGCTCACCAACCCTCGTGATGAAAATGGGCGCCCTATTCAATCTATTCTTGAGCAAATAAAGGCTGATATTGATTTCTATAACTCTCCTGAGCAAATAAAGCTCTACGGAAATGGTGGTGACAAGTCTTGTTATTCACGCAAAGCCGCAATGGTAAATACCCAGCGTGAAATGGATGATTGGTTAAACACACCAGCTGGTCAAGCTTGCAAGGCTAATTTTACCACTGTGGAACAAGTCCAAAGAATGAACGCTCAAATTGATGCAAGGGTCCTTGCTCTGCTGGGTCATATACTGGATTCCCAGTTATCAAGCGAATTCAATTTAGGCTTACAAACTCAACTGCTAAATGAAATAGCTGGAAATGCAAGGAAATACTAATTATGGCTGTAGAGGTCACTGACGTTCTAGAGCGGTTTCTGACGCATGAATTTGTCATTTTAGTTGATGGAATAATCCTAGTAGCTCAGGGGCTGGGTTTATATCTATTTGTCCAGGGTGTCTATTTATGGCTTGCCCTCATGAGGACAAGAACGTCGTCCCCCATGGTTAGCCAAATGTATGGAAGTCCTCCCTCACCTAAATTGATAATGGCAGTTTTTATAGCTTCAGCATTTATGTGGAAATTTGGAGAAGGAATAGCTGCTTGGGGGAGTCTATTTTGGCATGGTTCAGGATTAGATTTTAGCACTCCCTATTCTGCGGCAATGTTTGATGACATAAGTCAGCGAGCTACTAACCTAGTCAATGTTTCTACCGTAGGAACGGGGATGCAAACTCGTTCTATTGCTATACGAGCTTGTTTTGCGGTCATGTCTATTTACGGAGTTATATCTTACTTCAGAGGTGTGATGGGAATAACTCTCTTAGCCAATCCACAGATGTCAGGACAAATTAAGTTTAGTCATATTGTTGTTCATATGGGGTTCGGAATTTTCCTTGTGTACATCGATTTCTTCTATCAATCACTGAGCAACACTATCACAGCTGCAACCATGAACTGAGGTCCCCTATGGCAACTTGTGCAGATTTTACTCTTACTTGTATAGAGGCTCATGTTCAGACAGGGTCGACAACAAACTTTTTAGCAATTTTATTCGGTGGTTGGGTACATCACCTTTTTGGTAATCAGAGTGTAGAAGCGACATTGACGCCTTTAATGGTCATGTTGGGGGGGCTCAATTTCTTAGCCCTACTCTATGGATCAATAAATGTCATATATAACTCTGGTCACATCATGATGAATGCTGCTGCTACAGGTCATGTCTTTGGGAAAATGTCACCATACGTTCCATTAAGAATTGCAATAGCGTTGGGGTCATTGGCGCCTATGATTCATGCTGCTGGTTCCTTTGTATCGGTAGGACAAGCTTCTGGGATGTATGTAATCGTCCATGGTGCGGGAGCAGCTGATGTATTCTGGAAAGCTGGAGTAAATGATTATGTGAATCATACTGGAGCGCAAATAGCGTCTACGAATGTAGGTGAAGTGTTCTCAGTTGGAGAAACTATGGTTTCTATGCTTTCTTGTGCTGAGTTGTTTGAAAGCTCAAATGATAGAAAATTCACTTTAAAATCGATTAATTCAAATGGGACATCTAGCATATTCCCAACCGACTCATTTCCATCATTTTCACGAATCAGCTCAATGTACCCTAATTCAAGCGGGTCTTCTTCTTCTCTTAATTATGTCGATGAGCCTATAGGAAAGAATGGGGCTGAAAATACTGGCGCTATTTTAGAATTTCGTGGAGGAGCCTGTGGTTCAATCAGGTTTGATTTCGCCCGTAAACCTACTGCTAGCTCATCAGTGGAGCAAAAGCTTGCATATTACTCGAACTACTACGGTACAGAGGCTACGTTCACTTTCATGTCAGAATTACACACGCTTGTATCGAGTATGTTATCGCGGCTGAAGAACGCAGATTTATCAAAATATGTAACGGCAATGCGAAGAAGTGATGACTCTTATTATCGTGAATATTTACTCAATGAATTAGGCTCTAAAGAGTTAGCTGAAAACCTATTCAAAGCGCACGTTGATTTAGCAATGTGTAAGTCTAAAGTTGTAGAGCGCGGTTATATGGGGGAGTTATCTCAGTCTTGGCAGGGTCAATATGAAGCAAGTCGTTGCGGTAGTTCTAAAGCGAATATCAGCATATCAGGCTCATCCTCGCTGGTCGAAGAATTAACAGAAGGGGGCTGGATGATGGCTCCTCTAGCGTTTAGCCGTATGAATGGAATGATGCAATTAGCTTCATCTGGAGTAGGTTTTTCATTAGACAATGTAATGAGTACAAATATACCGGAAAGAACCAGTTTCTGCCGTTCTGTATTCTCATGGATTCCAAGTATAAACCTTTTCGATTCATCTCTTGATGATGAAATAGATGAAGCAAACGAATGTAAGACGTATTGGCTGGCAAGCAATTTTCCAAAGTTCACTTGGGACTTAACTGAACAACTTGCAATGAGTGGAGACATAAAATCAGATTGGCCTGAGGCGCAGAAGTTGAATAACTGGTCCGCACTAATGGCCGTTCACTCGACAAATGAAAACGCAAAAGCAGCGGCGACTGGCAACGAGTCTGCAATAGTATCTGTTGCTTCCGGAATATTAAGCTCAGCTCTAAGCCTTGGTAATTATAATGGTAATCTGGCATCTGCAATAGAAACGCCAGGGATGAGCGGCATTGACTATGATGGAGCTCTATTCGACGTTACAGGGTCTACAAATGCTTTGGCGTTATTATCTACGTTAGGTGAAGCGCTTAAGAACATTTGGTACATCGTTGTATTGGCAACTGAAGGCGCAGATGTCATCAAAGGTGCCCTCGAGAGTTCTGCTTTGTCAGCTCCATTCGCTATACCTTTGGCCTTCTTCGTTAAAACAGTCGCTCCACTGGTTGTATCTAGCCTTATCGGTGCTTTTATTCTAGGTAATGTATTGCCAATGGTGCCAATAATTACATTCCTATTTGTTGTTACCGCTTTTTTCATCATTTGTGCCGAAGCTCTGGCAGGCATTGCCCTGGGCAGTGCTTTATTAGCCTCTGCTGCAGGTGAAGGGCTAATGGCTGTTCATGGTCTAAGAATGGCAGCTCTCTACGGAGCCATATTCCTGAGGCCGACTCTTCATGTAATTGGATTAATGCTTGGTTTTGCAATGTGTAACCTCAGCTTAGCTTTCCTTAATAGCGTTTGGTGGAAGTCCATTGGAGTTAACCTACCCTCCTCTTGGGATCTTTTTGATTTAGTGATGCTTACAGGAGGATATCCAATCGTTCTATTTGGTTTACTTGTTTATTGTCTAAAAGCTCCGAACTTATTTGCCAACAATTTAATGTCTTGGGTTGCTACAGATGCTATTGGTCAATTTGGTGATTCTGATCAGTACCTATCAGCAACGAATGGTACCTTCAACAAAATGTCTGATGCTTTTAATGGTTCACTTCAAAAACAACAACCTCAACAGGATCAGCAAGGCAATGGTAATAATGGCAGTGGTAATAACGGAAATGGAAACACAGGAAATGGTGAAAAGTCTGAACGACCACCAAGTGCAAGCAAATAGGACTATGTAATCTATGATACTTTCAACTTTTTTTAAAAACGCCACAAGCAAGACCCCAAATGATTGGACATGGAATATGTTTAGACTGAGGTTTTGGACTGAGTGGGTTCATATAACCCCTATAGATAGAGCTCTGGAGAGTATTCATAATGAATACAGGCTCCCTGGAGGCCTACTAAATGAAATAAAGTCTGCAAGAGATTATCAGCAATCTTTTGACCCTTTAACGTCCCTGCCTTATCTAGACTCATACACCGAAGTCAATAGAGAGTACCTACTGAAACATGGTTATAGCTTGTTTGAATCGAGTGTGTTTTCAGAGGCTAATGGAAGTGTTCCTGATTTTAAGAAAGACAGTAATCGTTTGTTGGTTCTAAAACACGAGGAGCGTCCCAGTGATTCTAATGAGCAGCTAGCAAACGATATGCTTGAAATTAGCCCTCATCTACCTCAGTTGACAGCCTCTGAATCAGCGAACCGTTTGATTTTAAAAAAAGGGGAAGATGGACGGTATGATTTAACCATTCAGCGTACCGAAGTGAAGCCAACTACGTACATGGAACTTGTTAGAGCTGTCCCCGCCCATATGAAAATGGTTCCGTTCATGGAGACCCCCGTACACTTCAATCTTGTACCTTTCGATGAGGTTGTTAAAGCTGGTTTCGACATGAATGATGAACAGGTTGAAGGCAAAGCCAGAAACCTACAGCTGTCTATTTGGCTAACGCTATTTTTCGTATTGGCTTTTTGCTTCTTCGCTGTAAACAGTGTTGCCAAATTCATTATTGTAACGATAGTAACCTCGGAGGTTCAATTTAGTTACCTAATGACATCCATGTATTTGACCTTGCTAAGTGCATTTACTTCCTTTATCTATTTTCATTACCTGCATTTATATTGGCAATATGACACCAATCGCTTTGGTTCTGTGTATTCATTTTTAGTTGCCATCAAAAAAGATCCTATGCGTTTACTGCCACTTTCCAATAAAGCCGAGGTAAATCATGTTTAAAACCTTTGTGATTTACAAGTTACCTGAAGACTTCAACTTGGACCCAAATCTGCACTCTGAAATGTTTGAGAAACTGAAAGCGAAGCCTTTGACTGGTGCGATTAAGACTAAATATGGCTGGGCTGAGTTACTGCAATCAAATAAACCTTACATTAAGCTAGAAAACGATTACATTTTTCGTATAGAAAAGCGCTTTAGGTCTGTTGCATCTAGTACATTGGACGAAGCTGTCAGGCAGAAAATGATTCAGCTTGCACAAGATTCCCCCAGGACATGGGGAGTAAATGCCAAGGTTTCTTCACAAGATGTCAAGAATTTACGTGAAATGTGTGAAAACCTTCTTATACCGAAATCGCTTACACGTTTCAAAGATATCATTGTTTGGTTTAATACTGAGCTAAAGTTTCTTTTTATCGGTTCAAGTGGAAACAAAGAAGTTGAAGCGATTATTGATTTATTCAAGCTTACATTCAAAACATTTCCTGCGAGCCCGCTAACAGTTAATAATGATGTTTCGAGTGTATTTACTAGTTGGCTTAGCAGCCTGGAGTTACCGCCTACGTTGGCAATTAAAAATGGTGATATTGCATTTGAGAATAGAGCGAACGGTGCGAACAAGGTGAGATACAGTAACCAGGATATTGAGTCAGATGAAATCAATGCTAATTTACTAGCGCAAAAGCGCCCACTTCAACTATCTTGCGAATGGAACGCCACTTTAGGGTTTACTGTTAATAACGAATTAAAGTTTTCTAAGATCAAGCAACTAGGGCTGTTAAAAGAGAAAATAAAAACGGCCAATAAGGAAATGGAGATCAATAATCCCGCCCAGGAGATGGAAGCAAAAAGAGTTAAAGATATGACCTCCTACACTTTAACTCGACTGTCAATATTGAACCTTATAAAAGAAATCTTACCTTCATTAAATAGCTCAACTGGATTCGCTGGTGGTGCACAATCGAATACATCTGAGCTAATAGAGGGATTTGTTGAAAGCATTGATTGATGTATAAGGGCCATGATCTCGTGTTTATCGTGAAGAACGCCACGTAGATGAGCTGAAAACAAGAAACGTAATTTAAGGGGAAATGATGAAATTGAAAAGCATATTAACATTAGCTATCGCACTGCCTCTTTTGAGTGCTTGTGACCTTGTAGATGATTATAACGAAATGGTCAATGAGCAAATGGCTGATATTACTATCTACATCTCACCTGTAGCTGAGCTACAGATTGATGATAGTGAAATTGGTTATGTTCATGGATTCGAAGAGTGCCCCAACGAGTCCGTAAATTGGTTGTTTGGGTACTCTCATTCAGTTGGAGGCAATAATTGCATCAAAATAGATCCTGAAAATGAAAACATCAAAGTGCGAGTTATAAACGACCAAGTTAACTTAATTGAAACATGGAATGTATCTAGGGTTGGTGATGCCGTTTCACTAACTAGACCAAACGGCTTCAAAGTCCGTGAACCATCTAACCAGTCGTAGGGGGAAAAGGATGCCTAAGCCTCGCGGTAGGTTTATCGGCCACAAGCAGTTTGCTGTCGATCCCAATTGGGTTAAAAGCCAACAAGAGATTCGAGCTATCAAAGAGCGAAAGCGTTTTGTTGAGTGGTCGAAAAACTGGATTACGGTAACTCGACTAAAAACAGATCGATTGTGGACAGATTCAGCTATCAAGAAGTGGCTTGGCGAGCCAAAAAACCAAGCAAAATACAAAGTATTTGCTGTGGAAGATGTTAGAAAAGCTGAACGGAAAAAAGCGTTTAAAGAGTGGTTAGCACCTCGACTAGATAAAAAGCTGGCAACTAATCCACACTTTAAAATCAAGAAAATTGGAACTGTATAACGACCAAGGGGAAAATATGGTTATGTATAGCACTCAAGCTATAGAGAACATTAGAAAGTCATTCAATCTCTAGCAAACTATTGGACAGAGCCGATTAAGGGCAACCTGTCAGACCTAGTCACATCGAGATAAAGAAACTCACAGATTGCATTCAGACTAATTCAGATAATGGCTCTTTTTTCATTGTCTTAATCGAGGTTCATTGTCTTCAAAAGCCTGTTTACTGCATAGTAGATGTAAAGCCCTAGTTGACTCCCTAAAAAGAACCACCACCAGACCAAGTACAAATCAATTACATCGAATTTACCAAACAATACCTGCTCGAAATCTAACATTGATTCTGTAAGTGGTCTTTGTGCACCCGGCAAGCCTAGCCTATCAAATGGTACATCACTAAACTCAAGATAACTTAGTAACCAAACGGGCATATATAGAAACACTTCTGTATCAGCAATTGATACTGCTATAGCACGTAGATACTCATATCCTTTGTATAGTATTAAAAGGCCACCAAGGCCGATTAGATAGTGATTGGGTTTAAGGAGTTTCTCTGTTACGTATGATAAAGGGATTAGGACCGTCCTTACGAGCTTGCCCATTACGTAGTGAACGACTCCTGTAGTTACATAAAAAAGTAGAGCCGGAGTACGAAGAATTCCAAAGAAGATAGCAAGAAGTAGGTTCATAGGGCATACCTTAAGCTTAGTCTATAATATATTATAGTTTGGTATGCCCTGGAAGGGAAGATATTTAAGGGTAATAGCAATAGATAGTTGCTAGTGCTCGGTTTTCTCTAGGTGTTTCCCAAAGTTTAGTTTTGAAATTATACGAGTAAAGGCGGACAAGAAATTGTGAGCCAGATGCATTTTTTGTAACACCGATTCGGTTTAATGAATAGTCAGATACGACTACACCGTTCGCTGAGTGGTAACGCTTACTATCTTGCCAGTCTACAACAATTCTATTTGCCGCATAACCTGCACCATCACCACAATTTACACCTTTAATTGCACCAACTCCGTTTATTGTAGCGGAACCTTGGTGAACATATTTACTTGTTAGGTTTGAGAGAGCTACACCCCCTCTCGATGTCAAACGAATGTCTCTTGTTCGAGAAACGCCATTTGGGTCAAAAAACATTGAGGGGTCATTGAAATCAACAACGGCTCCAGGGACATAAAGAGAGCCATTCTCTAGAGTTGATATGTTTGAACCAGTACCGATTGCCAAGCCCCCTGCGAAATTATTCATTTGCGATGAGTTGGTTTGGTTGATTCTATTCCGTACTGTAGCTTGGTCTATTGTTGCTGAGCCTATACTAGCTGTATTTATATCGCCGTTATTGATGTCAGCTCTATTAATATCAGCACGATCAATGTCAGCGTTATCGTAATCAAGGTCAGTGCCGCGAACACTAGTTAAGTTTGCAGAATTGGAGCGTAACGTGTCAATAGTACCGGAGTTCGCGTCTATGGAATTAACGTTGAGGTTGTTGAGGTTGCTGGTTCCATTCAAATCGAGTCTAAATACAGGGTTTTCTCGGTCCACAATGCTAGATACTTCAAGGCGGTCCATATTATCGACATCCTGTCCATTCCAGTCGATTGTAGCTAACGGTGAGTTTGTACCATGGATACTCAGGTCATCAGAGAAGCTTGTGCCCCAAGTGATATCCATAGTAATGATACCTGTATCAAAGTCGCAATCCACTTGCGAGATTGAGGTGCCTGAATTTAGGTTTGCCAAACCTCCACCAGCAATTCGGGCTATAGTACATGAACGTTTGACTCCGTTTTCACCAGAGAAGTCAAATCCCCGAGTTTCAGCAGTATTTGAGACAGTTAATTTGAGTTCGACCTGGGTTCCATCATTTGTAACTTCAGTTTTGTATTGCATGTTATCCCCAATTCTAGGGGAATCTTCGAAGTCACAGAATAGGAACTCAGATGTTTGGGTACCACCACAGGTGTTTGGCTTCAACCACATTGTTCCAATGTGCTCAGCACCGTTTTGGAAGGGTTGGCCCGGCTGATTCCATTGGGCTAATGAGCCACTTTGTCTTGAGGCATTCTTGATAGCATGAAGCAGCGTTGCTATACGCTGCCCTTGAAGTTGGTCTACTTGAGATTCGTATTGATCACTTTTCATCATGAGGTAAGTGGACATGATGATACTTAAAGCGACAGTAGAGGCCAATATGCCAAGTTGAAGGAAAAAGCCTCTTTGTCTTTTGATTGAGGTTCTAGGCAGCATATTGGCCACTCTTATTAATAATGATTAACGGTTGATGAATGTGATTGCTACTTCATCGCCAGATGCACACTGTGTTTTAAGAGTGTCATTACCATCAATTCGCGTACCTTCAACCTGGATCTCAACGAAGTTTTGGAATACACGACCAACGAGTAGGTTACACTGATCTGTTTCTACATTTGAGAAAGTGAAAGTGAAGAATTTACCTGTACCAGTAGTTGTAATCCCATCACGGTTAGTCGCGGTGTCTACGCTTCCACAGGTCAAGCCATTATCAGAAAAAGGTGTGGTAAATTCATCTTGGGTTGCACTTAACCAGCTTGAAGGCCAGATGTTTTTGTCGTAACAGTCAGTGTTGTTAACAGATGCGTATGAACCAAAGCCACCCACTGTACGTCGTAGTTCGTCCGATGCTTGTAGTAGAGCTGACTCAGCATCGTCAACAAGTTTACCCGCACCTGAATCCCCCATAGTTGTAGCAATACCGACAACCATAATGCCCACGAATGCCAGGACTAATTGAAGCTCTGTAGATAGAAATGCACCTTTACGTTTTGCATGAACGCGGTTTAGTTTCTTTGAATATTGTTTTTTTGGTTTAAATAACATAGCTATTTTCCTCTTTGAAAGCTATTGGATTTTATACATGATTGGCATATATCAATCAAGTGGAATATGGTTTTCACAATTTGTTAATTTTATTATCAAACTTAGTTAAGGGTTTGACCAATTGAAGAAATAGAAAGGCCAACTATGGCGTTTACAGTTAAAACTGCCATCATGCAACCGAGCATGATCCCTGTCGTAAGCTTTTTTACTAGCATTTCAGTGTTAGCAAATACTTCTTCGGTGATATCGTCTAGTTTATTAGTAAAGTCAGAGGTTGTAGCATACGACTCAATCTCAATTCTTGGTTCTCTACTAAAGAAATCACAGGCGAGTGCTTGCCCTTCACTCTTTCCTCCAATCATATTAAGACGCATTTTTTGGCACCAATGTTTTACATATGGCGTTGAGTGGGAACCAACAAGCTTTAGTGCTTCTGAAGAGGGCATCCCGACTTTCAAAAGAGCATTGAATGTTTGTAGGGTTATAGCGGAATTAATCGCGTCAACAACATTCCAAGGTGGTAATTTAGTTAATCTCCGATTAATTTGATTGGGTAAACTCCAAACTACCCAGGTCCCGTATATCACCAATGTGCCTGTAATAAATGGGCTTAGCTCGTATACAGTTTTTGTAAACTCTCTTGCAAATGTCATAATAGGAGTTGGTTTTATATTAAGCCCCTTAAACAGCACAGCATAGATGTATAAGTGTGCAAGACTACAAATCAACATAATCAAACCAACACCTATAATTGGACCGACTATTCCTAAAAAGCCAGCACCTCTCATTTGTTGTTTTCTTTGTAATTGGCTGACACATATGCGTATTACTTTGTATGCTGCAGTTTTCTTCTCGATTGCGTAAGCAACTCCAATAGTGGTTTTATCAAAGAATGGTGCGAGCATGTATGAGATAACTGGTCTGTATCGGTACCGGTCTGCAAGATATTTTACGAACTTTGTTTCTTGGGATTTTGGTTGTTGGGACTTATATGCTTCATAGAGGGAGTCCAATACATTTACGATTGAATCACCATCTGCTAAACGTGATGCAATTTTCTCTAGAAGTTGAGACTTTCTCTTTGAGCCCACACGAAAGTTTGTATACTTTAGCTTTAAGGTATCAATGAAGTCATCACTAAGGTATTGACTCTTTATTCTGAGCAACTTTTGGTTAATATCGTTTTCCATTAATTAAACCTCTGGGTGGTAGAGAGAAACATTTAGCTCTTCACGATCTAATCGAGAGACCACAAGTTGATCGATTTCACGTTCTATCATCTCAGGGTCCAATACCCCTTTGCACATTTTATAAATTGCGTGCTCTAACTTAGTAAAACCACCAGTGTTTAGCCAATGAGCTTTAGCCAAATCATCTTCGTTTTTAGCCCATAGGTTTCTGATTGTTTGATCTGGCGCCAAGACTTCAGCTACAGGTGTTCGTCCAACACGGCCATCTACAGAATAATTACACTCTTCACACCCACCTTGCTTTGCGAAACGTATGTTCGGCAGGTACTCAAGTAACTCTAGGGAAGATAAGCTTTGTATTAATGAATAAACTAATGGAGAGTTATTCGGAAGCTCATCATAACTTCGACTACAGGACGGGCACACGGTTCGTACTAAAGACTGAGCAATGATGACAGTTAGGGTGTTTGATGATTGATAGACTGATCTAGCTACTCCGAAACCGTCCAAGCGACCTGGTACATCACAAGAAGATGCGGCATGTATTGTTGAGAAACATACATGGCCAGTTCGGGCAGATTCAATTGCAAATTTTGCTGAATTGTAGCAACGTATTTCTCCTGTACCCATGATATCTGGGTCTAGTCGCATGAAGCTTTCGGAAATTCGTTCAAACTGCTTGGTTAATGTGTTCATTTCATTATCAGAAGCGCTAGAGTTATCTTCTAAGTTAACTTGTGAAACGCCCTCTAAGTTCATCTCGATAGGGTTTTCGGCAGTAACAAACTTCCGAGTAGATTTGTACAGGTCTTGTAAGTAATCGATAACTGAATACATGGACTGGGTCTTACCAGAACCTGTAACACCAGCAAACAGTATATTTCCTTGTTTTTTACTGGAGTGTTTTTTAATCAACAGCGTTTGAACTGGGTGATATCCAGCTTTATCTAGCTTTCTTATAGAGGATTTCTCCCCTTTACTGGTAATCCTGCATACTAGATCTCCACCGCCCTCAGTTTCTCTTGGTGCAAATTCAACACGCATTTCAATTTGAGTATTGTTATACGTGTAGATAAATTTACCAGATTGAGGTTCTTTCCAGCTTAGGTTGTTACCTTGGATGCTAGAGCCGGATGCTTCATCCCCACCGATGATGTTGTAAGCAACATCAACCGTCTCGTAAAGCCTATCGTATGTATATTCTTTGAAATCAATTAAATCGCCATCTACACGTATACGTACTAACGTGTTGCCAGGTATATTAGATACTTCAAAGTGAATGTCTGACGTTGCAGGGTGTGATTCTAAAACAGACGCAGTGATCGCTTTAAAACTTCTGCCCTCATCATCTTTAGATTGGTTTTCTTCAGAGCCCATGAAGATGACATCAGCAAGTAATAGGATTAGGTCTTCTGAGCACTTAAGATTAATGACTTTTGTATGAGTATGATCGGTATATCCCAAATCATCTCTGATAGTCGCTCGAACTTGTGTGATTGACTTTGAAAAGTCTTCTGTCATTAAGACGGTAAGGTAGTTGTATCCTTCATCCATACCTTGAATATGGCCATCCGAAATAAGGAATTTTTTACCATAAGCTGGATGTGCCACTTTGTCCTTGTCAATGATACCACCTAAGGCCCAAGGAAGTTGTTCTCTAGTGTCGTATGTTAAGTCGTTAAAGAAGTGTGAACTAGAGCTACTACGACTACCAAAGTATTTTATTAAATCACCAGAAATTGAATCTGACAAAATGTCGTATTCGTTTGCGCTGGATTCTACAATGCTGGTTGCAGGTCTATACTCTGCTAAGTTAGTACTAGTCATGAAATTCTCACTTGAACATTAA
This sequence comes from Vibrio sp. 1978, assembly GCF_033344345.1. Lineage (NCBI taxonomy): Bacteria > Pseudomonadati > Pseudomonadota > Gammaproteobacteria > Vibrionales > Vibrionaceae > Vibrio > Vibrio sp. 1978. The sequence continues at coordinate 124,830 of NZ_JAWPOP010000014.1, forward strand.
ACCTTGAGAGGGAGAGTCATTAATTAATGTAGGCGCCGGGGCTCCAAACATACTTGATTCTGAAAGCTCCCCAATCTTCTGCTCGATAATACGGTCTCGGAATGTTTGCGCTTTCTTAAAGCGGTCAATTGCTTCGTCAGAGGTTTTAACCGTGATATGTCGTGCTCTTGATTTGTCCATTTTGTGAGTTGAATAATCGAAAGGCATGACTACAGCGCCTTGAAATGACAGTGAATCTACATACCAGTCCCCAAAGCTCTCCCCTTCTTTTAAAGTTTGGATAGCCCCCTTATGCCAAAACTCACCTTTCAACTGACCAGCTATCTCATAAATATCTGTAACGAAGATTTGTTTTTCCATTTCGTTTAGCAGAGCATTAACTTCAGCTTCTCGTTGAGCTCTACGCTTTGTCCTAGTCTCCTCCTGGAATTTTGCTAAACGCTCTTCATCCGATGCCTTCTCTTTTTTCGGTTCAGGCCCACCGTTTAGTAATTTGTTATTTTCTATCAAAAGCTGCTGATACTGATTGTCAAGCATTAACATCTTATTAGCATGCTCTTTTTGGGCTCGTATCAACTCATTTTGCGAGAGTGATTTGTTTTCCTCTATAGAGAGGCTTCGTTGTTTTTGGATGTCTTGGTAAGTCTGCCCGGATTGATCATTTGCAAAAGTTGTAAAGCTCAACAATTGGGTCGCGATGCATAGGGTAATAGTATTAATTTTCACGTAATGAAACCTCTTTGTCTTGTTGATTAAGAATGCTACTTTCGTGTATGTACTGCATCTTAAGAACGATCTCTTCTGTTTCCAGATTTATCGAAATGCTCTGTATAATCATGCTTTTAAATTTGTCGATATCGTTAGCTAGTTGGTCCAAATAGTTAAATGCCCAACCAAACCCACTTAACGAAAGTTGTACATTCACAACGGTGTAATCTATTTGTGGGTTTCTTACTTCAGTGGAATATGTTTCGTTTTTAAAAGGGATCTCCCTTTCTGTTTTGCGGTTTGCTGAAATCGCTCCGTACAGTCTTCCTTGTGTCTTCTCTGCTTGTTGCTGAATGAAGGTTAGTAAGTCTAGGTAGTGGCCGTGAGTTTCCTTTATGAAGATAAAAGCGTCACTTTCATCAAAATAATGGTCTGGTTTAGGAAGCGGTACTATTTGAGACGTAGTAATCTCTTCTCCAGAGAGTGAATAAGTGATAGTTCCATCGAATTCGATGTTGTCTCTAAAATTGGCAACCGTTGTCCCTCCGTTTTTCCACAAAACGGTCGTCTCATGAAAAAACTCTTGGTCTGCTGGTTTGTCTACTGTTGATGAGTCTCTAGTAATGATTCCTTTGGTAACGAGATCGACAGTCATTGGGAACCATCCACCAACATCAACAGGAAGAGAGTTAATATAGGCTTTAAGGTTCAAAATGACCTTTTTAGGATCTGATGCGGTTAAACGTTGAGTAAGCCATTTTGCTTCCTCTTTAGTTGCATTTGCCTTGTCTATTCTCTCGATTTTTTTATGATTCAAATCGTTTTCAGCTTGCTTAGCTAGAGTACTGCTTGATGCTTTCTTCACCATTGAATCTATGTCAGGAATTACATACTCTTGCTTGGAGTTAGATTTATATACCTGCACACCTATCAAAAATATAATTCCAAGAGCCACAAATACGATGTGGGATGGTTTTATCTTTGATAGGGGGTTTGTGTTGAGTAGCTGCTCAATTGTTTGAATTTGAGCGAACTTTTCATTAGGTACAGCTTCACATATGACGTCATATGAGTGCTGTTGGTACTCTGAACGTGACTCTTCAAATAGTTCTGAGATATTTTCTGTTATCTCATTAGGGACTACATAGCGTAATTTTACGTGATGAAGATCGTACATTTGATAATGGTCGAAGATCTGTTGGATAACTTCTTCCACCGTTTCAAATACCAAATCATTCTCACCACCAGCTGGGCACTTATCAATTACCAAAAGATACCAATATTTACCGGATGGTAGCTTTTGTATGAAGAAAGCATTCGGGTGATCGACACAAATAGCGCGAGCGACGATTGCCGCCGCGCTGTAGTATTTTGTCGTTATGCTTTGAGCGAAACCGATTGTTGATTTTGGTGCATCATCAATTGTTGACCCTTCAACAATTACTGCATTTGTAGCGTCGTATTTGTTAACCAGATTTTTGATATGGATGGTCTTATCGGATTCTGAAACCTCGTACCAATCTAAACCGATGTAGTGCCTATCAAATCCAAGTTCTTCTAGTGACTGCATAAAAGGACCTAATTGGGTTAAACTTTTTCGATATGAGGCGTGATAATTACTAGCATCACTGAGCGTGTTTTAGCATTAGAGTCATTGCCACCAAACATCCATAGCAAATCGCCTAGAACTGACTGGTTTTGGCCATTGTCAATCACTTGCTCGAACCCAGTCATAACCATTGTTTCGCCTGAACGGATATTTCTAGCGCTAACCATGGCAGTAACAGTTCTGTCTGTTAGTTGAAGTTGTGTATTACCAACTTCTAGTGGGTCAATTGCATTTAAGGTACTTACATCAGTTACGATACGGACAGCAATTGTTCCATCTGAGTTAACACGTGGTGAAGCTAAGAAAACAATACCGTTTGTTGTTGTATCTGTGCTTGCAGATTGTGTTACAACATCACCAGATACACTTTGGTCGATTTTATCCGCATATTTCTTTTCATTTACGAACTGGACTGGAATAACATCATTGTTTGGTACAGTTGTCGTAATTGACTTTTTAAGCGAAAGAGATTTAGTCCCCTGAAGAGCCTTCAATGCCATTTCAGTGCCTTTGAAGCTACCATCACCGATACTCAGCCCTAAACCACCTAACTTAGCTGCATCACCAACTGGAACTCCATCGATTTTAAGTTCGAAGTCATTCTTAGCGTATTTAATAGATTGCTCAATGCCGTAATTTGATTCGTCTGTAGTGATCAGTTCCCATAGCTCTATATCGAGCCTGATCATCTTTCCAGCAGTAGAATTTGACTCATCAATAAAGTTCTCAACAATTCGCAGCTTTCGAGGTGTGTCAGTTACAGCAACCATACTTAGTGCAGGTAACACTTCTACTTTTGCATCTTCAGAAGCAATGGATTTAATCCCCTTGAGGAGTTGGTCCATTGGTTTCCCTAGGTCACGGTCAAATGAATATGAGTGAGAACTCGAAGTTTGAGAGCTTGTCCCCTCGCCTTGCTGACCACCGCTAGTAGACGAATTGATACTTGATTTTAAAGTTGTACTACCAGCATATTGGTCGATCCGAAAGTGTCTAGTTTCTTGTCGGTAAAAGGATACACGACCATCAGATTGGTATTTCCACCATAGGTTGGTTTTTGCTGCGATAGCATCCAACACTTGCTTTAAAGCAACGTGCTTTTCAAAGTTCAGGGAAATAGACACTTTTGCGCCATCTAATAGTGACCCTTTGTTCGTATCTGTATAAAGTGCCGAAACGTCTAAATCATCACCAGTAGAATCACTTGTACCACCGCTTGCTTTGGAACTTCCAGAGTCTTGGTTAAGATACTTGATAGCGTCGCTAGTAAAGCTAATGTAAACCCCATACGAGGCATACTTATTGTTCAAATAGTCAATCGTGTCGCTAAGGGGTTTAGAGCGATATGACATGAATTTACTCGGGGTAAGAAAAATCTCTGGAAGGTCTTGCCTTTCTTTTAACTTGAAAGGTTCCCCAAGAATAACGTAATTATTGTCTTCGCTGTAGACGCTCTGATCTATACCGGGTTTAAGTCTGTGTTTTTGAATCGTCTCAGTGGCAGCGTCTGCCTGTGCTGTCGCAACTCTATTGGCATCTTTACCAGGAGTACTACAACCACTGACAAGCGCGATAATGGTTAGTGTGAGAGCTTTAAGTTTCAATGTGTTGTTCATTACTGGTAAGTCCCTTTTTCAGTAGAACCGCCTTTTAGGATATGAGCAGCACCAATTTCAGGGCTGTAACTAATCCACAGTGGTTCTTTTGTTTTTAACGTCTCCTTAAGCACTCTATCTAAGACTCCGTCTCTTCCTGTTAGGTCACCAATCAATACCGAACGTGATTTAACAGGGAAGTCGTATTTAGAGCCCCAAATAATGTCGATATTGGACTTTGTATTCCAAACCTCAAAGTTCTCTTTGAGTGACAGTTTAGGGTCTAATGTCCAGAGTTTTGGTGTTCGTGTCTGAAGGTACGTAAGGTGTTCACGATTTTTGGATGCAGCCAACACTCGTTCTTGTTCATTTAGAACAATATAAATACCGGAATTTAGTTCCTGTATCTTAGCAACAGCACTGCGCCAATTAGGTGAAGGTACCCAGGCTAATTGGTGGGAAGAGATGCCTGGTCCAATATTTACCCGCCAACCAGCTGGTGCTAAAGCATTCAGTATTTCGTGAGCAGGTAATTTATTTTGGTAACCGACTTTAGATTGGATGTCGTTTAAACCATAAGCGGTATCTGACTCGTATTCAGTAAATACAACCCCCGCTTGCGCGCTACTCATCACGAGTAAAGGTAAAATTAATCTTAATTTCATCATAGTAACCCCTATTATTTTGATAAATATACGTCATTTTCGGATAACAAACAACAAACGAAGCTGTAAGGTAACCTACGAATAAGAACAATTTCTTATCGGTTATCTGGCTTCCAAATTTCGTTTTTTCGATATGGCAAGTTGTTGCCTTGGTTGTATTTTGACAGGAGGTGTATAAAAAACTCTAATGGTGTCCTTTTGGTAAGAGAGATTAAAGACATTAATACATAGAAAACACACATGGCTTTAAGGTAGTTCCAGCTGAACATTATTGGCAATGTCAAAACCGGGACGATAGTAGACCCGTCCATAAGTAGGAAAAGTGGTCTTTTCATCGCATTTTGTACCGCTTTTCTATCCAGCTTCGGTTTATATTCCATTATTCTGATTCCATAAGGAGATATTCTGGCCCAATTTCACTGTTGTGATATAGGTTTGCGATTTGTTGAGAAAAGGTAAGCTCTTGTTCCTTTAGGTGCCTTCTTACTACTACAGATATCTCTGTGTCAGATTTACACTTCAGCATTTCTTCTCTGATTTCTTCAGTTAGATATAGGGTTTCTCTAACAGCAATCCTTTCACCGTCGAGAGTTCTAACTAGTATCTGAGCGACAATGCCAGAGAGTTGACTAATAAAACCAGCTAATACAGCCAGCTTATTCTCTCCATCTATCATATTGTAGATGCGGCTCATCGCTGTCTCGCAAGAGTTTGCATGTATTGTAGCCATCAAGAAGTTGCCAGTGTTAGAAGCGTTAAATGCGTTTTCGATTGATTCTTTACTTCGTATTTCGCCCTGAACGATGATATCTGGACGAAGACGAAGAGCAGCTTCAAGGCCTTGATTAAAACTTTGAACATCGGAGTCTGTTTCAACTGAACCTACTTCATGAACTGAAATACTGTTACCAGGAGCAATCTTTACTCCCTCATAATTAATTTCAGGTGGGTCCTCAAAAACTAAGATATGCTTACCAAGGCTGGGAGTTTTTAGCACTGAAGTTACAATTCCGGCCATAGTAGTTGTTTTGCCTGTGCCTACCCCTCCCACAAACATAAGAATACCTTTACGGTTATGCTTTACAAGATTGACTAGCTCCGGCTCTATACCCAAAGATTCTGCGTCCTTTGGTGTTTTAGGGTTCAACCTACCAACCATCTTATAGGTCTTTCCATATTCAAGTGACCTTGAGGTAATAGCTGCAATGCGGAAACTCCTAATCTGAGATTGATCATTGGGGTTTTTGGTAACGAATGCAAAAAACGTAGGAGTAGCTGCATTAACATTGTTAATCAGCGATTTTTTGGTGCCGAGCATATATTCAAGAATATTACGGCATGCGTTAGGTTGCATTTGTTTATCAGTGATTTCCCTGATTTGCCCGTTTACATCGATTCTGATTCGATAGTTACAGTCTATTAAAATGTCTGAAGCACCGTACTCAATTGCTTTCCATATGACAGTTTCGATATCTACTTGTGTCATTTCGCTTGAAACAGGTATTAATGGAATATCATTCATGGTAGGTGTCACTCTTCAACGAGAATGGATTTAATTTGGTCGTGAGTAAGGCCTTCAGTTTCTACTTTAGAAACAGCATCCCTACGTACAGAGCCCCTAGGGTCTTTTATTACTGGTGAAGAATAGAGATCAGAGTTTGTCTGCCAAACTGCCTCACCACTCAAAGATATGAACTGAGTGCCTAAACCTAATTGGTCTCCTTGTACCGTAATTCCTACATTTTCAATAATCATATCTGGCTTTTCTATATATCCGGACTCAACTAAATTCACGTAACGGATCATGGCTGTTGCGTCAATAAAAGCATTAATTACACGAGTTCTCATCTCAGCAATTGCTTGTTCTGAGCCCATGGCCCATCCCTCATCAAGAGCTGAGTTGAAGATCTCCAATTCTTCTGAATTTCTAGGTAAAAGTTCGTCAATTAATGTGGTCGGAGTAAGTGAATTTTTGTCGTAGAGATAGTCAGACCAATGCGGTTTCCTCAACACAGGCTTAGGTTGTTCTCTCAATCGATAGACAAGATTATCGGTCCTGATAATCGTAGCTTTTGTGTCTCGCGTTATCGCGGCATGAGCTTCTACTTTGTCTACCATACCTGGACGAAGGTACTTGGCTTCACCTGAACTTAGATTTGCAGAAGCGTTAATGAGATGCTCGAAAGGTAGCAAGCGGTCAAAGAGGTGAGACTTGCTATCCACTACATCTGTTAAGCGCTCCATCGTAGCTATATAACCATTCGCACTGCCAACTTCTTCAGCTCTTTCGCGGATCGACTCAATTCTGAGTGCCTCTTCACCATCGCTTACTAGTTGTTGTCTAACCTTTACATCTTTTAGTTCACTTAAGCTGTAATAGGTGCGCTTAGATTCATCTGCCAAAGTGGTAACACTGAAAAATAGACTAGCAATTAAACAAATAGCAGTATTGGTTCTCACGCTTTTGTCTCCAAGTATTTAACGACAATCGTCTTAAGTCGGTTATCGACCATGATGTCTACCTGGGCACCCTTTTCAGAGTCAATAATCTTTATTGCGTCGTTTATTGGTTGATCCTTCAGTTTAATACTTACAAACACGCCACCAGGTGGTTTTTGGCCATAAGTAAATACTCGATCAGAACCATAACCTACTGTCTCAGCAATACCTTTTACGGCAGTTTCGACTTCACAATCACAATTCCAGTCAACAACCTTTTCAAAACCAGGTAACAGCATTGTAGAGAGCATGCGCTCCTGCCTTCTCTGCTCAGGGCCTTTAAGTGCTTGTGCATGTGCACTTCTCGTTTTTGCTAACAATCGGAGCTCGTCAAGCATTTCAACTGCATATGGCTCAAGATCGCCAAAAGCCCTTTCTTCAGGGCTCTTTTCTAAGTGCCTTAAATCTTTGACTTCATTAGTTGCGCACCCAAGAAGTAGAGTAGAAGCGAATGCTATGCTAGAAAGCTTAAAGACGTTCATTTTGTTTCCTCTTCGTTGCATTGATGCAAAGTGTTTTAGCTGTATTCAGATTTGAAACAGTGATGATTGATTCATCCGTACTGATGTTTTGGTTAATGTCTGGGTGGTAATACCTAACTTTTTGATGGAAGGCTTTCTTGATTTCAGAAATATTGAGGGACGTAATAGGTAGCCCTAATAATTTGAAAGCCTGAACTTCTTCTTCAGAGAAGTTAAATGGGTTTTGTTCATTCAGAGTCGGAGAACTTTGAGATCTACTCGCATTAGAGGGTCTTTCCATCTGAGAGGAAATTGAGTTTGTATAACCAAACCCACGTATCTTCGCTTGTGCTTCCTTTCTTCTAACCGATTGTTGTTGTTGCCGTTGCATAAAGTACAAATATGCGATGCCAAATAAGGCACTCGTGAAAACACCGAATGTATAACTCGCGGACAAATAATATGTAGCAGCGAAAGAAGTGATGAGTATGGAAGCCAAACCCAATATTTTTTCTTTAATTAGTTCGAACACAATAAGATGTCTAATAGCAAATAATAGCATAAATCTATGCCATTTTTGTCTAAAATACAATAGCAAAAGCTGCTAGCATAGGCTTATTATTGAGTCAAATGTTAGTTTCAATTTGCTAGTCTCAGAAGTGATATCGGTTCAATAGACTAATTACTCAACAAATTGTAGAAATATTTGCGTAATGCGACCTACAAATAGGGATATAGCTCACACATATGCAACAAATGATGAAAATTTATTTAAGTTTCACTCTTCATGGGTAAAAATTAGACATAACGGCAGTTAATGTTTAGATACAAGTCACATGATTATTTGCGTCTATTCTCAAAAATAAGAAAGTATTTATGGATAAGAATCATTACAGCGAACTGTTCTCCGACATATTCGCTACAAAACAGAATGAAGGTGGTGCGGCATATTTAATCAATCGTGAGGCTAATCTTGAATTAGTTTCACGGTTAGGTATTAATCATCGTGACGTTAGGCTTAATTCAAAAGAAAGCTATGTTTCAGACCGTAGCGCTAGGCTTTTAGAGAAAAAGTTAAAGGTAGCTCGAGGTTGGCTAGACGCAGAACATGAAATTATTAGCCAAACTCAACTTCTAACAATTAGAGCCAACAATGTTTCGGCGCTTATTGTTTCTCCTGGCTTTACTAAACAGTCAAAGCACTTTCTCTCTAAAATAGTTTCATCTACACCTATGAGCGGATATCAATTTTTGTTTGATGAAATCACTTTCGAAGAGCAGTCCTATTACTTACGTAAAATGGAAGAGTTCTTGGAAATTGAAAGAGCATGTCTTGATGATGAGGCATTTATGGAAGGGCTCTACTAGCGAGAAAAGTCGAAGTCATTATCAGGACGCTGTTGTTTGATACCAATGGCGTCCTTTTCATTTACTGGTCCAGTTATACAAGATTCTAGCCTCTGATTTATTGTTTGTTGACTAGGTTCAAGTACATTAGCTTTCTCAACACTCTTCAAGCTAATATGGTCAAATCTCCTGCCAAACTTTGTCTCAAATTCATTCAGAAAGAAATTGATATCTTGTACAGCATTTGGATTAACTTGCCATTTTGTTAGCAAACTTGGCAAATTTGTAAAACTGGTATTATCGAATTCACTTCTTCGAGCTGGTGGTATTGCACTTAGTCTGATTTGTAGAATGGTGCCGATCATTCTATTTTGTAGTTGGAGAATATCTTGTTGTTTTTGAAAGTTCTGACTTGAGAACTTTTCAACTGACACTTTGAGTTTTTCTAAATCCATTTTTTAGCCTAACTCAAGCTGTGCAAAGGCAAGTGGTCTAACAGATGACTGAAGAATAGCCTTCTTGAACCAGGTCATTGTCATATGATAGTCATAGTTACAAGACACGATTTTTTCAGCGTAGTGGTCATGAGGATAATTCATAGCGATTGACTTAAGGATTTCATAGTCAAATATTTCTAACTTTAGATCTTCAAATCGTTGATCTAAAGAGTTTTTAATTTCAGGTAGAGGTAGCTCATCACCGCTTTGAATTTTCTTTATGATTTTCTTGTCGTTTTCAAGAACATTTAAGAGCAAGTACTCTGAAATAGAAAGCACATAGCTTGTAAAATTTGGTAATGTCTTTAGAGAGATTGGGTTCATATATTTTTTGTTTTAAGCTTGTGCCCATCGGTTCTATTGATGGCAAAGGTAACTCCTCTTTGCTTCACCAGGAACCAGTCCAGTCTTTATAAATCTTGCTTATGTATCAATATAAGATATACATAAACAAGGGTATTTGCCATTTTTTTGACAACTAACGTACTACTTTGGGGGCGATATGAGTGTAAATTCATGGGAATTTCAACCAGACAACGAGTTTTCTGACATAACAGATGATCTGAATCATCAGGATGTAGTATCAGAAAAAACCTCAGATCGAATTGTTAATGTACACGATAAACACCTAAGCCCACAAAGTACAACTTTGCCAAGCAATGATGTCTGTTTGAACGCCTTTAATCAACAAAAGCAGGACGTTCGTCTATCTGAAGTTGGCGGCAAGTCACAATCAGTGCAACCTTCTGCCACAAAATCAAACGCTTACTTCCACCCAAATAGTCAAATTAATCTCTATAACAAGTCATTAAATTGTGCAGCGGTGATTCGATTAGGAAACATAGCTAACAACCTAATTTCAATTGTTGTAGACATTTGCCCAGAACATAACGGTCGCTCAAGTGATTGGAACAACAAAATCTCAGTTGCCTTTTCTCACACTGAACTTATTCAAGCTTATTCCCTATTTCTTCAAAACCTTAAATGCCTTGATTTCAAGTTAAAGTTTCACCAACAACAAACTGGGCCATTGTCTATAGGATTTAAAGAGAGCTCGATTTATGTAAGCACAATCATCTCCGGTAAAACAATAAGCCTTACAGGAAACATCGCCCAAAAGATAAAGTTTATGGCCCAATTAGAAGTGGCTACTAAACACTACTTCGCTACTGCGTTTCCAGATTTGGACCAAGAACGAATTCTGCGTCAGATAGCTTTGATTTAGTGTTTTTGTAGTTCGATATTTGAAGCTTCTAGGTGACCGGTAGCTCTCAGATATCTTTTAACAGTACCCATATTTGTCCAATCACCAATAGACATAAGGTCGACTGCATTCATCTTATGAACGACATGCCCATCAACTACCGCTCCACAACGTCCCGAATGCCCTGACCAACAACGACCTTTAAATACACTTTGTCGTTCATATGCTTTACGGAACAATCTAAGTACGGATACACCATTCATAGGTTTTAATGGGTCCTTAAGCTGTCCATTTTTCAGAATCCAACCAAAAATATAATATTCCTGATCTTCGACTGGACTTGAAGGGGTTACATGGTTGTAAAGCTCAACTCCTTTTTCTACAAGTTCAATATATTTCTTCACGATCCCTGCATACCTGCCAATGATAGACTTTTTGGGTGGCGCTGCAGATGTCTTAGATTTTGTCCTCACTATAGTGACAGTGTCACCAGAAATGATGACGTTTTTACGTTTTAAAGTAAAGATCTCTTCTTCTCGAAGAGCAGTAGAGTATGCAATGGTCATGTATGCTAGGTCTTTGAAAAGCTTTGGCCCAGCTTGTTCAAGTGTCCCAACTATTTCGATCTGTCTGTTCAAATCGCTTGCTCTGAATGGTGAAGCAACTTTTTGCTCTACCTTTGATAAATCAGATTCTGCCATATCCTTTTTTACACCCCTGAAAAAGTCTTTTATAAGCTTGTCTTCAGTTACGTTGGCGAATCCTAGTTGATTCAAAAATATGGCTATGAGGTTCTTTCGGCTCATTAGAGTCGCATAAGACACTTTCTGTTCATTTTTTAGGTGTAGTATCCAGTAGTAAAACATTCTTGGATGTATAGGAAATGCGTAGGCTAATTCAATATACTCAGTAAATCTTATCCAAGAGCGAACAGCGGAAAACATGTTTTTTTGTGTTGCCTTCGAAAAACCACCACGTGTAGCCTCGAATATGGCCATGTTATCTAGTATTGTCTTTAGGTTTGGGTGATCAGGATCAATTGCACCGTCAAGTTCAGGCAAAGGGATTTTAAATCGTGAAAGATTTTCTTTTTCTTTGTTATTGCCTAGTTCTAATGCCTTAATCTTTTCTAATCCGGATGCAGGAATTGGTAAATTTTGCTTAGTAATCTCCACGTTCACCTCCAAAAATAAAGTGTTACGCTGTCACCTGTAACGCTAACCTTAACGGCCAAAAAGTGTAATATAACTCAAATTATACTACACTTTATAATCATGTCTATTTATACAGTGTTATTTGTTTGTTGAGTTTATATGAATTATTCGAAGATTAGCTTAACGAAAACAAAGCGAGCTACTAAAGTAAAACCCACATAATAACCCATGGTTCTACATAGTCTGCTAGACTGCGTAAGGGAATATTACTTGAATATAGATAAAAAAAAGGCAACATTTAAAGTTGCCTTGTGCTGTTAGGTTTGAAATCAGTTGCTTACTGAAGTCAATTGACCATTGGATAAGTCTTCCAGTGGTGGATAATCAGGAAGTCCATAGTCAGATCGTAACCAAGTTAATTTCTGGTAGGTTTGTTCAATCCACTCTGGCTTTAGCTGTTGAACTTCTATGATCTTCTTCTTGTAACTCGGATCTGTTTTAGCTGGTAGGTATTCTAAATAGAAACTGTCGCATTTTTCCATTAAGCTAGAACGCTCTAAATCTACCACCGTCAGGCAGTCAACAAAGTCTTTGTACGCTTCGTTGTCGGAAATGCCTTGAACAACTGCTGGCCCGGTAGTTTTGAGATATTCTTTGTATAGTTTTGCACCGACGACTCCAGAGCCAGATACAGCAACGATAGCTATAATAGACCAGGGAAAGGTGCTTTTAAGTGAGTCGAACATATTATATCCGTTTTATTGTTAGTATTAGTATTAAGGTGGGGATTGTTTTGGAATATTCAATGCATGAAATACAATAATTGTATTTCATGACTAGTTATATCTAGTTTTAAATATTATTTGTTCATCAAAAAGGCTGGTTATAAAACACCCACCAGCCCTTTCAATTTGATATTTAACCTGGGTATGCTAGAACAATGTCTATGTTAAACTTAATATCTGAAAGATTTAAACGGGTCAAAATATACTCAGTCATACTCGCAAAGTCGGCTTAAAATATTTGATTTACCAAATATACAAGGCTCTTTACGGAGGTGGTAAAATTTGGGTCTCCCAGATATTTCATCATATATTTCTTCTACATTTAAAGTCTCAATTATATCAATAGAGTCTGGATTTAACACTAAATGAGAACGGCCATGATACCCACCGTCTACAAATTGTCCACTCTCAAAATCCTTTAAGATATCGATACCGTTTTCACGCAAAATATGACAACGTTTCCGTTCATTCAAATCAATTAGGTCATTGTGTATTCGATTTTCAGGTGGTTTTGCAAGTTCTGAGTACCATTCTTTACCCCTCTTAGTTGATATCCACACTGGTAATTTATCCCAATGTTGCTGTAGATATTTGGGGTGCATAGAAATGGATTTACCAATAGTTACTACTTTAGCTTGTTCCTTTATTGCGCACACATATACGGTAGGTTTACCTACCTGCCTCGCTTTATAGTCAGCGTGATAGCATGCTCCTTTCAGATTAGAAACGAAGTAAAATCCATTAGCATCATTACAGCCTTCGCCTGTACCTAGCATGCCTAACTCAAATTTATCAAACTCCTTAGCTCGTGTACCATGAAAGATGAGCTCTCTTTCCATTGTTCTTTCTAACATGCCGCTTCTCATCAGGTTATAAGTCTTAAATTGTATTATCTAAAAACTAAACAAAATTGAGCTATTACTTTTGTTGACCTCTAAACAGATCAACTAGTCCTCTCAACACAACGCCACTAATGATCAATCCTAATAGTAAACTAATTACTATTCCGTAGGGGTTTGTTGCGAAAAATGAAAAAAACTCAGGTAGTTGAGGGAAAGGTAATGCTGCAACAGTGGCCATAAATTAATCCTTCTTTAAACAGTTAGGTTATGATTTAAGGAAGCTCGAGATCTTCTTCGGTAACCCAATCCAAGTGAGTATCTTTAGATATCAATAGTGTGCCTTCAAGCCAATTTACACCTAATATCTTTTCATCATGTGAAGCGTAAAACTCCGAAAGTTTATCGACTATGTTTGTAACATTCGATATTTCTACATTTTGTAAAGGTAGCCAAAACCAGCGATTTTTTGACTCAAGTAGTGCTCTTTTCGAGTTCCAATCCAGTCCCCATAATAAATGCTCTTGATTACCATTCACGAGCCGACAGTGCATCGCTGCCTTGATCCCCAATTTTTCAAGAAAGAACAACATACTTCCTACTTTGCGTAAAAAAAAACCATATTGACACATACTAAGATGTTACCAAGTATGTATCAATTATCTTTTGTTTTTATATGGTTATGATCAAGCTTGTATCTATATGTGGCTGGCCAGCCAGGTCTTGGTAGGCACAAATTGGTCTGACACCACATTGCCATTATTTATACAGATGGGCAATACGAAGTCAGTACCACTTCCTTTTGCAAACTCCCGTACTTCTCTTAAGGTATCTTTGCTATTGCTAACTGGTACTAGTAAAGAGTGGCTAAGTTCCCTTGTTCCACGCAACTTAATATTGGGTATTGAAAAACCTCGATGTAACAGCTCCTTTGTTTTAATGATTTGCACAGAACTGAATGACTTTACGTATTGGAGTTGTGCGGTTACTAGTTCGTTATATACCGTTTTTAACTTAAACTTTGCTAGCAAATAGTCGTCTGTCAAATTACTGAGCTGATACAAAGCCTTTTTAATAATTAATGTAATTTCTGGGTTATTCAACGATGGCATCGCCAACTCTCGGTCATAGGCGTTTATTACAGCGATTTTTGGATAATGGTCCATTTCACCGACATCTGTTTCAAACTTATCCCTATCGCTTAAAATCATGTTTGTGAGTTTATCGTGTCGCTCTGTCATACCTTTAGAGCATAAAATTAAGAATCTGTTTGATGGCTTAGTTTCGCAGCTAACTAATATTGGGAGTTCATTTTTGTGGTTTGGCACAGGGATATACACCTTTCTAATATCAGAATCCTCTAATATTTCATGTGTACCACTGCCTTCCAGAAAGCTGGCTATCTTCTTCAACATCTGGCTCACGATATCATTCCTTTGTTCAATTATTATTCTACGTTTTGACATTCGTTCATCATACTCTTCTTGTTTAGACTCGATATGCCTAGTCAATTGGTCCCTGTTTAAATATGGTAGAAAATCATTGAAAGTACATTTCACGCTCATGGTGCCAGGGCGTAGCCCTAGTTTAGTTTCAATTCTGGTTGCTAACTTTTTTCCTAGCATACGGGATTTATTGGGCCCTAAATGATTGTTCAAATGACAACCTAGCTCTGAGTTCAATTTGCTAATATTGCCATTCCCTATAAGGGTCAATAGGATCTCTAAATTCCTAGATCTGGCAAGCTTGTCAATTGGGAGGTTATCATCAATTGTTGGGTCTACATTTATGGTAGAAATGGCCTCATCAAGTTGTCCAATAGGCATACCGAGCTTTGTTTCTATGTTTCTAGCTAGTCTGTGACTGATGTTCTTCTGAGGCTTGGATCTGTGGCTGAGATAACTGGCCAAGTGAGGCATATCTAAATGTCTACATAAGTTCTGAATCTTACGGTTGTAGTCTTGGTTGACTATACGCATAAGGTTTTGGTGTCGATTCTCGTGATAGATTTCAGTAGTGTCGAATTTGATATCCATTCAATCACCAATCAATAACGTATTGTTGAAATGGTGTCTTCTATCAAATCTCGTTCTATATCGCTTTCAGCTTGATTTAAATACTTCTCGAGAATATCAATATTAAGTGTACTCAAGTGTCTTCTGTAAAGCTTGCGTCTCAATTCTTTGCGTTCAGCATAAATTGGGTATAGCCCCTGGATAAGGATACCAAGAAGAAGAATTACTATATAAAGCAGATTAAAAGACTCTAATTGAGAGAATCGCCATGCAGCTAAACCTACAATTGTTAGAGAAAATGCCAATATAACTATTCTTCTGGTGAACTGCCCCCATTCTGGTGAAAATACAGAGTCTTTGTAATGCATCATATTATTACCTCCTAGATGTATAAGAAATTGTCCATTGTCCATGTGTCTGGATGTGTTGAAGGGAGTGATTGAGATTCGAATATTGCATCAATGGTTGACCAACCTAGCTCAACTCCGTCCTCAAAATGGGTAGAAAATGCAATGTACATCCAACTTGCGACAGTAAATCGTGCTGCTGCTGTAAATTCAATCTTCAACAAATCGAGTTCGCTTGAGGTACTTACCATGTAAGTATTGGTACTTCTAACGCGATAACACCCTGATAACCTGTCAAGTAGTGGTGTTAGGTTAGGTTCTTTCTTGGCGAGCTTAATCATATCTTTCAAAGACAAAATACAATTGAGCTCTTTTAAACCAACCCTAGTCCATTCTTTAACTTTGCAAATTTGTTCAATTCTGTTTCTTTCGAAAGAGATCCAGAGAGGATCATACCTTCCCATACTTTCAATTAATTTATAGGTTGAAAGTAATTCTTCTAAACTAGCAGAGCATGCCCTTTCGATGTTCGTTGATGTATTGCGCTTAGCAGTACATCTTGTTTTAGTTACTGCGCTTTCCAATCTTGAGTCTCCTAGTTCAAATATTCTCAGTTACAACACTTTTATCGCGAGGATTTGTCTTACGCCGTTATCTGATCGCGATGTCAGTTCAATATTTTCGAATGTCGGTACTGGAAGTCTGTGTATAGCCGCCTCTATTAGTTTCAAGCCGAAAAGGTACTTACCACTAGTAATTGAGTTAATATGATGGTTTGTCATTTTTTCTAAATGACTGACTATCAAATGTTCTAGTTGATAGAGAGTATCAAGCACCTGCAGATCTAGGTTTATCAGGTCGTCATAGTTCTGGAGTGTCATCAACGTGTGTCGATATGGATCTAGAGCACACCTGTACGCATGCTTTTTAAGTAGATATGGATGTATAGGTTTTGGCCACATGACGACTATCTGTTATATCTGCTTTGTACGTTCTAGCCAGCTAGCTAGTGATAGTAGACCACATACCTTGGCCACCACCTCGAAATTGTCTTTGTATGCTCCGCTATTAAAGAAAATCAGGCAAATCAAAGCAGTACAAGATAGTGCTATCAGTAAATACTTTGTTCTAAACATTAGCTTTTCCTCAACCATTCTTAGGCAGTCTAGACTAAACATTGAATAATAGATGTCATTCGCGTATAAAAAACAATACTAATGTTACCATATATTTTAATACGTATGTTAGGAAAACCTCATGCTGAGCTAGTTGATAATTTGATCAACTTAGTTTCCATATGAGCTTTGGTACAAATATTAACGAAGAGTATGATTGATATGATAAAAATTGATAAAGATGAAGTTTTGACAGTCTCCATTGTCTCGCAAAGGCTTAAAGGCATCATTCCTGAGGATTATAAATGGCCAAATGTACCGGAGGGATATCAATTGGAG
Organism: Vibrio sp. 1978; assembly: GCF_033344345.1. Lineage (NCBI taxonomy): Bacteria > Pseudomonadati > Pseudomonadota > Gammaproteobacteria > Vibrionales > Vibrionaceae > Vibrio > Vibrio sp. 1978. The sequence goes on from NZ_JAWPOP010000014.1 coordinate 142,009, forward strand.
TTTATTGTCCATCCCGATGGCACTTTAATCATGGATCTTTTAAATCCTGATAGAGGAATGTTTATTTCAGAAGCCGAAAATGTTCACTTTGAAACACCCCGTACAGTGAAGAACGCCCCCCTTACATGGCAAGACCTAGAAAAGGCTGGTGTTCCTTTTATGTCATGACCTAACTACAACTTGATAGAGCTTTCACAAACAACCTCGTTAAGCACCAAATCAGAATAAATCCCCCTCTATAATAGGAATACTGCATGAAATCTGCGATCCGTCTTAGTCTAAAAGTAATATTGTTTTCGATTACTGTCATAGTGTCGATAATTGGAGGACAAATTAGTCAGCACCTCGCTCATATCAAAGATTCCAGAATGCATACGATCGATACCTGGAACAGGCAACATCCTGAGAACTTACATGTCTCTAGAACATTTATTAATGAATGCCTTAATCGAAAAATGGTAAAGGACACTAGTTCGGACGAACCTTTCTTTGTAAAAGAGGTTTATGGACTGTATGAATGTGGTATTGAAGTCGGAGCGGATGACCTTGTGGAGAAAATCAAAGAGTCAGACAACTCATTGAGTACATTTGCTTGGCCATTATCAGCTTTAACTTAATACTTCGTTTTCAAATATTGAGGTCTAAATCGGACCTCATTTGAACCACTATCGAACAAAAATTAGTCAACTATACACGGTATCCACCACACTTTAAGGTACTCATTGGTGCCTCTCCCCCACCGCTTCGCTCCATCCGCACGTGCTGTAACTATAAGGTCGGCTTCGCCGCCTCTTGAGCATTCTCCCCCCTGGGAGAACCAGCGGCTTCGCCGCTTCTTAGATTGGTAAATACTATTCATATCGATTTATTTCTATCTTTATCTATCCATATCTATGTTTGGCTACGCCAAACTTTTTTCCAGGGGGTCTTAGCAGTGGCGAAGCCACCAAGGAGTAGAAATATTTAGGGCGAAGCCCTTATTCGTTAGCGTCGAAGACGCGAAAGGGAGCTTGATTCTTTGCGAGCGAAGCTCGCTTAATTCGAGTTAAAGCGAGTGAGGTAGTTAAGGTTATTGGTGTCGTAACAGCGGCTTGTGGTGTAGTTTAGGTGGTGGATACCGTGTATATTTATGGTTTGAAGTCCCCGTAGATTTGGGAGAGAAATAAAGTTTCATACTAAATGTTCAAGTAAGCCTGTCAGTACCGTTCTAAATGTCACGCTGACATAAATAAAGATTCATACCAATTGGTACTACCATGTTTCAATCTCACAACAATTGACTATAAAAGTATCATACTGGTTGTCTGACCATCCGCTGGAACACGTATCTGGACAAAAATGTTTTAGAGCTGTGTATTAAAACGTTTTTGTCAGATTAGAAAAAGCATCTTGAAACCTTAAACGCTTGCTATTATTGCATGTGTTCGCAAGATGGTTGTGATATGCTAAGAGATGCATCATGTAGGATTAGAACATAGCTAAAAATTAGTTATTGACGCCATAGTCGTTTGTTAAAGGTCGGTTTTCGCATCTTCCAGAGCCTGTTTTTGAATATTTGCAATAACTTCCTCGGTTAACCCATACTTTGCTGCGACAGTCATTGTGATTGGGTTTAGGATGTCCTCAACCTCATTGAACAACTCTATTGATTTTTCCAACCCTGTAATCATCTTATTACGCCCAGACGCGTTCATAAAATCCATAGCTTTAGCTTGGAAATAACTATGAGCCAAGAAGGGGTTCTAGGGATTTTCCCCTCTAAAGTAACATAGAATGCTACAGGCTTTGTATTATATAGCCTCCAGCTGTGGGTTACTTTCGTTTCCAAGCTTAATCATCCACGATTGGCTTCGTAATTTCACTAATATCAGGCAATTTTCCGGTATTGGTGAAGTTATACGTCCCGCTTAAGTTGATATTTTGCCATGCAACGGGCGAAACAGCACGAGTGATAGCCGCTTTTTCTTCATCACCTGTCGCTTCAAAGTGTCCCAGAAGATGACTCAGTATCGCGGAGTTGAAGTAGATGAGCGCATTGGCAAGCAATCTTGCGCATTCATTCCAGATAGCGATTTCAGACTCGTTTTTGCCACGGAACTGATCACCATTCACCGACGCAATGGCTCGTCTAAGGAAGTGCCATGCTTCTCCCCGGTTCAGGGCACGTTGCACATACTGCCGCAAACTGGCATCGTCGATGTAGTCAAGTAAATATTGCGCTTTAACCAGTCGATTATACTCCGTCAGAGCCTGTAATATTGGGTGTCCAGAAGGGTAACCAGACAACTTTCTTACCAGCATTGCTTGTGTCGTCCGCTTTGTCTGAAGTGACAGAACAATACGCCTGATATCTTGCCATCCCGTTGTAATAACATTCGTTCTGATAGGCTTCTTTAGCGCCAGTATGGTGCTGCCTTGTTCACTTTCAGTCACATCAAACAGATCATTGATGACACTACTGAACTGCGCGTATCGCGGTGCAAAACTGTAACCGCATAGATCCAGTAAGGCG